>CAMCWW010000114.1:0-10546 GCA_945882935.1 Opitutus sp. GAS368
GCGAACGTTAGTGGTGTTAATAGGTGAGCCGGATCCGAACTGCCGAGCGCAAACTGGCTGATGCCTCGATTCGGGGCCGAGGCTCGCTGGTGCGAAATCAGATCAAGCCGGGATCGTTTGCGAAGCCGACGCACCAGCAATTAACCGCATTTGCATCGCGGACTCTTTGCGGAGGCCTCTCGCCACTGGCCGCCGGGCTTCCGAAACCGTGCGCCACCCAATTCAGATCAGTCTTGAACGGCTGTTACGTTATCATGCCATGAATAAAGAAGTGAAACCAAAGCGTAACACTAGCACCCAGATCCTGACGGCCGGCAACTTTGTCCGCAGCCTCGGGGTTTTCCGTGCCCGCGACATGGTGGCCGCCGGTTACTCGCGTGAATACCTTCGTCGTCTCGTCGGACAGGGGCAGGCGCGTCGGCTCGGACGTGGCCTCTACGCATCCGCGGACTTCGAGCCGAACCAAAACCTCTCTCTCGTCGAGGCTGCCAAACGAGTGCCGCGCGCCGTGGTCTGCCTCGTTTCCGCGCTCCAATTCCACCGGATCGGGACGCAATCGCCGCATCAAGTCTGGCTGGCCCTCCCGCGCGACACCAATTTTCCGGGCAGCGGAAATCTGCCCGTTAGGTTCTGCAAGTTCTCGGCCGCTTCCCATGCCTTCGGCGTTCAGGAGCACGCACTGCCAGGCGGAACCGTACGCGTTTACTCTCCGGCCAAGACCGTGGCCGACTGTTTCAAGTATCGGCATAAGTATGGCCCCGACGTGGCGATCGAGGCGCTACGCGACGGCTGGCGGCAGAGAAAATTCACCATGAACGAACTCTCCAAGGCGGCTGCGGTCTGCCGGGTGAGTCGGGTCATTCAACCCTACGTCGAGATGCTCGCATGAACGCTTCCAAGAACATCTCCGCCTCGGTGAAAGCCCGGCTGCAAAACGTGGCCGCGACCCGTGGCGAAGACTTCAACCTTTTGCTCCTGCGCTATGGCATCGAGCGCCTCCTCTTCCGGCTGAGTCAATCGCCCCACGCCGACCGGTTCCTGCTCAAGGGCGCGATGCTGTTTGTGGTTTGGGACGAGAAAACCCACCGACCCACCCGCGATCTCGACCTCCTCGGATTCGGCTCGACGGAAAAGGCGGAGTAGATCCAGGTATTCGCAGCCGTGGTAGCCGTGCCCGTGGTGGACGACGGAATCGTAATCGACCGGAAGTCTGTTCAAGCTGACGACATCCGGGAAGACGACGCCTACGGCGGCGTCCGCATCCGGTTGCTGGGCAAACTCGGCCCAGCGGAGGTGCCGGTGCAGATCGACGTGGGCGCGGGAGATGTTGTGACGCCCGCACCCGAGAGAGCCACATTCCCGGCGCTGTTGGACTTTCCCGCACCACAGATTCGCACGTATCCCGTCTACACGGTCGTCGCCGAGAAGTTCGAGGCGATGGTGAAGCTGGGGATCGCCAACACCCGGATGAAGGATTTTCACGACATCTGGTTCCTGGCGCAGCGGTTCGAATTCGATGGCCCGACGCTGCGGAAAGCCATCGACGCAACGTTTGCCAGCCGGCAAACGAACCTGCCACCGCTTCCCGAAGCTCTCACCGATGCGTTCGCCAACAATCCGACCAAACAGGTGCAGTGGGCCGCGTTCCTGCGCCGCAACGGCCTGACCGGGATCCCCGAGCGATTCAGCGAAGTCGTGGCCGTGTTGCGGAAGTTTTTCGAGCCGGTGCTGCGTTTACGATGAGGCCGGCCGCACCGGGGAAATCCCCGGGGATTACTGGGGGAAATGGTCGGGCTGGTGAGATTCGAACTCACGACCTCTTGCACCCCATGCAAGCGCGCTACCAGGCTACGCTACAGCCCGAACAAATGAAGGGTCACAAAGCAAGATGCCCTTGTCGGAAGCAAGTGCTTTTTCAAAACCCTCCTCGCCACCGTGGTTTTAAACGAAATCCCGCTCCCATTTCCCGCCTAAATTTCCCCGAAAAATGATTTGCAGCCCACTCGTCGCGCCTTCCGAGTCGGTCTGCTTTTCCCTCTCCCCCGTCCGCTTCTTCACTCCTCACTTATGAAAAACGTCCGCATCGGTATTGTCGGCTTAGGCAACATGGGCGCCGCTCACGCCACTAATATTCTCGCCGGGAAAATCCCCCGCCTTGAACTCACCGCGGTCTCAGACTTCGACGCGGCCCGTTGCACCCGTTTCCCCCAAGCCAAGGCCTTTGCGACCGTTGAGGACATGATCAAATCCGGCCTCATCGACGCGCTGATCATCGCGACCCCGCATTACCAACATACCACGCTCGGCATCCTCGCACTTCAAGCCGGCCTCCACGTGATGGTCGAGAAACCCGTCTCGGTCCACAAGGCCGACGCCCTGCGCCTCAACGCCGCGCACAAGAACAAAAAACAGGTCTTCGCGGCGATGTTCAACCAGCGCACCGACCTCTATTACCAAAAAATCCGCCACCTCATCCGCTCCGGCGAGCTCGGCGAAATCCGCCGCGTGAATTGGATCATCACAAATTGGTTCCGCACCGAGGCCTACTACGGCTCCGGCGGCTGGCGCGCGACCTGGGCCGGCGAGGGCGGCGGCGTGCTGCTCAACCAGTGCCCGCACAACCTCGATCTCTTCCAATGGATGTTCGGTCTCCCGAAACGCATCCGCGCCCACTGCAGTTTCGGCAAATATCACAGCATTGAAGTCGAGGACGACGTCACGGCTTACTTCGAATTCCCCAACGGCGCCACCGGCGTGTTCATCACCTCCACCGGCGAAGCCCCCGGCACCAACCGCCTCGAGATCACCGCCGAGCGCGGCAAGCTCGTCTACGAAGACGACAAAATCACTTATACGCGCAACGAGACGCCCATGAGCGAATTCTCCCGTACCAGCACTGGCGCTTTCTCCCGGCCCGATACCTGGGATGTCGCCATCTCCGCCGCCAATCATGGCGGCCAGCACAACGAGATCCTCAAGAACTTCGCCGACGCGATCCTCGACGGCGCCACGCTGCTCTCCCCCGGCGCCGAGGGCATCCATTCCATCGAGTTAGCCAACGCCATGCTGCTTTCAGCGTGGACCGATGAGACCATCACCTTGCCCCTCGACGCCGCCCGCTACGAAAAACTGCTCCAGCAGAAAATCGCCGACTCAGCAAAAAAACGCCCGAAAAAGAAGCAGGTCGTCAAGGCCAGCGGAGACGATTTCGCCAAATCCTTCGGCCGCTAACCCGGCGAGCGCGAACGTCCCGAAAACCAACTTCGTCCGATTTGTCCACGGCAAGAGAAGCGCAGCCTGGAGACGCGACGCCCCCGTCGCGTTCCGTTTTTTGATTTCAAAAATCGCCTTTCGCGTCGCGTTTTTACCGTCCTAAACTGGCGCCAAGCGGACCGTCCGCCCCCAATCTCCTCGGCCTGCGTCGTCGTCCACCTCTTCCTCTTCCCTATGCAAATCGGCCTCTGCCTTGATCCCGCCACGCTCGCGACCCTGCCCACGCCCCACGCCTTCGACTTCATCGAGGGTCACGTGCAAAACTTTCTTCTGCCCTCCTCCGCCGACGAGGCCTTCGCCCCGCACCTCGCCGCGCTGCGGGCCTGCCCGCTCCCCATGCCGGCTTCGAATTCCTTTCTGCCGCCCGGGCTCAAGGTCGTCGGTCCGGCCGTCGATCAAGCCGCGCTCAGCCGCTACGCCGACACCGCCTTTCGCCGCGCCCGCTCCGTCGGGATGTCGATTATGGTCTTCGGCAGCGCCGGTGCCCGCATGATGCCCGAGGGCTGGTCCGCCGCCCGTGGCTTTGAGCAATACGTCGAAGCTCTCCGTCTCTTCGCTCCGCTCGCCCAGGCCCAAGGCGTCACCCTCGTCGTCGAGCCGCTCAACCGCGTCGAATGCAATCTCGTCAACACCATCGTCGAGGGCGCCGAGGCCGTGAAACGCGCCCACCATCCCGCGGTCAAACTGCTCGTCGATCTCTTCCACATGCTGCGTAACGGTGAGTCACCAGATGACATTCTCCGGGTGGGCCCGGTCTACCACGCCCACCTCGCCGAGGACAAAGACCGCGCCGCCCCCGGCATCAACGGCGACGATTTCCGCCCGTTTTTCCGCGCCCTCAAACAGATCGGCTACAATGACCGTCTCACGATCGAGTGTGTTTGGAAAAACGCTCCGGCCCACGAGGCCGCGCCTGCGCTGGTGGCTTTACGCCGCCAGCTTGCCGACGCCGGCTGCTGATTCCCGGTTTCGACCGCACTCGGCTCGATCAACCACCGCGCCATGAGGAGGACCACGCCCAATCCGGCGTAGCCCACCGCGGCCGCCGCCGCTTTGAAAGAATTCGGCCGCCCGTGCAGTTCCCCGAGCGCCGCGTGCAGCAGGGTGTGTGACTCCCACCGCTCGCGTTGTGGCCATCCCGGAGATCGCCTCCAGCCTCGCTGCTGCCCGTGCAGCTGCGTTACCGCCCACGACATTCGCGAGTAACCCGGTCTGGTAATTCGGGGCGACCCAAACTCCTTCGTCCACCGCCCTCCCGATTCGGAATTCGCTCCGATTTGCGTCATTCGCGGGCAGCTTCCCGCCCCGGTCGCTTAGAGCAGTTCCTTCGGCAGCAGCGGCATGAGCTTTTTGATCTCACCCACGCTGTCACGGTGGCAGACGAGGATCGCGTCTGCGGTCTCGACCACGACGAGGTCGCTCACGCCCACGAGCGCGACCACCCGGCCGTTGCTCACCGCAATGTTGTTGTGCGCGTTCACCGCCACGACCGGACCGCGCACGGCATTGTCGCCCGCGTCTTTCGGCAAGTGTTTCGGTAGCGCGGTCCACAGACCCACATCGTCCCAATCGAACTCAGCAACCATCGTCTCGACCGACGCCGCCTTTTCCATGATCGCGTAGTCCACGGAAACTTTCGGCTCCAGCGTCGGAAATTTCGCCGCGAGAAACGCCGTCGGATCGCCCGACGGAAACTCCCGGATGAATCCCGCCAGCATCGGCGTGTGTTTCTCCGCCTCGGCCAGAAACGCCGCCGCGCTCCAGAAAAACATCCCGGCGTTCCACGCATAGTGGCCGCTCTCAACGTAACGCGTCGCCGTCGTCGCATCGGGCTTTTCCACGAAACGCTTCACTTGCCGGAAACCGTCGCCCGTCGGCTCGCCCATTTCCAAATAACCGAAACCCGTCGCAGCATGATCGGGCTTGATCGCAAAGGTGAGCAACGCCGGCGTGGTCGCCGCGCGCCTGAGCGCCACCCCCATCTGTCGTGCGAGCGTCGCCGTATCCTTGATGAGCGCATCCGCCGGCAGGAGCACGAGGACGCCCTGCGGATCACGGGCCCGCACCAACGCCGTCGCCAGCGCCGCCGCCGCCGCCGTGTCACGTTTCGCCGGCTCCGCGATGATGTTGGCCTCGGCAATCACGCCTTTGAGCGCTGCCCGGGTCGTCTCCAGCTGCGCGGTGTTAGTCAGCACGAAAACGTTCGTCATTGGCACCACGCCGTCGAGCCGGCGCACCGTCTCTTCGACCAGCGTGCGGTCGGAGAAAAGCTTCAACAGGTGCTTCGGCGTGCGGGCCCGGCTCATCGGCCAGAACCGCTCGCCACTGCCGCCCGCCATGATGCACGCGTAGAAATGGGAAGAATCGCTCATTGGTAAGGTGACGTTGTCCCAGCCGCTCCGACCCTCGCCAAGCTCAGAAACACCCGCACAACCCCGCCCCGCCAAAAAACTTCCTTTCCGCGCTTGCCGACCGAGATGCCGCTGCCGATGGACCGGCCCTTTCGCAGGTCACTCACGCGCGTCTCACCCTCCTCTTCGACTCCCGTGCCGTCCGACGCTAGGCCGAAGCGCATACCTGCCGCGCCCCGCCCCGCTTCGCCCGGAGACCCGCTCCGCCGGCTCGAAGGCCTCGAGACCGCCTACCGCGTCACCTACCGCCGGTTCAGCGAGATCGTCACCGAAGACCACGACGACCGCGAAGCCCTCCGCACGCTGCTCTCCGCCCAGGGCGCCAATCTCACCGTCGGCCGCATCGAAACCACCGACCTCGGTGGCCGCACCAAAGCCGTGTTGCTCGATACCATTTCCTAGGCCTCGCCTAGGCCCGCCTCCCTTTCCCGCAGCCGCGCCGTTTGAGTTTTTCCGTGTCTTCCGTGGGTTCCGCGGGTCATCGCCGAAACTCCGGTTTCGAAAAACTTTCGTGTCTTTCGTGTGTTTCGTGGTTCCTTCCTCTGTCACTCTCATGTCCGCCGATCTCACGAGCCTCGTCACGTCCCTCGCCAAACGCGTCCGCGCCGCGTCCCTCGTGCTCGCGACCGTCCCGACCGCCGCCAAAAACGCCGCCCTCGCCCGACTCGCCGACCTGATCGACGCCTCCCACGCCGCGCTCCTCGCCGCCAACGCCCGCGACCTAGCCTCGCCCGAGGCCGCAGCCCTCTCTGCGTCCTCCCGCGATCGGCTTACGCTCACAACCGCACGCCTTAACCATCTCGCCGTCTCCGTCCGCGAGGTCATCACCCTCCCCGATCCCGTCGGCGACCTGCTCGAAGAAACCACGCGCCCCAACGGGCTCCAGATCCGCAAAGTCCGCGTCCCCATCGGCGTGATCGGCATCATCTACGAAGCCCGCCCCAACGTAACCATCGACTGCGCCATCCTCTGTCTGAAGTCCGGCAACGCCTCCATTCTCCGCGGCGGCAAAGAGTGCTTCCACACCAACACCGCCCTCGCCGCGCTCATCACCGCCGCGCTCACCGCCGCCGGTCTCCCCGCCGACGCCGTCCAACTCATCCCCACGACCGACCGCGCCGCTCTCAACGCGCTGCTCAAGCTCGACGCGCTCATCCACTGCATCATCCCGCGCGGCGGCGAGAGCCTCATCCGCTTCGTCGCGGAGAACTCCACCATTCCCGTCATCAAGCATTTTCAGGGCGTGTGCTTCGTCTACGTGGACGCCGCCGCCGACCTCGCGATGGCGGAAAAAATCACCGTTAACGCCAAGGCCTCGCGCCCCAGCGCCTGCAACGCTGCCGAGCAACTGCTCATTCACGTCAGCGTCGCCGAGAAATTCCTCCCCGCCGTCGCCCGCGCCCTCATCGCGAAAAACGTCCAGCTCCGCTGCGACTCCGCCAGCCTCGCGATCCTCGCCGCCGCCGATCTCTCCGCGCTCAACTCTCAGCCCTCGGCTTCTTCCGTCGCCCCCGCGACGCCCTCCGACTACACCACCGAGTTCCTCGACACCATCATCGCCGTCCGCGTGGTCGATTCGCTCGAGGCCGCGATCGCGACGATCAACCGCGACAGCTCGAACCACAGTGATGCCATCGTTACCGCGGATGAATCCGCCGCCCGCCGCTTCCTCGCAGCCGTGGACAGTGCGACCGTTTACTGGAACGCGAGCACGCGCTTCACGGACGGTTTTGAATTCGGTTACGGCGCCGAGATCGGCATCAGCACCGACCGCCTCCACGCCCGCGGCCCCATGGGCCTCCGTGAACTCTGCACCTACAAGTTCCTGATCGAGGGCACCGGGCAGACCCGCCCATGAACGATCCCGCCGCCGTCATCCAACGTCAGCTCGACGCCTACAACGCCCGCGACGTAGAGGCCCTCCTCGACACCTACGCCGCCGACGCCCGCCAGTTCAAGCACACCGACAAACTCCTCGCCACCGGGCATGCCGAGATGCGCCCGCATTTCCTTGCGCGTTTTGAGGAGCCCAACCTCCACGCGCGCCTGCTCCATCGCATCGTCGCCGGGAATACCGTCATCGACCACGAGCTGATCACCCGCACGTTTCCCGAAGGCTCCGGCACCCTCGAGCTCGTCGCCATCTACGAGATCCGCGCCGGTCTGATCGCCGAGGCCCGCTTCATCACCGGCACCAAGACCCTTGCTGCACGGTCCTGACCGCGCCTTTTCGCCCTATTTTCCCGGCGAAGTGCCATTTCCGCGACGAACCGCCTTCGGCCTTGCCTTCACTTCAGGCGACCCGCACGTTCTTCCTTTTTCCAAAGACCAGAACGCCTCCGCGCCATGAACCAGAACATCCGAAATATCGCTATCATCGCCCACGTCGACCACGGCAAAACTACGCTCGTCGACAAGCTCCTCAAAGAGGGCGGCGTTTACCGCGCCAACCAGCAAGTTACCGAGCGCGCCATGGACTCCATGGACCTCGAGAAGGAAAAGGGCATCACCATCAAGGCGAAGAACACGTCGGTCCATTGGAACGGTAAGATCGTCAACATTCTCGACACCCCCGGCCACGCCGACTTCGGCGGCGAGGTCGAACGCGCCCTCCGAATGGTCGACGGCGTGCTGCTCGTCATCGACGCCTACGACGGCCCCCAAGCCCAGACGCGCTTCGTGCTCCGCAAGGCCCTCGCCCACGGCCTCAAGGTTGTCCTCGTCATCAACAAGATCGACCGCGACAACGCCGATCCCGCGAAAATGTATGACAAGGTGCTCGAGCTCCTCATGGAGCTCAACGCCACCGAGGAGCAGTTCGATGCTCCGGTCGTTTACGGCTCCGGCCGCGACGGTTACATGATGTATAAGCTCGGCGAAGATAAGAAGGACATGACGCCGCTCTTCCAGACGATCATCGACCACGTCCCGCCGCCCTTCGCCAAGCCCAGCGATCCGTTCCACATGCTCGTTTCCAACATCGATTGGAGCGACTACGTCGGTCGTATCGCCGTCGGCAAGGTCCTCGGCGGCACGGTCAAGGTCGGGGATAATGTTTTTGTCATCCGCACTTCGGACGCAAAACGCATCCGCGCCAAAATCACCAAAGTCTTTGAGTTCACCGGCCTCGGCCAACGCGAAGTGGAGAGCGCTTTCGCCGGCAACATCATAGGTCTCTCGGGCTTCGAAGACGTGGACATCGGTGACACGCTTTGCGTCACGGAGGACGCGCACGCCCTGCCCTTCACCCAGATCGACCCGCCCACGCTGGAGATGCAGTTCTCCGTCAACGACGGCCCGCTCGTCGGCCAAGAAGGCAAGCTCGTCACGTCCCGCCAGCTCCGCGAACGCCTCATGCGCGAGTTGAAGACCAATGTCTCCATCTACATCGAAGACTCCGACAAAGCCGGCATCTTCAACGTCAAAGCCCGCGGCGCCATGCAGGTCGCCGTCCTCGTCGAGACCATGCGCCGCGAAGGCTTCGAGCTCCTCGTTTCCCGTCCCACGGTGATCGAGAAGATCGTCGACGGTGCCCGCCACGAACCCTTCGAGACCGTTTGGGTCGAAGTGCCCGACGAGTGCATCGGCGCCGTCATGCAGAATCTCGCCAACCGCAAAGGTCTTCTCACGAACATGGAGAAGCTTTCGCACTCTACCATGATCGAGGCGACCATCACCACGCGCGGACTCATCGGCATGGAAATCGACGTGATCAACGCCACCAGCGGCCGCGGCATCACGAGCCATCTTTTTAAGGAATACGGCCCCTACGCGGGCGAAGTGCTCACCCGACTCTCCGGCACGCTCATCGCCACCGAAGCCGGCGAGACGACCACCTACGCCCTCCTCATGGTGCAGGAACGCGGCAAACTCTTCGTCGGTCCCGGCGAGCAAGTTTACGAAGGCATGATCGTCGGGGAAAACCCCCGCAACGAAGACATCGCCTGTAACGCCGTCCGCGAGAAGGCTCTCACGAATTTCCGTTCGCAGGGTTCCGGCGTCGCCACCGGCCTCATCCCGGCCGCCAAGTTCAGTCTCGAACGCGCGATCGAATACATCGCCGCCGACGAACTCCTTGAGGTCACCCCGAAGAGCCTCCGTCTGCGCAAGCGAATCCTGAATAACGGTCTTCGCCAAAAATCCGCCAAGTCCGGCAAGGCGTAAATCAACCGAGGCATTCTCCTTCAGCCCGCCGCGCGTTCATCCGCGTGGCGGGCTTTTTTGTGCCCGCCGTCGTCGCCCATCCGGGTAGTAGGGCAGGGTCTCCGCCCCGCCCTCAATGAGCCTACGTCCCTCAAGGGCGGGTCTTAGACCCCGCCCTACTTTCCAGAATCACCCGACCAGCGTCGTGTAAGCCGCCGGATCGAGCAACGCCCCGGGCGCCGCCGGATCCGCGAGCTTGAGCTTGAGCATCCAGCCGCCGTTATACGGCGCGGAGTTCACCGTCTCGGGCGCGCCGTCGAGCGCGGAATTGATCGCGAGGACCGTGCCTGCGACCGGGAGGTAAAGATCGGACGCCGCCTTGACCGACTCGACCACGCCGAACGTCTCGCCGGCCTTCAGCGTCGCACCGACCTTGGGCAACTGGACAAACGTGATGTCACCCAGCGAAGACTGCGCGTAATCGGTGATCCCGATGGTGGCGGTGCCGTCGGCTTCGGGCCGCAGCCATTCGTGCGATTTGGCGTAGCGGAGATCGGCGGGGATAGTGCTCATGAGGTCTTTTTCAAAGGGACGAACGGCGGTTTGACGAGGTGTAAAGTGATTGCCGTGCCGCGAATATCCACGGTGAGCGGCAGGCCGGCGGCAGCGGTGGAAACCAGCGCGGAGCCGATTGCCTCGTTGAGGATCGGCGAAAGCGT
>CAMCWW010000115.1:0-10543 GCA_945882935.1 Opitutus sp. GAS368
CGCGGGGAGATCAGGTTGAGGCCGGCGGGGGCGCAGGGCGTTTTTTCGTCGGGCAGAACGAGCGTGCCCGCGGCGAAGAGCGCGGCGATCTCGGCGAGGCGGGCGGGCGGAATGGCCGCGGCGAGAGTGGCGCGGTAGATTTTCGGGACCTTGTGTTTGGGCGACGTGAGGCGATGGACGAGCGCGCTTTGGTCGGTGAGTAAAAGGAGGCCGGAGGTGTCTTTATCGAGGCGGCCGATGCTCGTGATGACGGGATTGCGGCGCTGCCAACGCGGAGGCAGCAGACTGTAAACGTTGGGACCCTCGCGGACTTCGTGAGAGCAGACGAGGCCGAGGGGTTTATGGAGGAGGAGAATGAGGCCGTCGGGGTGGTCGAGCGGTTCGCCCTCGACGCGGACATCGGTGGCGTGGGCTTTTTGGGACGGGCCGTCGGCGGGCTCGCCGCGCACGGTGACGGCACCGGAGTCGATCCAATCGCGGGCTTCACTGCGGGAGCAGTAACCGAGGTTGGCGAGGAGTTGGTCGAGGCGGCGCATGGGTGGTGAACGCGGAGGTTGGGGCGCGGGTGCGGCGCGGGGAATGAAAAAGCGCAGGGCGGGAAAGCTGGGAGAGAAAAGGGAGAGGCTGAAAAAAGGGGCGGAGAATTTTTTCGCCACGGGCGACTTTTTGGGGCCAGTCGGCGTAGCTATGGGGATGATCCGTGGATTTTTATTTTTGTCGGCCGGAGTTTTTGCGGCGGCCGGCCTGCTCACCGTGCTGCGTTCGCCGGATGGGTTGAATTGGAAGCTCGCGCTGGTGACGGGCGAGTTTGGGCACGGGCTGGCGGTCGTGGCGTTGGCGGTGGGTGGCGCCGCGTGGGCACTGCGGGCCGGTCATGCGGGGCTCGCGTGGAGCACGGTCGTGCTGAGTGTGGGGGCGGCGGTGCTCTTGCTGAAGCCGACGTGGGAGGCGGCGCGGATCGGGCGGACGTTGCCGCAGCGACTTGAGGCTGCGTTCGGCGGTGCGGCTTCGCCACGGGAGGCCTTCTCCGTCGGGGGCTGGTTTGAGTCGGCGCCGGCGGCGGTGGCGGTGGAGACGCGGGAGTTTGCGCCGGGTTTGAAGTTGGATTTTTACCGGGCGACGGGCCGGGGAACTCCGGGCCAGGCGCCGCCGTGCATCGTGGTGATTCATGGCGGCGGCTGGGACAGTGGAGACCGCGAGCAGTTGGCGGGGTTCAACCACGGGCTGGCGCGACTGGGTTACGCGGTGGCCGCGATTGATTACCGGCTGGCGCCGAAATTCATCTGGCCCGCGCAACGGGAGGATACGTTGGCCGCGCTGGCGTATTTGAAAGCGCACGCGGTGGAGTTGGGGGTGGATGCGGCGCGGCTGGTGTTGTTTGGCCGCAGCGCGGGCGGGCAGATCGCGTCGGCGGTGGGCTACGGGGCGAACGATCCGGCGATCCGGGGAGTGGTGTCGTTTTATGCGCCGCACGATATGTTTTTTGCCTACACTTACGCGGTGGAGGACGATATTTTGAAATCACCGAACTTGATGCGGCAGTATCTGGGTGGGCCGCCGGCCGCAGCGAAGGCGAATTACGAGAGCGCGAGCGGGCACCAGAAAGTGAAGGCGGGTTCGCCGCCGACGCTGCTGGTGCACGGGACGATCGACCCGCTGGTGTGGTATCGGCACAGCGAGCGGTTGACGGCGCGGCTCGCGGCGGCGCGGGTGCCGCAGCTGTATCTGGAGCTGCCGTGGGCGACGCACGCATTTGAGTTCAACCACGCGGGGCCGGGCGGTCAGCTCGCGGGGTATGCACTGGAGCATTTTTTGGCGGCGGTGACGAAGTGAGGCGGGGACCACGGCGCGATTTGGCTCGGCAACCGGCGTGCGCTTTGGGATTCATGGCGTTTCGCGTTTAAAGCCAAAAATTTTATGTCACTCTGGGAATACAAGATGATCACGAGCGGCCGGGGCGGATTCGCTTCGCCGGCGCTCATGGAAAAGTTTCTGAACGATCTGGGCAAAGAGGACTGGGAGATCGTCTCCTTCCAAATGCAGCCGGACAACATTCTGGCCTTTAACGGCCTCGCGCGGCGCACGACGCAGCGGGATTGGACGTTGCAGGACGCGGTCGCGGCCGCGGCCAAGGTCGAGGCGGACAAAATCCGCGCGGAGTTCGAATCGAAGTTCAAGAGCGCCGCCGGCACCGGCGCCTATTCGGCCGGCGCCGAGGAAAAGGCCGACGCGGCGTTGGCGGAGAAAGCCGCGCCTGAGGACGGATTCCGCAAACCGCGGGACACTGAGCGGGACAACGATCCGGAGGCACAGGAGGAGGAACAGGCGAAGGATGAGTGGGACAAGATGGGCGAAGAGGACGAGTTGCCGTCGTTCTTCGATGCGATGAAGCCCCACATGCGCCGCAATCAGCGCGGACCCGGTATGTCGGTCGGCGTGGACTACCTCGCCAAGAAGTGGGATTTCAGCGATGCCGACGTGATCGGTGCGCTCAAAGAATGCGGCCTCGTGGTGCCCGACGATGAAGACGCACCGGTGGTCTATGTGGAATTCGACGGTGATCTCTTTTGGGTGAATCTGAACCGCCGCGGAGAGCTTTGGATCAACACCAAGGAGAAACCGCGTCCGGTGTTTCGGATGGTAAAGGCCACGCCGTTTGCCACGCCGGAAGGCGAAGTGCCGGCGGGTGCGCCCAGTGCGGCGCCGATGCCGCCGGCTTCGAGCGGTGGTGAAATGACCGACGCGCCGGCCCGCCGGGCGGACGCTCCGGTGTTTGTGCCGCGTCCGCGCGAGCAGGCCAAGGCGCCGGTGGTTGCGTCGGATGCGCCGGCGGTGCCTGCGCCGGAAAGCGCGCCGGCAGTGGCCGGGGTGCCGCCGGTGGCGGGGCCGGAGTTGCTGGATCGGGTGCGCCCCCTGATGCGGCGAAATCGGCGCGGGCCGGGCGGTTCGGGCAGCGTGCCGTTTTTGGCGCGCGGGCTGCGGTGCTCCGAGGCGGATTTGATGGCGGGATTTTTGGCCCTCGGGCTCGGGCTCGAGCCGGGCACGACCGGCGAGCCGTTGAACGTCGAAATCGGTGACTACGTGTGGTGGTTGAACCGGGATTCGAACGGTGGCGTATGGATCAACGGACGGGAGCAGGGTCCGGGTGACGTGCCGGCTCCGGCAGGGCTGGCGACCGAAGCCGCTGCGTCCGCCCCGCCGGCACCGACCCCGGAGATCATGGCGCCGGTCGCCGCGATTCCGCCGCCGCCCTCGCCGGAGAACGTTTTGAGCGGCGTGCGGCTGCTGTTAAAAGAGACCAAGACCGGAGGCTTTGCGGGGAAGCTCGACCGGGTGGCCGAGGACCTCAAAAAATCGCCGGATGATTTGCTCGCGGCGTTGCTGGGCGCCGGGCTGAAAGGGCCGGAGAAGGCGCGGGAAAAACCGGTCTTCGTCGAACATGCCGGGGAGATTTTCTGGCTGAACAAAAACGCGAAGGATGAACTTTGGGTCAACGCGAAGGCCTCGAAATTTACCGCCGGAGCAGGGGCCGAAGGCGACGAGGCGGGAGCGGGCGAAAAGAAGGGCGGCGCGCGACGCCCCCGGCCAAAGAAGCAGGCGGAATGAGCGCAGTCGGGGCTTGAGGCGGGGTTAGATCAGGGTTCGTCGTGGCAGGGGCGTCCCGCCCATGGGTGAGGAAACGAGTGGGCAAGATGCGCGCTCGTCCACGGGCGAGACGCCCGGGTCGCTCCGGGCGTGCTCCTATGCTTGATCGGCTGGAAATCGGAACGCGGAATTCTGCGATGAAAGGTTTGGCAAGAGACCTCGGCTTGGCAGGGTGACCCCATGCTGTCGGTTGCCGATCTCACGAAGTCTTTTGTCAGCCCGGAAGGTGGGCGGGCGGAGATCGTGCGCGTGGGGCGGTTCGAACTCGCGGCAGGAGAGCAGCGGGCTTTGCGCGGGGAGAGCGGCTCGGGCAAGACGACGTTTTTGAATCTGATCGCGGGGATTCTGGCGGCCGACGGCGGGCGCGTGGAACTCGACGGGATCGATCTGGCCGCGTTGCGCGAGGCGAAGCGCGACCGGCTGCGGGCGGACAAGATCGGTTATATTTTCCAGACCTTTAACCTGCTCCAAGGCTACACGGTGTTGGAAAACGTGCTGCTCGGCATGAGCTTTGGTCCGCGCGGCGTGGATCGGGTGCACGCGGTGGAGCTGCTGCGGCGCGTGGGGCTGGAGCACCGGCTCGGCCATTTCCCCCGACAGCTTTCCACGGGCCAACAACAGCGCGTCGCGGTGGCGCGGGCGTTGGCGAACCGGCCCAAGCTCGTGCTGGCCGACGAGCCGACGGGAAACCTGGACCGGACGAGTGCGCGCGAGGCGTTGGCGCTGATCCGCGAAGTGTGCCGGGAAAACGGCGCGGCGTTGCTCCTGGTGAGCCACGACGACGGCGTGCTCGCGCAGTTTGAGGGCATGCAGGATTTCGCGGTGATCAACGCGGCGGCGCGGCGTGGTCCCGGTGCGGTGCCGGCCGACGGCAAGGAGGGCGGGTCGTGACGCTGCCGCTCATCGTTTACCGTTCCCTGCGGCAGCACGCGCTTTCGACGCTGATCACGGCCGGCAGCATCGCGCTCGCGTGCGGGTTGTTGATGACGGTGTGGGTGGTAAAGACGCAGGCGCAGGCGGCGTTCGTTTCGACCTCGACGGCGTTCGATGCGGTGTTGGGCGCGCGGGGTTCGAAGCTGCAACTGGTGCTCAACGGTATTTTTCATCTGGAGGCCTCGCCGGGCAACTTGGCGGCGAGCGACTACGAACTGATCCGGAAACACCCGGCGGTGAAGACGGCGATCCCGATTGCGGTGGGCGACAATCTACGCGGCTACCGGATCGTGGGCACGGTGCCGCAGCTGTTGACGAACGTGGAGTATGCGCCGGGTAAGAACTATGCAGTGGCGCCGGATGGGAAAGTTTTCGGCGAGGCCGCGCGGGAGGCGGTGGTCGGTAGCTTCGCGGCGGAGCGGCTCGGCCTGAAAGTGGGCTCCACGTTCCAACCGTTTCATGGACTTACCTTCGACGAAAAGGCGCTGCACGAGGAAGTGTTCACGGTGACGGGAATTCTGACCCCGACGAATACGCCGGCCGACAAAGTGATCTGGGTGCCGATCAAGGGGGTGCAGGCGATGAGCGGACATGATCCGAAGGCGGCGACCGATGTGAGCGCGGTGCTGATCCAACTGCGGGCGGCCTCCGCGGGCGTGATGCTTGACCTGATGATCAACAAACAAGGCAACCGGATGACCTTTGCCTATCCAGTGGGCGCGATTATGGCGGATTTTTTCGGGAAGATTTCGTGGTTCGACCGCGTGCTCGCGCTGGTGGCGTATCTGGTGGCGTTGGTCGCGGCGGGCTCGGTGCTCGCGAGCATCTATAATTCGATGAGCGCGCGGCAGCGCGACCTCGCAATTTTGCGCGCGCTCGGCGCCCGGCGCAGGACGATTTTCGGTGCGGTGGTGGCGGAAGCCGCGTGCATCGGCGCGCTTGGGGCGGCGGTCGGATTCGCGATCTATTTTGGTCTGCTGACGCTGGTGGCTGAGGTGATCCGCGCGCAGACGGGGGTCGTGCTCGATGTGACCGAGGGCCATGCGGTGCTGTGGATTTGTCCGCTGGCGATGACGGCCCTGTGCGCGCTGGGCGGCGCGGTGCCGGCGGTGAAAGCGTATCGGACCCCGGTGGCGGAGACGCTCGCGCCGGTTTCCTGACCCAACGCCTCGGCACTCGACACGGGGCGGTTCGGGCGCAAAGCATCGGCCCCGATGAAAACACGATTTGCTTTCTTGCTCCCCGCGCTCGCGCTCAGTTTCGCGGCCCTCCAGGCCGCCGACAAAACCTCCGCTTGGACGACGATGTTCAACGGCAAGGATCTCACCGGTTGGAAGGCCAACGACGAAACCCCCAATGTGTTCAAGGTCGAGGACGGCGTGCTCAAGGTCGACGGCGGCGGACGCGCCCACCTCTTTTATGGGGCGGACGGCGCGGCGTCGTTCAAGAATTTCGAGTTCAAGGCCAAGGTGAAAACTACGCCGGGCTCTAATGCCGGAATTTATTTTCACACGGCGTTTGAGCCCAAGGGCTGGCCGAGCAAGGGCTACGAGTGCCAAGTGAACGCCACGCATAAAGACGTCAAAAAAACGGGCGGCCTTTATGCGGTGCAGGACGTGTTGAACGTGGCTCCGAACACCGATGACGTGTGGTTCGACTATTACATCAAGGTCGAGGGCAAGCGGATCATCATCCAGATCGACGGCAAAACGACGGTCGACTGGACCGAACCCGCCGACTGGGATCCGTCGAAGACGCTGAAGAACATGAACGGCCGCAAGCTCAGCTCAGGCACCATCGCGATCCAAGGCCACGACCCGAAGAGCATCACGTATTTCAAGGATCTCATGATCCGCGCCCTGCCCTGAGCGGCGCTTCTGCTTTAAGGTCTCGGCCGGTGTGATTTTCGCACCGGCTTTTTTGTGGGTTGAGACCGCTTCGCGCCCTGCTTCGAGGTGGGTCTCCCGCATGCGAGACGCCATCCGGCTGTAGAACTGACCGTTGGTCGGTTGGGAAGACCAGCCCGACCCACGGTCGGGCCTACAGGTCCGGTCAAATTCAGGCTTTAGAACAGCTCGCCGAATTGCGCGAACCACGCGTCAACGAAGCCCCGGAAAACCAGAAAATAGAGAACGGCGGCGATGGCCAGCATCGGGCCGAACGGCACTTGCACGCCGAAGCCGAGCGCGGCGGGTTCGCCCTCCGGCGTTTCTGATTTCAGCGCGGCCGGGGCCGGGGAACGGCCGGCGACTTTTTGCCAAACGAGGGCGATGATGAACCACAGCGTGCCGACGACCGCGCCGCCGAACACCGACGTCACCGCTCCCTGCCAGCCGGTGAACGCCCCGATGGCGCCCACGAATTTTACGTCGCCGAAGCCCATCGCCTCTTTCTTGAAAACAAACTCCGCCAGCAGCGCGATCCAGAGCACGAGCCCCGAGCCGACCAGCAGGCCCTGAAGCGAGACGGTGGCGGAGCGCAGACTGGCGAGGGCGAAGAATTCGTGTTGTTGGCCGTGAAGCGCCGGCACCAGCAACGAGAGCAGCACCCCCAAAACGCCGAGCCCGAGGGTGAACACATCGGGGATGATCATGTGATCGAGGTCGATGAACGTGGCGCAGACCAAGCACGCGACAAACACCCAGCCGACGGCCGCGACGGCGGGAGGAAACGTCTGCCAGCACGCGAGAAAAAGCCCGGCGGTGAGCAGTTCGACCAAAGGATAACGAAATGAAAACGGCCGGCCACAGCAGCGGGCCCGGCCGCGCAGGAGCAGCCAGGAAAGCACGGGGATGTTGTCGCGCCAGGCGATCGGTTGGCCGCAGCCGCAGTGCGAGCCGGGCGTGACGATGGATTTCTCCGCCGGCACGCGGTAGATGACGACGTTGAGAAAACTTCCGACCATAGCCCCGAAGACCGCGACGGCCGCGGGGAAAAACCACGGCAGTTGGGCGGAAAGTTCGGTGTAGGCGGAGAGGTTCATCAACGGTGGCCGGCCCGGTCCGACGGCGCGGGGTAGGGGCCGGTCAGTAGTTGGCGCCCCACTTTTTGCGCGTGAGGGATTTCACGAAATCCGGGTAAGCGGTGACGTGATAGATCTCGGTGGTCTTGCCCGCCGTGTCGGTGAGCACGAAGTGATAGACACGCATCGAGGTCGTGATCGTGTAGACCCACGCGAGGCGTTCATCCCCGGCGCGCTGGGGCTCGGAGGTGCCCTTCCAAATGCCGGCCTCAAGTTTTGGCGCGGCGTCGTTCACGAGGGGAACGGCGGCGGCTTCCTCGGTCACATCCGAGACCTGCACGCGCGAGAGGGCCGCGCCGGCCGGGGCGGAGAACGAGAATTGATAGCGGATTTCCTGGCCGTCCTCGGAGGGCAGATAGACGGCGGATCGGACCTCGTAGCCGTTGGCGCGGCCGGGTTCGGCGCCCTTGGAGCCGAACGTGAAGGGGACCACTTTTCCACCAGTGATCGTGATTTTGCTGATGATCTGCGGGGAGACGCAGCTCGTGAGCAGCAGCGGGAGGCAGAGCAACGGGAGGGCGAAGAGGAAGGAAGATAAGGGAGAGCGACGCACGGGCAAAGCGTCGAGGCCGGCGCGAAAGGAGGCAAGCATCGGGTCGCGCGGGACGACGGACAGACGTTTTTTGGCCGTCCAAACGTGGCGGTCAGGAAACCGCGGCCCGGCCGGAGCGGGCGCGGGTGGTGACGCCGTCGACCCACTCGCCTTCGACGAGCACGATTTTGGGGAATTTGGGCAACCCGCGCTCGTGGCGTTGGAGTTGACCGATCACGAGGTCGATCGCGGCCACGCTCACCTGTTCGTTGTTCTGCCGGATGCCGGAGTAGGGGGTGTCGGACTCGTCGTCGACGTCCAGATCGGCGAAACCGCAGGTCGCCGGCACTTGCTTGCCGGCGGCGGGCAGCCACTCGCGCACGACGGTGCTTGCGCCCCGGTGGGCTACGACGACATCGGGACGCTCGGCGCGAAACCACGTCCGAAAGGTCGCCTCGTTGAGATCTGGCATGAACAGTGGCGGTATCCGGCGGTCTTCGGCCCAATGGCGCTGATTGGCTAGAAACGCGGCCGACCAATGTTGCATCGTGCGACGGTCGCTGTCCTCGGTCAGCACGAGGCCGGGCCGGCGGTAGCCGAGGGCATCGAGGTGGCGGAGGGCGGTGAACATTTCCTGGTATTGATGCTGACACGCCCGGTGCAACGGCGTGCGCAGACTATAGCCGGTCGCCGCGCAGGCGAAGGGGCTGAAATCGAAGTCGATCGCTTCGACCCACTGCGGCGTGCCGAGCACCAGTAAGCCCTCAATGCCGCGGGCTAGGAGAATGTCGCGTTTGCGGGCGGCGGTCATACCGGGCTCGGCCAGCCAGCACTCTTCCAGTTCGTAGCCAAACTGGGCCGCGCGTTCGGTGGCGGCGGTGTGGATGCGCCGCAGGGAGAGGTTTTCCCGCCAAGGTTTGGCCGTGGGGAAAAGGTGGAGGACCCCGATGATTCCGGTGGCCCGCGCCCGGGGGCGTTGGCGCAGATAGGCCATGAGACGGCCGACGTTGGGGTCGACGCGGTAGCCGAGCTGGTCGGCGAGCCGCTTGATGCGCGTGCGGGTGGCCGGGGGAATGCTGGGGTGATCGCGGAGGGCGAGGGAAACGGCGGCGCTGGAAAGCCCCGCCTTGGTGGCGATGAGTTTCACGGTGGGACGGGGCTTCGGACCGGGGTTCACTTAACGAGTAAGTTCCAGCGCGGTTGCGCGAGCGGCAAATCTAAAACCTGTTTACGCCTAACCCATGCCGAGCGCCCCACGTTCGGCGACGCTTGGTATACTAAATTTCCAACATGAACCCTGCCAAACTCCTCCTTGTCCTCACCCTCGCGGGCTCGATCGGCTACGCTCAGGCACCCTCGGCGCCCGCCCGACCCGTTGCGGGGGTCGAAACGCCCAAAGAAGAGGTGCTCACCCTCTCCGAATTCCGGGTCGATAGCTCGAAAGACACGGGCTATCTCGCCACCAATTCCGCCGCCGGCACGCGCTTGAATACGCCGATCAAGCAGCTGCCGATGCAGCTCGAAGTGATCACCCGCGATTTCATCGAGGACATCGGAGCCGTCGACTTTAAGGAGGCCCTGTTGTATAGCGCCGGCGTCGTTCAGGACACGGTGCAGGGCAGCAACAATTTTCTCTTCAGTCCTTCGGGCACCGGCACGAGCGGATCACTGACGGAGGACGGCACGGCGATCAGCATCCGCGGTTACAACACCCGCTTCCTGCTTCGTAACGGCTTCCGCCTCGATACGGTGGCCGATACGATCAATGTCGGTCGCCAAGAACTCGTCCGTGGTCCGCAGGCGTTACTCTACGGCGTGTCGGCGCTGGCGGGCATCGTAAATGTCGACCCGCGTTATCCACGGAGCACGCCTTCGACCACGCTCCGCTTCACCCTGGGCAGCTATGATTTTTACCGTGCGGAGGGTTTCACCACCGGGCCTTTGCTGCGCTCCAAAGATTTTTCTCTGAACTACGGCGTGGGCCTGGTGTTCAATCGCCAGGGCTCGCCCAACGATTTTGGCATCCGTGACCGCGTGTTGGTCACTCCCTCGTTCGACATCGCCTTCCGGAGAAACACCAAGCTCTTCGTTGACTTGGAGCTCGGGCGTTTCAACCAAAGCGGCACGGGTGTGGGCGACTTTGACGAGCCGAACATCGGCAACATCCGCAACGAAAACGGCCTGCTCCAGGCATCCAATATCAACGCGACCCGCGACACCGTCCGCGTCGCTCGTGATCGTTTTGGCAAGTCACGTTTCTTTCGTTGGACCGGCGACGACTCTTATTCCAAGGCCGACTACTTCAACGGCACGGCGCAGCTCTCGCAACGATTCGGCGACCGGCTCGAGATTCTCGCCGGCACCAATTTCAACCGCACGGAGACCGACTTCCGCAACATCGGCGCGAGTGT
>CAMCWW010000116.1:0-10501 GCA_945882935.1 Opitutus sp. GAS368
TGCGCGACAAGGTGCTCCCCGAACGAACGGCGACGCTCGATGCCGATGGCACCCTGCGCACCGACAAACCACTCGCATTCCGGGAAAGCGTGCGCCTCAAGTTTCGGCCTGACGAAGGCCAGATGGCCGTGATCCGGGTCGACGCCCAAGCCGCGCCTCTGCCGCCGGCCGAGAAGTGGAAGTCTCCGCCAAGTCCGCTCACCGTCGAGGTCAGCCTCGTTGGAGCGGACGGAAAGATCCGCAAGTTGCCCTATGGGTTTGGCGAAGCCACGGCCAAAGCGCCGCGGTTTGAGAATGGGATCGAGCTTCACGGGGTGACGGCAGGATGGCGGTTTCCGGAGGTGAAAAGTCCGGAAGCCATGTCGGCCGTCTGGCTGCTCGCCGAGCCCGTCGCCCTGCAACCGGATGAAGCCCTGTTGGTGACCGTCACGGGTAACGGGTTGCCGGTGATCCGGCTTGCGACTAGTCGCCTCAGTGCGCTGCAACCGCTTCTCGTCGCCTCGCCCGCGACGTTGGCCGCCCTGAATGCCGTGACCCGCACCACTGAACAAGCGCATCTGGCAACCGAAGCTTGGCTCGCGAGCACGACGGAAGATCGCCCGGGAGTCGGGCGTTACCATCAACTCGCGGCCAAACTCCGCGACACCCGCAGCGGCAAGGCCATGACGATGGTGACCGAAGCCGCGCCGCCGATCCCGGTGCGCTTGTTGCACCGCGGCAACTGGCAGGACGAGACCGGTCCTCTCGTTACCCCGGCGACCCCCAGCTTTCTCCCCGGCCGGCTCGAAAGCACGTCGGACAAGCGCCTCACGCGACTCGATCTCGCACAGTGGATCACGGGCCGCGATAACCCGATCACGGCGCGCGCGGTCACGAATCGCCTCTGGGCGATGTATTTTGGCATCGGTCTGAGCGCGGCCGTAGACGATCTCGGC
Organism: Opitutus sp. GAS368; assembly: GCA_945882935.1. Classification (GTDB taxonomy): domain Bacteria; phylum Verrucomicrobiota; class Verrucomicrobiia; order Opitutales; family Opitutaceae; genus Tous-C4FEB. Next base: position 936 of record CAMCWW010000116.1, read on the forward strand.
TCGCAGGGCGAGTTGCCCTCGCACCCCGAACTCCTCGACTGGCTCGCCGCTGAATTTCGCGACGGCGGCTGGGATTTGCGGCAAATAATCCGGCTCATTGTGACGAGCGCGACCTACCGTCAGAGTAGCGACTTCCGGCCCGAACTCCGCGAGGCTGATCCAGCCAACCGCCTGCTCGCCGCGCAAAACCCGCGTCGGCTCGAGGCCGAGTTCGTGCGCGACAACGCCCTCTTTATCGCCGGCGTGCTCGACCTGCGTGACCTCGGCGGACCGAGTGCCAAACCCTACCAGCCCGCCGGATATTACGCGGCGCTCCAGTTTCCCGATCGAGATTACGTGAACAGTGACTCCGACGCCCAATGGCGCCGAGGCGTCTATACGCACTGGCAACGCACGTTTCTGCATCCGATGTTGGCGAACTTCGATGCACCGGCCCGCGACGAGTGCGCCGCCCAACGCAGCCTGAGCAACACGCCCCAGCAGGCCCTCACGCTCCTTAACGACCCCACCTTCGTCGAGGCCGCGCGCCTCTTCGCCGCGCGGATTGTCGCGACCGGCGGCAAAAACGATGCGGCGCGTTTGCGCTCGGCGTTCCAGACCGCGCTCGCTCGGCCGCCGCAGCCCGCCGAGCTGAAATCGCTCACGGCGTTTCTCGGGGCGCAACGCCAGACCTACGGCGCCGCACCGGCCGAAGCGGAAAAATTGCTCCGGATCGGTCTCGCGGCGCCGACGATCGGCGACGTCGCGGAACTCGCCGCGTGGACCCAAGTCGCGCGCGTGCTGCTCAACTCCCAGGAAGTCATCACCCGCTACTGAAAAAAGTAGGGCAGGGTCTCCGACCCGCCCTCCACGCCCACGCCATCACGCTCGCCCACGCCCACGCCCACGTTGCAAAAAAGGGCGGGTCAAAGACCCGCCCTACTTCGAAACCCGCTTTCAAAACTCCCGCGCCCACTCCGATGAATCCCTTTGATGCCAACCGCCACGCCCTGAGCGTCAACCGCCGCACGTTTCTCACGCAGAGTGCCTATGGCCTCGGCGGCCTCGCGATGGCGTTGATGCACCAAAAACTCTCGGCTGCCGGAGCCGCCTCGGCGCCCGCGATCTTGCCGCCGGGCTGGAGCGGCGCAATCCGCGAAGCCCATCTGCCGGTGAAAGCGAAGCGCGTGATCTTCCTCTGCATGGCGGGAGGCCCATCGCAGTTTGAGACCTTCGACTGGAAACCGAAGCTGAAGGAACTCGACGGTCAGGCGTTTCCCGAATCGTTCACCAAAGGTCAGCAACTCGCCCAGCTGCAAAACGCCGTGCTCAAAGCGCGCGGGGCGTTCACCGCGTTCAAACAACACGGGCAGGCCGGCACCGAGGTGAGCGAACTTTTCCCGCACATCGGGGGCATCGTGGACGACCTCTGCGTGATCCGCTCGATGCAGACCGAGCAGATCAACCACGATACCGCGCACGCCTTCATGAACACCGGCTCGATCATCAAGGGTCGGCCCAGCATGGGCTCTTGGTTGCTCTACGGGCTCGGGGCCGAGACGCAGGACTTGCCCGGCTTCATCGTGCTCAACTCGCAGGGCAAATTCGGCCTCCAGCCGATCTCAGCCCGCCAGTGGTCGAGCGGGGTGTTGCCGAGCCGTTTTCAGGGCATCCAGTTTCAGTCGCGCGGCGATGCCGTGCATTACGTCGGCAATCCCGAGGGCGTGTGCCAGAGCACGCAACGGCAGGTCATCGACGAAGTCCGCCGGATGAACGGCCTCCTCGCCGACGAGACGCGCGATCCCGAAATCGCGACCCGTATCGCGCAATACGAACTCGCCTTCAAGATGCAGAGCAGCGTGCCCGAGCTGACTGATTTCAAAAACGAGCCGCAGGCGATGCTCGACCTTTACGGCGTGAAAGAACCGGGCGACGGCAGCTTTGCCTCAAATTGTATCCTCGCGCGGCGGCTCGCGGAGCGCGGCGTGCGGATGATCCAGCTCTACCACCGGGCGTGGGATCATCACAGCGACCTCGAGCTCGGCATGAAAGCCGGGGCGAAGGAGGTCGATCAGGCCACGGCGGCGTTGATCACGGATTTGAAGCAACGCGGGATGCTCGATGATACGCTCATCCTCTGGGGCGGAGAGTTCGGTCGCACGCCGATGGGCCAGGGCAGCGGGCGCGATCACCATATCAATGCCTTCAGTGTTTTCATAGCGGGCGGCGGCGTGAAGGCCGGCACCGTTTACGGCTCGACCGACGAACTCGGCTACCGTGCGCAGGAGAATCCGGTGAACGTCCACGACCTGCACGCCACGATGCTCGCGCTCATGGGCGTGGATCACCACCGGCTCAACACGAAGTTCCAAGGCCTCGACGTGCGCCTCACGGGCGTCGCGGGCAACGTCGTCAAGGGGATCATGGCGTGAAGCGGGGTGCGGTTCAAAACGTAGGGCAGGGGCTCCGACCAACCCGAGATCGGAAGGGATGGGAGAGGTGCGCCTGGCCTGATGATGTGGGGCAGAGTCCCGCTTCGACGGCGGATGTGAACCTGCGCCGGCAAGCGCCGCCCGACCGTCGTCGTCGTCGTCACGCGGGGTCAGCCGCGAAAAATCCCGCGGGTGAATGTTCGGCCGCTTGCGGGTTGACGCGGCGATTTTCAGGAATGGATTTTGCAGAATTCTCTTCGTTGAAAGACCAACTCTCATGAGCCGTTTCGCCTTCATTGGTTACGCCGCACTCGCCCTGCCACTTTCTGCGCAGATGCAGCAACCCGCTCTGCAGATCGAGTTCAATCGCGATGTCCGCCCGATTCTCTCCGACAATTGTTTCACGTGCCATGGTCAGGACGAAGGGTCGCGCAAGGGCGGCCTGCGCCTCGATGACCGCGCGAACGCGCTGACGGGCGGCAAGACCGGACTGCCCGCGATCGTCCCGGGCAAACCCGACGAGAGCGAACTGCTGCTCCGCATCATGGCGCCGCACGACTCCGAAGATCTGATGCCGACGGCCGAGTCCAAGAAAGCACCGCTCACGCCGCCGCAGGTCGCGACGTTGCGCCGGTGGATCGCCGAGGGCGCGGAGTATCAGGCGCATTGGGCGTTCATCCCGCCGTCGCGTCCCGCCTTGCCCGCCGGGGCCAACCATAAAAACCCTATGGATGCCTTCGTCTCTATCCGGCGCTCGGCGGCGGGCCTGAAGGCCGCGCCGGAAGCCGTCCCCGAGACGCTGGCGCGCCGCCTTTGGCTCGATTTGGTCGGCCTGCCGCCTTCCCCGCGGGAACTCGATGAGTTCATCGCGGCCTATGCCAAGGACCGCGACAAAGCCTACGCCGCCCTCGTGGAAACGCTCCTCGCCTCCCCGCGTTACGGCGAGAAGTGGGCGCGCCACTGGCTGGACGCCGCGCGCTACGCCGACAGCGACGGCTACGAGAAAGACCTGCCCCGTCAGCAATGGGCGTGGCGCGACTGGGTGATTAAATCCATCAACGCCGACCAGCCTTACGACCAGTTCATCATTGATCAGATCGCGGGCGACCTCCTCGCGCCGGCCGAGGGCGATCCGCAGCGCGCGCAGGACCTGCGCGTGGCGACCGGCTACCTGCGCAACGCGATGGTTAACCAAGAAGGCGCGATCATCAACGAACAGTATCGCATCGAAGGCATGTTCGACCGCATGGACGCCCTCGGCAAAGGCGTGCTCGGGGTCACGCTCCAGTGCGCGCAATGCCACACGCACAAGTTTGATCCGATCACCCATGACGATTACTTCCGGGTTTTTGCGGCGCTGAACAACACCTACGAGGCCACCATGCGCATCTACGGTCCCGAGAAGCTCGCGGCGCTCGAGCGCGTGCATCGGGGCCTCGCCGCCGAGGACGCCAAACTCAAAGCGGCTCAGCCCAACTGGACGCAACTCCTCTCGGGTTGGGCCGAGGCGCAGTCGGCGGCTCTGGTTGCGACGCCTTGGGAAACGCTCACCCCGGTCGAGCCGGTATGGAGTGGCGGTCTCGCTCACCCCACTGTGCTCCCCGATGGCTCGGTGCTCACCCTCGGCACCCGGGTGGGCGACGGTGAACTCTCATTCACCACCACGCCGAAATTCACCGCTGGGATCACGGCGCTGCGACTTGAAGCGCTCACCGATGGCGACCTGATCTTCGGCGGTCCCGGGCGCAGCCCGGACGGTCTTTTTGGCGTTTCGGAGTTGGAGGTCGAGGTGCTCGGCGCGGACTACGTCAAACCGGCCAGCGAGAAAGTGGCGGAGACGCACGTGAAAAAAATCGAACTCGCCCAAGCCTCGGCCGATTTCGAGGCCCCCTCGCGCCTGATCGACAAAAACGTCCGCCGAAATGACGACGACAAGCGCGTCTTCGGCCCCTCCGCCTATTTGGTGGACGGCAAATTGGAGACCGCCTGGAGTCCGGATCGCGGCGTCGGCCGCCGCAATGCGCCCAGCGAAGTCGTGGTCCGGTTCAAAGCATCGCTCACCCTCGCCCCGGGTGAACAATTACGGCTGCGGTTGCGGTTTAAGCACAGCGGCAAAGACGGCCAAGGGCGGGATACGCAGCTCTTGGGCCGTTTCCGGGTGGCCCTAACCCCCGCGCCCGACGCGACGGCCGCCGCCATTCCCACCGCGGCACGCTTGGCCCTCGCCGTGCCCGCGACGGCGCGAACCGCCGAGGAGCAAGCGACGCTTTTCGCGGCGTGGCGCTCGGGTAACGCGAGTTTTGCGGAAACGAACGCGGCGATCGCGCAGCTGTGGGCGCAATACCCGGTGGAGGATACCACCGTGCTCGTCCTTGGTGAACGTAGTCCCGCTGCGACCCGCGCCACCTTCCGGCTTGATCGGGGTGAATGGAACAACCCCAAGGGGCTCGTCGCGGCGGGCACGCTCGGTTTTATGCACGCGCTGCGCCCCGAGCAGGCCGAGGAACCGGCCCGTCTCGCTTTGGCCCGCTGGCTGGTGGACCGCCGTTCGCCGACGGCGTCGCGCGTCGCGGTCAACCGCGTGTGGCAGGCACTCTTTGGCGCGGGCCTCGTCGACGCATCCGAGGATTTCGGGGTGCGCGCCCCGACGCCCGCGCTGCCCGAGGTTTTGGACTGGCTCGCGGTGGAATTCATGGACCGGGGCTGGAGCCAGAAACAGCTCATTCGCACCCTCGTCAGCTCGGCCACTTACCGGCAGGCATCGGTCATCACGCTGGAATTGCAGGAGCGCGACCCGAAGAACCGCCTGCTCGCGCGCGGCCCGCGTTTCCGCGCCGAAGCCGAAGTGATTCGCGACATCGCGCTCAGCACCTCCGGCCTGCTCACGGAAAAAATCGGCGGCCCGAGTGTGTTTCCGCCGGTGCCCGAGAGCCTTTTTGCTTCCAGTTTTATCCCGGTGAATTTCTGGGAAACGGCCACGGGTGCTGAGCGCTACCGCCGGTCGCTCTACGTTTTTCGCCGCCGCTCCATGCCCGATCCGGTGCTGGCGAGTTTCGATGCGCCCAATGGGGACAGCGCCTGCGCCTCGCGCCCGCGCTCCAACACTCCGCTGGCCGCGCTGGCCTCGCTCAACGAGATCGTCTTCGTCGAGGCGGCACAGGCGCTCGCGCTCCGCATCCTGCGCGAGGGCGGCCCGACGGAGGAGGCGCGGGCCGCTTACGGTTTCCGGCTTTGCACCGCGCGGGCCGCGCGGCCCGACGAAATTGCCGAGGTCCTCGCTCTCATGCAGACGCCGCGCCAGCGCGTGGCGGCAGGTTGGATCTCCGCCCGCGAACTCGCCTTTGGCGACGCCGCCAAACTCCCCGTGCTCCCCGCCGGCATCACGCCGGCGGACGTCGCCGCGTGGACGGTCGCCGCCCGCGTGCTCCTCAATCTCGACGAAACTCTCACCAAAAGCTGAGCCCATGAACTTCGCCCCCGATCTCCACCGCGCCTCCGCGCGCAATCTCTCCCGCCGCTGGTTTCTCCGCGAGTGCGGCGTCGGCCTCGGCGGCATCGCCCTCGCCCAGCTCATGCAGCGCGACGCGTACGCCGCGACGGCAAAAAACCCGTTCGCGCCCAAGCTCCCGCCGCAAGCGGCGAAGGCGAAGCGCGTGATCTTCCTCTTCCACGCCGGCGCCCCGAGCCACCTCGATCTCTTCGATCACAAACCCGAGCTCACGCAGCGGGATGGCCAGCTCCCGCCCGCCGAGCTGTTGAAGAATTACCGCGCCGCCTTCATCAACCCCAACTCGGCGCTGCTCGGCACGAAGTTCAAATTCCAGCGCTACGGCAAAAGCGGCGTCGAGCTTTCCGAACTGCTGCCGCACACGGGCAAGATCGTGGACGACCTCTGCCTGATCCGCTCGATGCAGACGGATGCCGTGAATCATGCGCCGGCGCAGATCATGATGAACACGGGTTCGCCGCAATTCGGCCGGCCGAGCTTGGGCTCGTGGTCGCTCTACGGTCTCGGCAGCGAGGCGGAGAATCTGCCCGGCTACGTCGTGCTCAGCAGTGCGAAAGGGACGAGTGGCGGCGCGAGCAACTGGGGCTGCGGTTTCCTGCCGACGATGTATGCCGGCATCCCGTTTCGCGCCAGCGGCGACCCGATCCTTTACCTCTCGAATCCGCGCGGCATCGACGACGCCACGCAGCGCGCGTCGCTTGATGCGATCACGCGGCTCAACCAGCGCAGCCTCATCGAAAGCGGCGACCCCGAGGTGGCCGCGCGCATTCAGGGCTATGAAATGGCTGCGCAACTCCAGCAGAGCGCGCCCGACCTGATGGACATCGGCAAGGAGTCCAAGGAAACCCTCGAACTCTACGGCGTGGAACCCGGCAAGTCCGGCTACGCGCGCAACTGTCTGCTCGCGCGCCGGCTGATCGAGCGTGGCGTGCGTTTCGTGCAGCTTTTCCACGAGGCGTGGGACCAGCACGGCAACCTCTCGAAGGATCTGCAGAAGAATTGCCGCGACACCGACCGCGCCAGCGCTGCGCTCGTGCAGGATCTCAAGCAGCGCGGACTGTTGGAAGACACGCTCGTGATCTGGGGTGGAGAATTTGGCCGCACGCCGATGGTGCAGGGCGGCAACGACGGTCGCGACCATCACAACCGCGGCTTCACGATGTGGCTCGCCGGCGGCGGCGTGAAGGCCGGCCACGTCCACGGCGCGACCGACGATCTCGGCTTCAACGTGGCGCGCGACCCGGTCCACGTGCACGACCTCCACGCCACGATTCTCCATCAACTCGGCTTCGATCACACCAAGCTCACGTATCGCTTCCAAGGCCGCGATTTCCGCCTCACCGATGTCCACGGCGAAATCGTGAAGGGGATTCTGGCGTAGGGGGTGCTCGAAAAGTAGAGCAGGGTCTTCGACCCGCCCTGTATCTTGATCGGCGCGGATCGGCGCGGAGAAGCGCCGAGGGCGGGTCAAAGACCCCGCCCTACTGCGGAACTCAACTGGCCGCCGGTGGCGGTGGAACGCCGAAATCCAATTTCATCTTCATGCCGGACTCATCGAGGACGATCTTTGCGGTGTAGGGCTTGCCCGATTTCGCCGAGACGAGCGCGGAAACGTCGATGGGCGCGTTGGCTTTCCAGCCCTGCAAGATCGGGACGTAGTCGGCGGCGGTGAAGGTCTTGCCGAACGCGGTTTTCCAGAGTTTTACGCCGGGCCAGCCGGGCGCTTCGAAAAACGTGCCGCCGTCGAGCAGGAGTTTTCCCGACTTCGGGCATTTGACGCCTTTTACCTTCGTGGGCTCGGGGACGTGGATGACGAGTTTCTTGAGCGCGGCGTCGAGCACGAGATCGGCCTCGTAGGCGCGGTTGCCGGTGGCGGATTTTAGATTCGCGGCGTGAAACGGTTTGCCGGCGAGGTGGCTGGTGAGGAGGGCGACGAACTCGGCGGCGTCCCAAGGGCGGCCGAAGGCGGATTTCCAGAGGCGCAGGCCGGGGAAGCCGGCGGCCTCGAAGAACGGGCCGCGGTCGAGGAGGGCTTCGTTGGATTTGGGGCAGATCGCGCCTTCGACGGGCGTGCCGGCGGTGACGGGGACGACGGGGTCGTTGAGGCCGGCGCGGGTGCTGCCGGAGATGAATGCGGTCTTCATGCTTACGACGCTGGCGAGGAGCGCGTCGAGGAACTCGGGGCGCGTCATGAGCGTGGTGTTGCGCTCCATTTTCTTGAGGATGAGTTCCCATTCGCCGGTGAGTTTGGCGGAGAGGAGACTGGGGGCGCACGGGGCGAGTTCGCGGCAGAGCAGGCGTCCGTTTTCGGTGGAGAGGAGTTTTGATTTCTCGCGGATAACGAAGCTGCGCAGGAGGATTTTTTCGATGATGTTGGCGCGGGTCGCGGCGGTGCCGATGCCTTTGTCTTTCATGACCTCGATCATCGCCTCGCGCTGCTCCTCGGGCATGTTTTCGTCGAAGGTCTCGCCGGCGTATTTCATGGCGTCGAGGAGCGTGGCGTCGGTGAAATGCTCGGGCGGTTTGGTGGTGAGCTCTTTCAGCGTGGCAGCGTCGAGGACCTGAGTGTCGGCGATGGGTGGGAGGTCGCGGGCGGGGCGTTCTTCGCGTTTCACCCAGCGGTTGAAGCCGGGGAATTCGATCTGTTCGCGCGAGGCGCGGAAGACGGCGGGCGCGTAGGGACCGGTGCCGCTCTCCTGCGTGTAGCGGCGGGTGACGCCGCGGTATTTCGCGGCCTCGTCGAGGGCCATGAGCGTGGTCTGGGTGACGGTGAGAAAGGCGAAGAGGTCGTTGCCGGTGAGCGTCGAGATGCCGTTCGTCTCCCCGGTCGGCACGAGGCCGTAGTGACCCTCGACCTGTTTGTCGTCGAAGGCGCGGGCGGCGAACGCGATTTTCTTCGACATCAAGTCCTGCTGCGAGAGATGCAGCGCCGGGCGCATGGCGCGGAGGTGGGCGTGGACGTCGACGAGGGAGGCGTAGAGCTTGTCCTTCATGTCCTCGCGCAGAAAGCGGCAGTCGGTGCGCGGGTAGCTGATGAGTTTGGCGTCGTAGAGTTTTTGGAGGATCGCGAGGGTGTCGGTGGCGGTGCTGCCGAACTTTTTCGACATCAGCTTCTGCATCTCTTGGAGATCGAAGGGCAGGGGCGGTTTTTCCGTGCGCGTGACTTTCTTCTCGGTAGCGCGGTAGGTCGCGGGGGCCATCGCGGCGGCGGTGAAGGCCTCGCCCTTGGCCTTTTCCCAGAAGACTTTTTTGTCGCGCTCGCTGCTCACGCTGGGGGCGCCGAGGAGTTTGATGCGGTCGGGTGAGGCGGCGTAGGCGTCGAGCTCGGCCTTGGCCTCGATGCCGGCGAAGGTGCCGTGGGCTTCCCAGAATTTTTGCGGAACGAAATTGGCGATCAACTGGTCGCGGGCGACGATGAGGGCGAGGGTGGGCGTCTGCACGCGGCCGACGGACCAGACCTTCCAATCGCCGCGCCCGCGCGGGAGGGTTTTGGTCGCGAGCACGGTGACGTTCATCCCCACGAGCCAATCGGCTTGGTCGCGCGTGAAGCCGGCTTGGGCGAGGCCGTTGTAGTCTTTGAGCGGTTTGCGCGCGGCGAAGGCTTCCTGGAGGCCGGAGACCGTCATCGTCTGCGCCCACATGCGCGA
>CAMCWW010000117.1:0-10254 GCA_945882935.1 Opitutus sp. GAS368
CAAGTCGCAGTCAACGATGTGGGCGAGGGAGGTGAGCGGGTGCCAGTTGCTGCTATGCACGGCGGTCCATGCCCAGACGATGGCCGCAGGACGAAGGCCTTGATTCACCATTGGTTGGTGTTCGACGTAGGCATCGTCATCCAGATTCACGAAACCGCACTGGCCGACACCCCAGTAGGCGGTGATCGTCATGGCGATGAGGAGCAGTACAATCGTCGGCGAGGCCTGCGGTCGAGTCCGGCGCACAGCGCCGCGAGCCGCGAGTAAGTGAGCTATGAGCCCCCGGGTTTTAGCTGCTTGCGTCATTCAGCGGGAAATTACCGATCGCGGGATTTCGTCGAGGCAAGAAAATCTTGGGGATTGTGTTGGGAAAGAGAATTCCGTTTGCGCACGCGATTCCGGCGTGTTCATTCATTGCTCCGTGAGCGAAATTTACTCCAGTAGTCTTCCCAAGCACAGCGTGCAGAACGAGGTCCAGCTCGATGGCGTGTGGCGTGTCGTGGTGCTGAATGATCCGGTCAATCTGATGTCTTACGTCGTGCTCGTGTTTAAGAAAGTCATTGGTTTCGACGAGCCGACGGCCCGCAAGCACATGCTGGAGGTGCACGAGGGCGGACGGTCGGTGGTGTGGGTGGGTTTGCGCGAAAGGGCGGAGGCCTACGTTTTCGCTTTGCAACAGTGGCATCTCACGGCGGTGCTCGAATCCGATGAAGCGCATTGAGGTGAAGTTAAGTCTGCCAGTGGTCGCTCCCTTGTTGGACGTGATCCGCGAGCTCGGCGACGGGCTGCGCGAGCGTCTGGCCGCACCACTGACGCTGACGGATCTCGACGAAGAGTTTCGGGACGCTTGGGTGGCGGAGCTCCTCGTGGCGCAGTCCGGCGATGTCGAGCTGTTGCTCGCGTTGTTTGACGGCGAATTTTTTACCGAAGGTGTGGTCGCGTTTGACGAGGAAAACGCCGAGATGATCGTGCGGGCCTGTGCGGCGGTGCGGCTGCGGGTCCGGGAGCATTTTCTCCTGCCCATGGGCGACGAGGCGCTGGAAACGGGCGAAGTGGACATGATGAAATTTGCTGAGCCGGTGCGGAAGGCGTTTATGTGCTACCTGTTTTTGGCGACGGTGCAGGAGCTGATTATCCAGCATTTGGACTCAAGTATTCTGGAGTCGTGAGGCCCGCTGTGGGCGGCGGAGTTTTTCCCTGCACAGGGGGCGGCGGGAGCGGTTGGCGCGGGTGTCGGCGCTGTCACTGCGGTCGTGTTGGGGGAAGCAGTTCGGGAACCTGACCGCGACGTGAAGGCCAAGTGGTTGGGCTGGGCGGTGGCAGCGAAGGTCGTGTGCGTCGCTAGGTAAGCGACGAGGCGCGGCAAGGACCGGCCGGGGCGGAAGGTTGGCCGGAGAGGATTGAGCGCTCAAAAAAAACTGCCCCGCCGATCGGACTTCCGACGGGCGGGGCAGGGTGAGGACGGTAAGGACGGTTAGCCGACGGAAGGATTAAAGATCGAAGGTCGTGCTGAAAATGAACTGACGTGGATTGATGATGCGGTAAGCGAAGGGCTTGCCATCGGGGTTGACGCCGACGGCTTGGAGGCGGCCGTTCTCGAGGACGTCACGGATGTTCAGCTGAGCCTTGGCGCGGATTTTATCGCCCCAGAGTTTGAATTTGTAGCCCGCAGACAGATCAAAATAGGCACGGGCCTTGTCCCAGTAGGGCTTGTTGTTGTCGAGGAACAGAACGGTGCCTTGGTAAGGTCCGCTGGTCTCGGGCGCGGCGGCACCGAAGCCGATGGAGGCTTTGCTTTCCCAACGGAACGCACCGCCGATGTTGAAATCCTTCAAGCGGCCGGAGGTGAAATCGTAGTTGGTGAGGCCGGTGGCGCGGAACTCGCGGATCTGGGAGCGAGGGCGGCCGGCGTTGGTCGCGGCGGCCCAGTAGGGACCGTATTGGTCGCCGATGTAACGGGTCTCAGGCGTGCGCGTTTCGTTTGGGGGCAGGGTATTCCACCAAAGGGGACCCTTCCCGTCGCCGGGTGTGATGTCGCTACGGAGGGTGGTCCACACGGGGATGCGCGTCTGCCACCAATCATAAATCTCGGGCGAGACGCGATCGTCTTGGGCTTGGGTCTGCGAGCCGGTGAACTTCATGCGCCAGTTGCGCGTGGGATTGTAGGTGGCCTCGAATTCGTAGCCCTTGGAAGAAACGTCGGTGGTGCCGACCGTCTGAGGTTGGCTGGGGCCCGAAAAGATGAGGCGAGTGAGCCACTCCTCGTTCTTGGCCTTGTCGGCTCCGTAGGGCGCCATCAGCGATGCCACGACGGGGAAGAGTTGGGCATCAGTGGGGTTGGCGATGCCCGACGCGATCAATCGGCCGCGGGCAATGTTGGTGGCAAAGAAGCGGAACGATGCTTGCTGAATGTTGTTCGAACCATCGGGGCGGCCCTCCATGTCGATGTAGCGGTTGCCGAGGGTCCCGACTTCGCTGCCGCGGGAGTTGAGCTCCTTCGTCTGGAACCGGTTGATGCGGACATTGAGTTTTCCTTGGAGGGCCGAGACGCTTACGCCCCATTCGGTGGCGAAGCCGCGAGGATTCGGAACATTCCCGAGACCGACCGATTGGCGTACGACCTGGGGAGCGAAGCTGTCCGATTTGTTGAAATGGAAGTTCAGCCATTTGGTGGCCTTGAGCACGGCACCGTAAGTCTTGGTATCGCCGTCTTGTTCCACCCAACCCGGCAGATTGATGACCGTGCCGGAGGGCGAGACGAAGCCTTGGGCGGGGCCAAAAATGTTGGTATTGGAAAGATCGGCGAGACCGGTCGCAGGGTTCACGAAGGCGCCGGCGCTGGTGCGGGAACGCTGCCGATCGCGACGGAAGCCGACGGTGGTCACCAGTCGGTCGTTGAAGAAGAAGCTCTGGGCGGTGGCGTTGACCGTGCGCGTCTCGGTGCGTTGGCGCGCGCCTTGGCCGTTGTTGAGCTGGTTCGTGACGGTGACCGGCTCCTTGACCCACACGCCGTTACGGTTGTCGAACCAGGTGAGCGGATAAGTGCCATCGAGATTCTTGAGGAACGAGGGGCCGTAGTCCATGTTTTGACCGACATTATCGCCGAGGAGATAGCGCTGGGCGATACCCTGAGTGTTGATGCGGTTGGTCGGCGTGATCCACGGGTGATTCGAGGTCACCCGTTGAGCCGAAGTGAAGCCCGTGCTGTCGCCGCGGTCCACTTCCGCGTGTGAGCCCAAGCGCTGCTGGCCGATCCACGAAAGCCAACGGGGGAGGTTGTTGGGCGTAAATTGATAGGCGAGATCGGCCGATTGGATGTCGATGGTTTGGGGGCGCCGCGTGCGGTTAGGCGCCGTGGCTTGAATGTAGGGCCGCTTGAAGTAGGGGTTGGGGCTACCATCAAGATTCTTTTCGTTCACATCGACGTAGATGACGGACTCAAGGTTATCGATCGCGCCGTTCTCGTCTCTCTCGTATTTTTGGTAGAATGCGCCGGCCTTGATGGCGACCAAGTGGCTCCGGGTGTTGAGGACAACCTGCTCGATTTCGGCGCTGTAGGTTTCAGCTTGGTCGAAGCCGTTATTGGGGGCGACGGCGTTGATCGAAGACCAATCGTAGATGGATTTGTCGTTGGTCCCGGGAAGTAGATACAGAGGCAGACCGACCGGCCCAAGGATATCGCGGTTGCGTTGAATGGTGGTGCCGCTCTGGAGGTAGCGCAGCGTGCTATTGCCGCCCGAGAACGGATTCGTGGGATTGGCGGTGGTGACGGGGTTGTTGGTGCGCTGGACGGAGAAGTTTACGATGTTACTATTATCGATGTAGGCGCCGGGGCGGCTGTAGATGCCGTTGTAGCCGCCGATGAGCCCGAAGGGTAGCAGGGCGTCGTTGGTGATGGCGGCGGTCTTAGTGCCGTTGGCAAAGGTCACAACTTGCGTGGTAGGGTCCCAGGTTGGGCTGCCCTGGGCCTTCCATTCGGTCGTGGTATCGCGGGGCGTGATCGAGTTGGGCCGGCGATATTCGTTGTTGTAGGCTTCCGCGGTGAGACGGATTTGGGTATTCTTAAACGGGCGGGCGAGGATCGTGCCGAACTCGCGATGAATCCGCTCGGAGGCGGGCTGGCGGGTGAAGCCTTTGCTTTCCTGCACGGCGGCGACGCGGAGGGCGAGTTTACCGCGAATGATGGGTTGGTTAAAGTTGAGGCTCTCGCGGTGGCCGCCCAAGTCGTCGAAGCGGAGCGATGCGCTGGCGGTCACGCGATCCGGATTGGCCTGGGTGGGGACAACGTTCACCGAGCCGGAAGCGGCGCCGAGGCCAAAGAGATTGGAATTGGGGCCGCGGGAAATCTCGATGGCCGCGACATTGTAAAGGTCGAACGGGATGGAGTTGTTACTCCGGAAATTGCCGAAGGCGGTGTTGGCGCCGCCCGCGCTCTGGCCGGCGGTGCTGATGCCGCGGATACGGTTGGACTGTTGAGGATTCGACTGAACCTGATCGTTGACGCCGCCGGAGCGGTTGCGGTTGAAGGTGGTGAAGTTGTCGGTGCCCTCGGTGCTGGCTTCGTAACGGAAAACGTCGTTGATATCGAGGACGGCGGTATCGAGCATCTGTTGCTTCGTGACGACCGTGATGGAGGCACCGAGGTCTTCGAGTTTGGAGTTGAGGCGGGTGCCTGAGAGGGTGTTGAGCGCCTGATAGCCGCGGTCGGCGTCGGAGGCGACGGAGAACGGCGAGAGGACGATGGTCTCCTCGGGGGCCGGCACGCGCGGGGTGCCGGGACTTGGTTGGACCGGCGTCGTCTGGGCGATGAGCTGAGTCGCAATCAGGAGCGCAGCGGCAGCGGCGCTCAAGCGCGGGCGGCAGGATGTGGTAGGACAATGGGCCATATTCGGTGGTGGGCTCGGGGTTGAGCGTCGGGGCAACGGAGTGCTGCTTCAGACTTGGGAGAAATGGAATAGGTTTTCGCTCGTGTCAGGTGCGGAGTGATGCAAGCGTTGCATGACGATGGCAAAGGTTTCCCTCAGTTCATTGGCCGAGGTGTGCGGCGTTTCGACCTCGACGGTTTCGCGAGCGCTGTCGGGACACCCGGCGGTGCGGGCGGAAGTGCGGGCGAAGATTGAGGCGGCGGCGGCGAAATACGGCTACCAGCGCAACGAACTGGTGGGGAAACTGATGTCGCACTTGCGCACCGGTCGGACGGAGCGGTTTTTGGGCAATCTGGCGGTGATCCATGTACCGTCGGCCGCGCAGCCGAAACTGCTGCCGGCGCAACGTCGTTGTATCGCCGGAGCGGTCACGCGGGCGACAGAATTGGGGTTCAAGCTCTATGAATTCAGCTTCGGCCGGGACGGCCTAGACGCGGCGGGTTACGGTCGGATGTTGCGGGCGCGGGGCGTGCAGGGAGTGATTTTTTTGTTCGCCGAACCGACGGGTCTGCTGGTCGGTTTTCCGACGGAAGCGTTTGCCACCGTAGAGATCGACTATGGCCAGCCGGAACCGTCTTTGCACACGGTGTGTCTGGACCACTTCGGTACCCTGACGGGTGCGCTCGAACGGTTAGAAGGCCTGGGCTATCGGCGGGTCGGGCTCTTTTTGACCCAGTTCAAGGATCAACGGATTCTCCACAAGTGGTCGGCGGCGTTTTCGTCTTACCAAGGGTATTCGGGGCGAATTGGCAAAGTGCCGATGCTGATCGAGGCCGAGATCAATGAGACGGTTTTTAAGCGCTGGCACCAAACGCATCGGCCCGATGTGGTCATCGGGCACATGGACGAAGCGTTGGGTTGGCTGCAGAGAGCCGGGGTCCGCGTGCCGCAGGACACGGCTTTTTTCAACCTGAGCTGGACCGAGCGCAAACGCGCCTGTGCGGGTCTCGATCTGCGGCTCGAATTGCAAGGCGAGGTCGCGGCGGAAGCGATTATCGCGCAGATTCAGCGGGGTGAGCGCGGTCAGCCGGCGGACCCCCGCAAGATCATGGTGCGGGGGCGTTGGGTGGACGGGCCGACGATTCGGGCGGAAGCAGCGGGGTAAATTTAAAGCCGGGCAGGACGGAGCAAACCGCAGACTGGATTGATCGCGGCGATTGTGCTGCGCTCGAGCGATGAAACTTCGAAACGCACTCGGTCTGGCGTGGTTTTTTTTCTTGGCCGCAACGCACGGCGCGGAGCCCAAGCCGGAGTGGAAGATCGAGCAGGTTGCTCCGGGCACGGCGGTGCAACGCGCGGGTGAGCTCGTGATTAAAGACACGGGCGGTTGCACCGCTTGGTGGTCGGAGCGGTTGGTCGCGCCGGTGGAGATCAGCTACGACGCGACCGTGGTGATGGCGGGTGGAAAGACAGACCGGCTGTCGGACCTGAATTGTTTTTGGATGGCGCAGGATCCGCGCTCGGCGGCGGCGCCTTTTGCGGCGGGGCAGGCGCGCACGGGGAAGTTTCCGGACTACGATTCGCTGCTGACCTACTACGTGGGCTACGGCGGGAACAACAACGCGACGACGCGCTTCCGCCGTTACGACGGCACGGCGGCCCGGCCGCTGTTGCCGGAGCATGATTTGAGTGGGAAAAAATTCCTATTGGAGCCCAACCGCACCTACCGCATCCGGCTCGTGGCCCGCGACGGCCGGGCGGAGTTTTACCGGGACGGAGAGCTGGTTTTTTCGTTTACCGATCCCGCGCCGCTCACCGCCGGCTGGTTTGCGATCCGCACGGTGCGCAGCCACCTGGTGGTGAAGAATCTGAAGGTCGGGCGACCCTCGCCGTAGTCGTACGCGGGTGACGGATCGTTCCGCGTGAGGCTTGGATTATTCCGGCGATTTTTTCTGTCCGGACTTGTCGGCCGTGCCTCTTTCGGCGGGGCCATCGAACCAGAGCGGGGCGATCATCCCTTCATTGATGCGCTCCCAATCGGCGACGAGTTCCCGGAGCTTCTCCGGGTAACGGTCGGCGAGGTTGGTCGTTTCGCCGAGATCTTCGCGTAAATTGTAGAGGTGGACGCCAGCGGAATTTGCTTTGCCCTCGCGCGGCTTCAACGGGTCAACCCCCGCGCCGGGGGCTTTGAGGATCTTCCATTCCCCTTTGCGCAGCGCCCACTGTGGACCGAAACGCCAGTAGAGCGTGGCGTGAGGCGCGCTCGCGTCTTTGCCGGTCAGGAACGGCAGCAGGTTGATCCCGTCGAGTTTCCACTCGGGCTTCACCGCGACCCCCGCGGCGGCGAGCGCGGTGGGCAGCACGTCGAGCTGGATAACGGGGCGGCCCTCGATTTGACCAGCGGGGATGGTGCCGGGCCATTGCAGCATAAACGGCACGCGAATGCCGCCTTCCCACGTTTGCGATTTGAAGCCGCGGAGCGGACCGTTGCCCGAGGTGGTGCTCGGGGTCGGTCCGCCATTGTCACTGAGGAAGACGACGAGGGTGTCGCGCTCGAGGCCGTGCTCGCGCAGTTTGGCGAGCACGACGCCGACCGCATCGTCCATCGCGGATTGGAGTGCAGCGTAGGCGCGACGCTTCGGGTCCGCGATGTGCGCAAAGCGGTCGAGGTATTTTTCCGTCGCTTGGAGCGGGGCGTGGACGGCGTTGAAGGCGAGGTAGCAGAGCCACGGCGAGGCCTTGTGTTGGTCGATGAAGGCGGCGGTCTCGCGACCGAGAGCGTCGGTGAGGTAGTCGAGGGAGGTGATCCGCTCGGTGCCGCGGAGAATGGGATTGGCCGCGTCGGCGGCGGCGTCGAGGAAGTCGTGCATGCCGCCGAGAAAGCCGAAGAATTCATCGAACCCGCGCTTGAGCGGATGAAACTGCGGGGCGTAGCCGAGGTGTGATTTTCCAATCCAGCCGGTCGTGTAGCCGGCGGCTTTGAAGCGGTCGCCGACGGTGGCCTCGGAAACCGGCAGACCGACGTTGGGCGGCGTGCGTTGGGCGGTGCTGGGGTTGAGCTCGTGACCGAAGCGCTGTTGATAACGGCCGGTCAAAAGGCCGGCGCGCGTCGGGCTGCAATAGGGACCGCTAACGTACCCGCTCGTGAAGCGCACGCCGTTCCGCGCGATGCTGTCGAGGTGGGGCGTGGGGATTTCCCCAGTAAAGCCCTGGCTGCCCAGTTCACCGTAGCCGAGGTCGTCGGCGACGATGATGAGGACGTTGGGCTTGGTGCGTTCGGCTGCGGCATTGGCGGTTGGGGCGAAAGCCGCCGCAAATGAGAGCAGCCAAGACACGGCGAGCGGGGGAAGAATTTTCACGGGGACCTAAGGTGGCGAGAACGAAGGCGGCTAGAGGTCGAACGAGGTGCTCAAGATAATCTGACGCGGATCGATGATGCGAAAGGCATAGGTAGAGCCGTCGGGGTTGATGGCAACTTTTTGGAGGCGGCCGTTTTCCAACACGTCGCGAACGTTGAGCTGCACTTTGGCGCGCACGCGGTCGCGGAAGAGGCGGAAGCCGTAGCTGGCCGATAAATCGATCGCGAAGCGCGCACGGTCGAAGATGGGCTTCGAGGCGTTGAGCAAGCGCACCACGCCGTCTCCTGCGAGCCGTCCACTGTCACGACCGAGATCTGGCCGGCCCGACCGGAAGCCTCGGCGGCCGAGATGCAGCCGAGTGCTCCCGGGTCGTTGATGGGGAAGACGGCGTCGAGGTCCGGGAACCGTCCGCGCATGTCGCGCATCACGGGGCGAACGGTCTCGGTGGTGCCGGCGGCGGCGCGGGTATCGAGCAGCTTCATGCCCGGGTGCTTCGCCATCTCGGCCTTGAAGCCGTCCACGCGATCGATGCAGGCCTTGTTCACCGAGTAGTGGACAATGACCCGCTTGGCGTTGGGTTTCACCTTCGCGAGTGACTCGCGCGCGATCCGGCCGGCCTCGACGTTGTCGCTGGCGACTTGGCAAAGCACGAGGTCGGGATCGCTCACGGTTGCGTCCACGACGATCACGGGCACGATCACCTCGCCCGCTTCTCCGCCCTTCTGCCAGCCCGGACGGGAATCGAGCCGCAGGCCGCCTTTCTGTTTCTGCGCACCGTGGCATTCGTAACACTCGGCGACGAGCACCGGACGAATCTTCTGTTCGAAAAAGTCGCGTCCCTCGACCGTGATGGGCGCGCCAGAAACCGAGGTCCCGAAGAGGGGCAGCGCGAGGCAGAGGAAAACAGGGGGAATTTCCTTCATTTAAATCGAAGGCAACGGTGGGGCTCGGATAATGAGAAAAGATCAGGTCGGCATGCCAGTCAAAGCGCAGCTGCCGTGCGGTGCGGGTGTGAACGTCTCTTCCGATTGTCGGTGCGACTGATCGGCCACCGACGCCATACGATGTCAGAGGGCTGCGCTTCGTCGCAGCCGAGAGTCAGACAGAGAGACACGGAAAGCTCGGATGGATCCGACATCGCATCGTCGTTTCAGAGGTTTTCTCGGTCACGCCGAAAGGCGACAGTGGGTTTGTCCGGCGAGAATACCACGGAGTGCGGGCTTGCGCGGGACGCGCGGCTAGGTAGGATGCTGTCGCCACGAGCGCCGCTGATATCATCGAGCTGATCAAGAAACTGCCGCCGGAGGAGCGGGTCGAGGTGACCGCGTTTGCCCGTACGGTGGAGAACGGGCCGGAACAAATCCGCCGGATCGATCGCGCTGAGGCCAAAAGGATCGGCGGCGAATTTTTCGACCGTCATCCCGAGCTGTTTCGTAAGCTCGCCCAATAATCCGATGAGGGAGCCGAAGTTCTTGAGCTGGGAGACGCTCGAGGATCTCCATCTGGAGTCGCTTCATCGCCACGGGGGGCTCGATGGAATTCGGGATCGCGGGGCACTGGAGTCGGCACTCGGCGCGGCAGAAAACACCTATTTCTATGGGGGCCGCGATCACCACGACGTTGGCGCCGCCTACGCGTTTCATCTGGCCGAGAGCCAAGGTTTCCTCGACGGCGACAAGCGAACCGCCATCGCTTGCGCTGGAACTTTTCTTCGAGCGAATGGCTGTGTGGACCGGGCGCAGGACTTGGCGCTCTACGACGCCATGATCGCTATCGCGGAACGGCGGATGGACAAGGCGGGGCTCGCCGCGGTGCTGCGGAAACAGTTTCCGCACCCGTGAGCGGTGACGCGGGATGCCACAGTTTACTCACCATTGAGGACGACCGCGGGCGGTTGCAGTTCGCTGATCGAAAAAACCGGTCCGATTCAGGTATTCGATTGAGGTTTGCAACGACCGCAAACCGCAAGGCCTGACCCGTTTTGATTGGTCCGGTCAAACGCGGGGCGCCATCCGGACGGTGGCAACGGG
>CAMCWW010000118.1:0-9974 GCA_945882935.1 Opitutus sp. GAS368
GTGATCTTCACGAGTGACAACGGCGGCCTCTCCACCAGCGAAGGCTGGCCCACCTCCAACCTTCCGCTCCGCGGCGGCAAAGGCTGGATGTATGAGGGCGGCATCCGCGAGCCGCTCATCGTGCGCTGGCCCGGCGTCGCGCAGCCCGGTGCCGTCGTCGCCGCACCCGTGAGCAGTCCCGATTTCTTTCCGACCTTCCTCGCCGCCGCCGGCGCGAAAGCCGCGCCCGGCCAGATCCTCGACGGCGTTGATCTCCGCCCCGTGCTCCTCGGCGCCGCCGCCCCCGACCGCGCGCTCTTCTGGCACTATCCGCACTACGGCAACCAGGGCGGCGTGCCCACTGCTGCCGTCCGGCGCGGCCCTTGGAAACTCATCCACTGGTTTGAAGGCGACCGCTTTGAACTCTTCAACGTCGACACCGACCTCACCGAAACCAACGACCTCGCCGCCCGCGAACCCGCCCGCGTCGCCGCCCTTCGCACCGAGCTCGCCGCCTGGCAAAAAAACGTCGGCGCCAAATTCCCCACGCCCAACCCCGCCTACGATCCCGCCAAACCGAGCGGCCGCGAGTCTCCCCGCCCCGCCGCGAAAAAGTAAGGTCGGCCCACCCAAGCGGCGCGGGCATGTTGCCCGTGAGTTCGCGTCCGATCTTTGATTTTCACCTCCGTCCTCCGGTATCCCCGCCTACCACTAGACGCACACCCGGCCGATTGGACCTGCTGCTATTTTAAAAAAGTTTTTCCCGCCGGCTTTTACCCGAAATCCGCTCGACCGACCCCGCCCAAAGCCGGATACCTTCCGCGCCCTTCCGCCTTCCCCGGCGCGATTTCACCCCCGAATGTCTTCCGCCGAACAGGCCCGCTGGTTCTCCGAGCACGTGCAGCCCCACGAGCCCGCCCTCCGCGCCTATCTTTCGAGGCGTTTCCCCACCTTGCCCGATCATGACGACCTCGTGCAGGAGACCTACATCCGGCTCCTCCGCCTCGCCGACCCCGGGCGTCTCACCCATCCCAAAGCCTTTCTTTTCACCACCGCCCGCAACGCCGCCATCGATCTCTTCCGCCGGCGCAACGTCCACCCGCACGAGTCCCTCGCCGACGACGACGGGCTCATCGAACTGCCCCTCCTCGACACCTCACCCACCGTCGTCGAGACGATGGAACGTCGCCAACACCGCGAAGCCCTCACCGAAGCGTTGCGCTCCCTTCCTGAACGTTGCCGCGAGGTCATGTTGCTCCGCTACCTCGACGGCTGCTCCGGCAAGGAAATCGCCGAGCGCCTCGGTATTTCCCTCGGCACGGTGAAAGGCCACCTGCTTAAAGGCGTCCGCGACTGCGCCCGGTTTTTTGAAGCCCGCGGCCTTGTCGACGCCGCACCCGATTCGGAGCACGCGCCATGAGATCTTCCGCGCCTCAACCCTCGCGCAAGGGTAGGGACGACTCTCCGAGCCGTCCTTCATATCGACAGGGTTTCAACCTCCGCCCTTCGACTGCTCTCACACGCCCATCTGTAGAACCGACCGCCGGTCGGTTCCACCGCCCCGACCAACCGTCGGGCCTACAGGTGTTCCCAACTCCCGTCCTCCGCCTCGTCCCATGAGTCGTCCTGACCATTCTTCTTCCGCCTCCTCCCCCGACCTCGAGGACGCCGCGATCGCCTGGCTCACCGAGCGCGACGACGGCTTTTCGCCCACCCGCGAGCGCGAATTTGCGCAATGGCTCCGGGCCGATCCGCGCCACGCCGCCACCGTCGCCCGCCTCGAGCAAACCCTCGGCCTCCTCGGCGCACTCCCGGAATTTCGCAGCGAGATCAACACCGCCTTCGATCGCGCGGCGCTCGTCGTGGCGTTTCCACCCGCGACCACCGAGCAACCCACTTTGGCGCCGGCGCCCCGACGCTGGTCGCGCACTTTCGCTTGGGCCGGCCTCGCCGCCGCGCTCGCGTTCGGCTCCTTCCTCGGCTGGCACGCCCTCCGGCCGCCCGCCACGATTCACTACACCACCACCGTCGCCGGCTACGAACGCGCCCGCCTCGACGATGGCTCGACGCTCGAACTCAACGCCGCCAGCGCCGTGCGTGTGCAGTTCACCGCCGCCGAACGCCACGTGAAACTCGAGTCCGGCGAAGCCCACTTCGCCGTCGCCCACGACACCGCGCGCCCCTTCATCGTGAGCGCCGGCGGCATCGCCGTTCGCGCCGTCGGCACCGCCTTCAACGTCCGCTACACCGACGCCGGCGCCATTGAAGTCACCGTCACCGAGGGCAAAGTCCGCGTGGGCCAATCCGGCCCCGCGTCCTCCTCCGCCGAATCCGCGCCCCTCGTTTCCGCCGGCCAGCGCATCGTTCTCCCGCAACACGCCCCGCCTCCCTCCGTCGAGCAAGTCGACCCCGCCGCCCTGCGCGCCGCCCTCGCCTGGCAAAGCCGCCTCGCCGATTTCGCCGAAGCCCCGCTGGCCGACGTCATCGCGCGCTTCAACGCCCGCAGCCGGATCCAACTTTTCCTTGCCGACGAAACACTCGCCGACCGCCACATCGGCGGCACCTTCGCCCTCGACGAAGCCGAAGCCTTCGTGCGCCTGCTCGAGCGCGACGGCGAAATCATCGGCGAACGCCGCGGCGAAACCGAAATCCACCTCCGCCGCGCGCGGTAGGAGCCTGCTTGCGGGCGATGCCGACCTTTCGTTGTGGAATCGGCATTCAATCGCCCGCGAGCGGGCTTCTACCCCGGTCCCGAATGACAAACGAAACGACTTCCCCCCGCGCGTTTCGCGCCCTCGGAAAAATCTTTCCGTCGCGACTAGGTCTTTTGGTCCGCCGCTGCGTTACAGGAGTAGTCTTGCTCCTCCGCATGTTGTCACCCCACGTCTCCGCGCCCCTGGCCGTCGTTGCCCTTTGCGGCAGCGCCGTCGCTGGCGCGACGACCACGGTGACCGCCCCTGCTGAGAAGCGGGCTTTCAACCTCCCCCGCGGCGACGCCGCCGTCACGCTCAAGCAATTCGCCACCGTCGCCGGCACGCCGATCGTCTATATCGTCGATCGCGTCCGCGGCACCGCCACCAACGCGGTGAGTGGCGAGTTCACGCCACGCGACGCGCTCGAACGCATGCTCGCCGGCTCGGCCCTCGAAGCCGCGCAGGACGCCGCCACCGGTGCGTTCGTCGTCAGCCGCAAACGCACCGCCGAAGCCGCGCTGAGAAAAGGGGAGGTCGGACCTGTTTCCGACCCGCAACCCAAACCCATCGTCAAACCCATGCAAAAATCACCGTTTGCCCGGCTCACCGCCGCGCTTGCCGCCTTCATAGTCGCAGATGTTTCGGCCCAGATTGCACCCACCCCAAAACCCGAAGATCCCTTGATGCTCTCGCCGTTCACCGTCCAGACCTCGACCGACGTCGGCTACGAGGCCAGCGAGTCGCTGGCGGGCACGGGCTTGAAGACCAAGCTGACCGATCTAAGCGCATCCGTTTCGGTCGTTACCGCGAAATTTTTGGAGGATACGGGCTCAAAAAATCTGGCGGATATTCTCGTCTATCAGGCGAACATAGAGGTGCGCGGGTTCGGTGGTAATCTCTGGGGGGGCGGCTTCGGCGAACCCTCGCTCAGTAACGGCCCCACCGGCACCCGGGTGCGCGGCCTGGCGGAAGCGACCCAGGCGCGGAATTTCTATCGCTCCATCCTTCCGATGGATGGCTACAACACGGATCGCGTCGAAATCAACCGCGGGGCCAACGCCCTGCTTTTCGGCGTCGGCAGCCCCGCGGGCATCATCAACAGCACGACCGTCCCAGCCGAGCTGCAACGCCAGCGGGGTAAGGTCGAATTGTCTGTCGGCAGCTACGGTAGCTGGCGCGCCGCGCTCGACTACAACGCCGTGCCGAGCCGCGGTGAGTTCGCCGTGCGCGTCGCCGCCGTGAAAGACGACGAGAAATACCAGCAGGACTTCGCCTTCACCGACACCGAACGGAAATACGTGGCCGCCGCTTGGGACGTGAAGTCGCTACGCAATCGCGGAATGCTGGACTCTACCGTGATCCGCGCCTCCTACGAACGCGGCCGGATCGTCGCGAACAATCCCCGCTTGCTGCCGCCTTCCGATCGGTTGTCGTCTTGGTTCGATGCGACGCTCCCCGCCGGCCTCCGCGCCCTCGGCGCCCGCGGCAAAGTCACCTACGACCCCGGCGTGGCGCCCGGCATCTTCACCGCGGCGGCGCGCACGGCCACGATCGGCACCGCCAAGAACGTCAATCGCTCCCCCACATTCTTCTTCCAGAATCCCGACACCACCGCCCCGCGCGACAATGCCCCGGTCTCGCCCACCGGCCAAGCCGTCCTCGGCCGAGCGATGGTTTCGAACAACGTCTATTTCCCGTGGTCCGGCCTCACGAGCACCGCGCAGCACGCCTATTCGCGCGATTTGGGCGAAGTCCGCCAGGACTACGCGTTCCCCGACCAGGCGTTTTACAGCGCTGAAAATCTTACCGACCCTTCCGTCTTTGATTTCTTCAACAACATGATCGTCGGCCCTAACTCGCGGCAGCAATCGCGCTTCGAAGCGCTCGATGTCTCCCTCCAGCAGTTGCTGCTCAACCGGAAAGCGGGCGCGGAGCTCGCGTTCAACCGCCAGCGCTGGACCGAGAACCTGCAGAACTTGATCAACGAATCGGCCCCGTGGATCTCCATCGATGTGAACACGCGGATGTGGACCGGCGAAGCCAATCCCAACTTCGGCCGGCCCTTCATTGCCTCCAATTCCGCCACCACGAGCTACGACGAACAGGAGATCGAGACCTCCCGCGCGAAGCTCTTCTACGAGCTCAACCTTCAGGAGAAGTTTCCGAACCGGCTCGGCGCCATCCTCGGCAAACACGTGCTTTCCCTACTTGCGCAACGCGAGGAACTGACGACCCGCACGCACGCCGGCGGCCGGCTCTTCTATACGCCGGATACCTGGGTGAACGGTAACACCCAGAACCGCCTCGCCCCGCAGAGCAAGCAGCCGACCGTTTGGATCTATCTCGGTCCTTCGCTCGCGAATGCCACCTCCCCCGCGGGCGCCAATATCTCCGGCGTGCGGCAAGACCTGATGAATTTCCACCAAGAGGTGAACGGCAAAGGTGTCGTCCTCACGCGCACGCCCGCCCCGACCGCCGCCGTCGCCCAGCAGGCCCTCTACAATCCTTTCTACACGCCCATCGACCTCCGGCGCGAAAATGAGCGCGTCACCAACACCGCCAGCTCCGCCGTCCTCAACCAACGCAAACTCGATTCGCAAGCCTTCGCCCTCCAAAGCAACTGGCTCTCCGACCACCTCGTCTCGACCGTCGGCTGGAGAAAGGAAAAATCCTCCATCCGCGGCATCAACGCGCCCTTCATCGCCAATGGCGAAGGCTACGCGCTGGTCGACGATCCCCGGTTCACGCTGAACAACGCGACCATCGTGCCGCAGGTCTTCGAGAAGACTCTGTTCGCGTGGAGTGGCGTCGCGAAGACGCCGAAGGAGTGGCTGCGCCGCGTGCCGGTGATCTCGGCGCTCAACGCCTACTACGGCACGTCGGAAAACTTCAGCCCGCCCGGCGGTCGCACCGTTAACGCCTTCGGCGCGGCCCTCGCGCCGCCCGCCGGGATCACGAAGGAAAAGGGCATCTATCTCGAGGTGCTCGACGGCAAACTCAGCGCCCGGCTGAACTTCTTCGAGACGACCCAGACCGGCAGTTTCAACGAGGCGGTCGGTAACCTCGCGGTTCAGGTGGTGTCGTTGCACTCGCAAGCCTTCGGCGCGGTGCAAAACGGCTGGACCCCCGCCGGCCCCGGTGGTTTCCCCGTCGGCTACGTCGCGCCGCCGCAGCCCCTGCTCGACCTCTTCAATTGGCGGCTACAAAACGGCACTCCGACTTTCTCCAACCCGGGCGTGCAGGACACCAGCGATTTCGTCAGCAAGGGCAAGGAGCTCGAAATCGCGTTCCGCCCCACGCGCGGCCTCTCGTTTCTGATGAACGTATCCGAGCAGAAATCCGTGCGCAGCAACACCGGCGCGGTCACGCGCCAGCTTTTGTTCGGCACCCCCACCGCCTCGGGCCAGCCGCTCGCCACCGAGTGGCTGAAGGACTGGGCGTATCAGATCCCCACCTCCCAGGCCGCGATTCCGAATA
Source organism: Opitutus sp. GAS368 (assembly GCA_945882935.1). GTDB lineage: Bacteria > Verrucomicrobiota > Verrucomicrobiia > Opitutales > Opitutaceae > Tous-C4FEB. The sequence continues at coordinate 6,150 of CAMCWW010000118.1, forward strand.
TCGGTAGTCGCACCGATCCCAATCTGCACGCGTCGGGGTTCCAACGCACCGTCTTGAATCGCTTCAACACCGCCGTCTCCGGCGACGGTGCGCCCGTGCACGAGCTGCGCCGCTGGCGCGCGAACTTCGTCGGCAACTACGATTTCCAGACGGATCGCCTGAAGGGCTGGGGCGTGGGTGGCGGCGTGCGCTGGCTCGACAAAGCTGCGCTCGGCTACCCGGTGGCTAACTTTCGCGCCGATCTGACTCCCGTGCCGGCGGGTGGCCCGGCGCTCCTAAGCGACATCCGCATCTCGGATGTTCGAAATCCTTACTACGGTCCGGAGGAGACTCGCTACGATGCCTGGCTGTCGTATCAGACCAAGATTCTCGGCGGAAAATACGGCCTCAAAGTACAGCTGAACGTCCGCAATCTCTTCACCAACGATAAACTCGTCCCCGCCGCCATCAATCCCGATGGTTCAATCCCGCTTTGGTCGATCGCCGAGGGCCGTAAGTTCATGCTGACGACGAAAATCTCGTTCTAATCCAAGCCCCCGTGAAATCCCGCCGCTTCGTCCCCTCGACCCTACTCGTTCTGCAACGGCCGGTCAAAAAAAGTCAGGCGAGGCAAAAAGGGATTTAATGTTTAATATTTTTCGTTCGCCACGCCCGAAATGATCCCAGCGGCACACGTTGGGCAATTGGGCCGCAGGGGGAGAAGGTCATAACTCTTTCATTTGAAGGGCAGCCAACCCTGGCGTCGCCCGCTTAAAAACTATCCCGGCCAAGTGGGTATCGGCACCGCCGCCGACCGCCCCATCGGCGGCACGTTCGCTCTCGACGAAGCCAAAGCCTTCGTGCGCCTTCTCGAACGCGCCGGCGAAATCGTCGGCGAGCGCCCTAGCGAAACCGAAATCCACCTCCGCCGCGCGCGGCAGGAGCCTGCTTGCGAGCGCAGCCAAACGGGGTCTGGCTTGAATGGCGCTAAGTTAAGGGCGGTTATTTTTGATTTCCTGAGGGGGAGACGACCATTTCATGTCTAGGTTTTGAGAGCAATTGGTAGCTCTTGGGGCGGCGTTTGACGGCGCGGGGTTCGGAGCGGTCAGGCCGGCGGGGCACGAGATCGGCGGCGATGACGCGGAGCAGTTCCCGGCGAGCGAGCCGGGAGACGAACAGAGCCGGAGCAAGCAGCGGAGTCCACTGGCGCAGGGTGGCGACAGTGCCTTTGAAGCTGAGCTGATCGACCGCAACGCGATGAACTTTGGCCGCCTCGCACATCAGAGCGCGGATCACGTTGTAGGCGATCACCTGCATCCAGACCTCTTTTTCGATCAGCTCGGGCGACTGGCAGCGGAGCACGTCGAGCCCCAACGTCGTTTTGATTTCACGGAAGAAGAGTTCCACCGCCCAACGCCGGCGGTAGAGTTCGGCGATGGCTGCGTCGGGGTATTTTTCTTCGTCCAGAAGCGTCGTGACGACGGTGACCTCCTTGGTTCGGAAGCCCTTCACATCGACCAGGAAAGTGACCATCCGCAAGGCGAGTTCGTCGGGCAGCTCGGCCCAAAGGCTCTGGTCCCACGTGTCGCTGCTGCGCTGGGGCTTCGGCCAAGTGACGCGGCCGCGCTGCGGGCGTCGGAGCTGATGGAGTCGCAGCACCACGTCGGCTTGTTTGCGCTGCAACAGCGCGATGAAGCCCCAGCCGCAGAAACCCCGGTCGGCCAGCACGATCTCTTTGGGTTCGATCCACGGCACCAACTGCCGAGCCAACGGGATCTCGTGAGCTTTCCAGTCAGCGAAAGCAAAACGCATCAGTTGGCCCGTGGCCAACGAGAACAGACCGACGAGTTGCGCCGTCGGGAATCCGCAACCCGGTTTTTGCCCTCCGGCATAGGGCCACCGTTCCCGGTTCTGAGCGGTGTCGGGCATCGACACACCGCAACCGTCCAGCACGCGGACCTGACGCCCGAGCCAGCTCGCCGGTGCGCCTGAGCCGGCGAACCACTGTATCAGGTGCTCGTGGGCCTCTTTCAGCTGATCCAGATCGAGCCGGGCCCTCGCCTGACAACACCCGCTGGTGTTCTCGTCCGGCACGGGCCGTCGCTCGGCCAGGCACCAGGCCTGCACGTGGCGCACCGCATTCCGGCAGGCGCTCTCGCGCGTGAGCACCTGCCCGAGAAACGCCACAAACGTGACCCATGGGCTGTAGACCCGATCGCGCTCACCCGCGAAGATCTCCGGCGGGATGAACCCGCCGACCAATCGCGCCAAGCCGTCCAGATTCTTTGCCTTCTTCCGCAATCGTTCGCCCGTCACACGGCCTTCGGCCCTTTCGGCCGCGCCCGATTCCACCGCCTCGCCGATGATGGTTTTCGCCATCGCTCCACTCTGCCAGCCAGCCTCCCACCGCCGTGTTACGAACCGGTAACAATCTGCCTTAACTTAGCGCCATTCGGGTCTGGCCTTGGGGTCAGCGGTGAACGCGTTCCCCATTTTCCGTCATACGCTCTTCCATACGCCCGCGCCCCCCAGTTCAGATAACGCGCTGTTTCCCTTTTTGAATCACCTCAAGCAAAGCCGTTCCTTGGGGTAGAACCGGAAGGGTTTGGGTGTTACACAGACCGTGACTCGGCGATCAGTTCTTCAAGGCCGCCCAGCCCGTAGCGGGCGCAGGCGCTCCGAACCTCGTCCAATTCCAAATCCGGATTGCGGACCAGCAATTCGATGATGTCCGCCTTGGACTTGTGCCCGCCGGCCTAGAGTTTGAGCGCGATCAGGTGGGGGATCGGCATGATCTTGAGCGGACTGTCTTCACGCACGACCAGAGTCGAGAGCCGCACGGCATCTTCGATCACCGCCGGGAAACGGCCGGAAAAACTGACAATCTGCACCAGACCAAAGCCACCGCTGACGTCGATGACGCCGCCGAGGGGATCCTCTACGTCGGGTTCCCGCAATTCCGCTTCAAGCCCAGCCTCGTGCAGCGACCTGACCACGGCCCGCAGTGTCGGCACGTCGGCATTGACACCCAGATCGAGATCCTCGGTCTGCCGCACATAATGGTGGGCCGCAAGCGCCACCGCCCCGATCACGACCGCGTCGATGTGATGTCGCGCCAGAACGGCAAGAATTTTCTCCGCGGCCAGCAGCAGATCATCGGGCTGGCTCATACAGGCGTCTTAGTCGGCCTCGGTTTGAGCCAAGAGAAGCGGGCGCCCATCGTCAGCGCAGCTGCAATCCGCTCCTGCACGGACAGGCGCCTGATCCGTTCCTGTTCCCGCTCGCGGGCTTGAGCCGCACACGCGCTCCGGCGGGGCCCGCGACTAGGGACTGCAGCAGGGGTGTTCGGTTCGGATGCCATGAGTTTTACCGGTGGCTGAGTGTCGGGGAGCGCACGAACCCCTCAAGGAGATTCCTCGTAATTCAGAAACCAGGGCAGCCTCCTGCCCGGCGATTTCGCCTGTTCCCAAAACGCAGGCCCCGCGTTTCCGTTTAGCCTGATCTGAAAAAAGTTTTGGCGAGGCCCAAACCGCCCGAATTCCACTCGACGGAAACCGCATCATCGGAGATGCAAGCAGGTGCCGGACCCCAGCCCGCGCGAAACCCCATGCCACCCGCTGATCAGACCGTTTGGTTTGCCGAAAGCGTGCAGCCGCACGAGCCGGCACTGCGCGCGTTCCTCTCGCGGCGGTTTTCGAGTCTGCCCGACCACGACGACCTCGTGCAGGAGACCTACGCGCGCCTGCTGCGCGTCTCCGATCCGCAGCGGCTGGAGCACGTGCGGGCCTTTCTCTTCACCACCGCGCGCAACGTCGCCATCGACCACGTCCGCCGCACGCGCCGCAC
>CAMCWW010000119.1:0-9798 GCA_945882935.1 Opitutus sp. GAS368
TCCACGTCGACGGAGCCGGCGAAGAGGATGTTGAAGTTGTAAACGAGCGACGTGACCGTCGTCGCGGTCGCCGGTGGTGCGGCCGGCGCGGCGGTGGCGGCGGGCCCGCGGCGCATCGGTTCCGCCGACCATTCGAAGCGGATCGGAAACTCGCGGTAGATGCCGTTGTCCCAAGGGATCGTGAGGCTCACCGACTTCGAATCGGCGGCGAACGGCCAGCGTTCCCCGGCGCCGAACTTGCCGTCGCTGTCGCGGTCGAGCCAGAGGGTTTTGTCGCCACCGCTCCCGGCATACACGGCCATGAGGAACGTCTTGCCCTTGATCGTCAGCGAGCGACTCAACGCCCAAACGCGATCATCCGGACCGGGCACCGTCGGCAGCGCGGCGATGACCTCGGCGGGCGCGGGCACAACCGCCGAGAGCGCCCGCGTGCCCGGTTCGACGGCGGGATTCAGCTTCCCCCGAAACTCGGCGGCGGCGAGCGGCGGCAGCATCCAGCCGGCAACGGCCGCGAGCCCGAAGAAACCCAAGGCACGGTAAGATGAAGGGAGCATCGGGACAGTGCGCGTCGCTTAGAATTGCTTTCGCAGGGTGAGCGAGTAGCGCGCCTGCCGCGGATCGGTCACACCGAAGCCGGCATTGCCCTGACGGTGCGGGGGCTCGCGGTCGAAGACGTTGTTCACGGTGACGGCGAGCTTGGTGTTCTCGAGTAGGCGTTGCCGCCAAGGACGCGAGGGCGTGCCCAAGGCCTCGAGCCGCTGGGCCGTGCGCCAGCCGAAATCATAAGAGAACTGGGCGTTCCACTCGATCACACTGCCAAACAGCGTGAACGTGCGCGCGGCGCTGGTCCAAGAATTCTCCTGGTAGAACCCACTGACACCGGCGCCATAAGCCCCTTTGTTCCAGTAAGTCTGCCAGGTAATCCGCGTCGGCCGAATATGCAGGGAAGGAGCGGGCGGCGCCCCAGGAACCCGGTAGGCATTCCAAAGCCGGTATTCGGTGGCCGAGAGGCGGGCGACAAAATTGCCCAGCCGGCGCGTGGCGCGCTGATAGTTGAGTTGATAGTCAAAGGTCTCGACCTCGAGGCGCGCGATGTTGGTGGAGCGGGTATCAATCCCGGTCACGCGACCGGGTTGGGTGCCGGTAGTCTCGCGGATCAGGCGCTCCGGGAAAAGATCCGCCCACTCCTGCAAGGTGGATAGCGACGCGATCTGATCCTTGTAATTCAATTTTCCGGTATCGACCGAGATCGAGAGACCCTTGAGGGCGACGAAAGGAAATTCAAAGACGACGCCCAAGCTGTCGGAAATCGCCCGCTCGGGTTTGAGATCCAAATTCCCACCGATGCGGGTGGCGATCGTGCCCGTCACCAATTCGCTGCGCTGACGGTCGATGAATCCAGCGGGGTTAGAGTTGGTGCTGGAGGTAACGGGACGGTAAAGGGCCTGAATGCCAGGAGCGCGGAAGGAGTGATTGCGGGTGGCTCGAAACAGCAACCATTTGACGGGGCGGAGTTGCGCCCCAAAGCGTGGGCTGTAATCGCCGCCGGCATCCGAGTAGTGATCGTAACGAATGGCCGCCGTCAGATCCAGCCGGTGCAGCAAGGGCAACTGGTGGCTCGGAGCCACCACCGGAATCCGGGTCTCGGCATAGCCGGCATCTAGCGTGCGCTCAAACGCACCCAACAAACTGAGATTGATGGTCGGAGAGTCCGGGATCGATTGGGCGGTCTTGATGTTCTCCGTGGTGCGTTCGGCCCCGGCGGCGACGCGGATCGGGCCGGCCGGCAGTTCAAACCACGGCAACGCGCCGTCGGTGGTCGCGGACCAAACCGCGACATCCGTGCGGTCGTTGGCATTGCCGGGGCGCAGCATGGAGCGCAACGTATTGAGGTCGTTGGGTTGGCTCGTGCGGCTGTCGTAAAAGAGGACCAGTCGCTGCGCCGCGATCAGCGGATCGGAGACGGCCGTATTCAACACCGGATCGAACGCGTTCTCGTTGCGGAGTGCCGAGCGATTCCAGTTCAGGCTCAAATCATAGCGCCAATCGGCCCAATACTTGCCCGCCACGCCGGCGTTGAAATTCAGATTGGAGTTGGTCGTGAACTTCTCACCTTGGAGGTTTTGCGGCAGCTCCCAAAAGGTCTTGTTGAGCCGCACTTGGACGCCGAAGGGGTTGCCCGGATAGTTCGCCGGGACGAGAATCGAGTTACGATAGTTGACCGGCATACCCTCGATATGCGTGCGCGTCTCGTTGTAGCCGCCGTTGAGGTAAAGTTGGACATTCGGCCGCAAATCATAGGTGCCGCGAAACCCAATGGTGCGGGTGAACTGCGGTGAGATGAGATTCACATATTTCGCGCGGTCCCCGGTTTCGGCGGAAACCGTCGTGGGCGTGTAAGCGGAAGCCGGCAAGGTCGCCGAGCCGGTCGCTCCGGTGGGAATGACGGCATATTGGCTGGGACTGGAGAGCCCCGGCAAGTTGCCCGTGACCGCCTGCACCACGCCCGCGCCCGTCGCGAAACCGCCAGCACCGTAACTCGAAAACGTCGCAGTGCCACCGAGCGTGCGCCAATCGTCCGTCGCCGCATAGGGCCGGTCGACGGCGGCGAAGGCGTTCCGTTTCTGATAGGTCGCGGTAATCGTCAGAGAAAGCGGGCCGCGGGTGATGCCGTGGGTCAGCGCGAGATTGCTGACCGCCGTGTCGGAATCGAACGTGTTCTCGTAGGACAAAGCCGCCTCGGTGCCGGAGTAGTTTCTCCGCAGGATAATGTTGATCACGCCGGCCAGCGCATCCGAGCCGTAGATCGCCGAAGCGCCGTCGGTGAGGATCTCCACCCGCTCGATCGATGCCACCGGGATGCCGGTGAGATCGTAGCCGTCGCTGCCCCGGATGTTGCCGGAGCGGGCGACGCGGCGGCCGTTGACGAGAATGAGCGTGCTCGCGGCCCCAAGGCCGCGGAGATTCACGTTCGTGCGTTGGGTGAGCACACTGGCGGTCGAACCGTCGGAAACCGTGGACTGCCCCTGCGCCTGACCGCCGAAGCCGATTCCGTCATAAGAGCCCTGGGAAAACGCCTGCGGAATGAGGCGGGAAATCTCGCCCATGTTGGTGAGACCGGTCTGCTCGATCTCTTGCCGGCTGAAGCTGATCACGGGGCTGAAATCCGCCTCGCCGAGGAGTCCGCGGATGCGCGAGCCGGTGACTTCGACCGCATCGATGGAGACGGTGCCATCTTTCTTCTCCGCCGGCTTGGCCGCTTGGGGATTGGGGACGGTGACGGGAGTCTGGGCGAACGAGACTCCGGCGCTCACGGCCAGGGCGATCGCGAATGCGAGCGGAACAGAAACGGGACGAGTTTTCATGAGTAAAAAGAGCGAAGGAATAGGATGACACTTTAGGAACCGGCCCAAGAAACAATCCGCGTGCTGAGCTAAAAGGATAGTTTGAACGTCCGCCGCCCGCCCTAGCGCGGGCCAAAAACCCCACCTAACCGAGCTTGTTTGCAAATTTCAAAAGAGAGGATAACTCTGGCAGTCGGCCCAGTAAAGCAGATTCTTTGCCGAGAACCCGGCGATTTACGACCCGCCCGCCGACCGCCTTTCAGCGCGTCCCGCTGTCCCGGCGTTTCCACAGCCAAGCGCCGGCAACCAAGAGCACCACGATCGCGACCGTGCCCCAAAGCGTGTAGGTGTGCGTGCGCGAAAGCGTGCGCTCCATAGCGGAAAAATCGTCGGCAAACTTCAGCCACAGCCAATGCCCCAACCACACGAACACCGGCACACTGATAATCGCCGCCAGCCCGTCGTAGAAAAGAAACTTCAGGTAGGAAACGTTGAGCGAGCCGGCGCTGAAAAAAATCGGCGCCCGCAGGCCCGGCAGGAAACGGCCGATGAAAAGTCCCTTGGCCCCGTGCTTGGCGTAGAATTCCACCACCCGCACCTGTTTGGCCGCCGGGAGAAAACGTTGAAACCAAGCGGCCTTCAACAGCCCCACCCCAAACCGGCGGCCCGCGTAGAATATCGCGCTGTCTCCCGCCAAAACCCCGAGATACATGAACACGCTCACCTTGATCCACGAATGCCCGTCGATCACCCCCAACATGCCCGCCGTGATAAGCACGATGTCCTCCGGCAACGGCAGCCCGAGCCCGCACAACAACAACAGAAAAAAGGGACCCCACAGCGAGAGCGGCGTGCCTTGGAAATGCTCGAGCAGCGTCTCAAGCATGGGGATAACTTGGCCGCCGACTCCGGGCGCATCGCACCGGATCGGAACATAGCGGAGGGCCGACGGGGATGATCAGGGAAAGGGACACCGTCGCCAGACAACATGCGCCGCGCGGCGTGCCAAGGGGATTGTCGTGCCACTTTTTTCAACGTGCGCCCTCCCCTCCTCTCCCGCACAACTGCCGCCCCGATGAATTTACCCGACCACCGCCGCGCCGTCGGCCAGCTGATCGCCGCCGCGTTTTGCTGGAGCCTCGGCGGCCTGCTCATCAAGGCCATCGCTTGGCCGCCCCTCGCCGTCGCCGGCGGGCGCGGGCTAATCGCCGCCCTGTTCCTCATCGCCCTTGGCCGCGGGCTGAAGTTTCACTTCTCGCGTCCACAGGTCCTGGGCGCGATCGCCTATGCGGCCTGCACGGTCACGTTCTGCGTCGCGACCAAGCTCACGACCGCCGCCAACGCCATCCTCCTTCAATACACCGCACCGGTCTGGATCGCCCTCTTCGGCGCGTGGCTACTCGGCGAACGCGCCACCCGCGCCGACTGGTTTACCATTGTCGCTGTGCTCGGTGGGATGGGCCTGTTTTTCGCCGACAACCTCGCGATCACCGGCCATCTGGGCAACGCCCTCGCGATTCTCAGCGGCGTGTGTTTCGCCGGCATGACGATCGCTCTCCGCCGGCAAAAGGACGGCTCGCCCGTCGAGTCGATCATCTTGGGCAACCTCCTCGCGTTCGTCATCGGCCTGCCGTGGATCATCGATGCACCCGCCTTGCCGCCCACCGGCTGGGGCGCACTGCTGCTCCTCGGCTCCGTGCAACTCGGTTTCTCCTACTGGCTCTACGCGCGCGCCATCCGCCACGTCACCGCGCTCGAGGCCGTCTTGATCCCGGTCATCGAGCCGTTGCTCAACCCGTTCTGGGTGCTACTCGCCCTCGGCGAACGCCCCAGTCTGCAAGCCCTGATCGGCGGCGCCATCGTGCTCACCGCGATCACCGTGCGCGGCGTTCTCGCCCTCCACGCCCGCCGCATGGGCGCAACTTCCTGACGCCCGCGCGGTCTCCCTTCGCGTGTTCCGCCGCCTGCTCGCCGCCCTCCTCGCCCTCATGCCCGCTTCCGCTTTCGCCGAAAAGGAAACCGTTGTCCTCCTCCACGGGATCGGCGTAAACGGCTGGACGATGGCGCGCCTCGGGTCCGCCCTCGCCCGGGACGGTTACCGCGTCGTCAACCTCTCCTACCCGTCCCGCACGGTGCCGCTCGAAACCCTCGCGCGCGACTGGTTGCCCGCGCAGCTCGTCGCGCACCACACCGCCGCCGCGCCGCGCCTCCACTTCGTCACGCACTCGATGGGCGGTATCTTGGTGCGCACGTGGCTCGCCGAACAGCGCCGCGCGGGCACGTCCTTGCCGGCCAATCTCGGCCGCGTCGTGATGCTGGCCCCGCCCAACGCCGGCAGTGAAGCCGCCGACCGTCTCGGGCGCTCCCGGATTTTCCGCGCCGTGCTGGGCCCGAATCTGGCGCGACTCGGCACCGCGGCGGACCACCTCCCGAAATCCCTCGGCCCGTGGCCCGCCGCCGCCGAACTCGGCATCATCACGGGAAACCGCTCGGTGAACCCGTTGGCTTCGGTCTGGGTGCCCAAGCCCAACGACGGCCCCGTCAGCGTCGCGGCGACCCACCTCGCCGGCGAACGCGCCCATCGGGTCCTCCCCGTTTCACACACCGGCATCCTTTTCCGCGCCGCCACCGCCCGCGCCGTAAGCACCTTTCTTCGCTTCGGCCGTTTTGATTGAACTGCGGGCCGCTCCGCTCGCGGCGCCGGTTGTTTCGAGCTACACCAGAAACGAAAGCGGCGGGTTGAGGTAGCACAAGGCTTCAACCCTCGTTCAGGGTTAAAGGCACGCGAGCTAAAGCACCGCTACCTAGAATTCGCGCTTGATCCAAATGTTTCAGTTGCGACCTTTGGTTATGCCTACTCTTCAAAGAAAGCTGCCGACTTCCCGGCGCATTTCAGCGCAGACGACCATTTCGCCCGCTTTTCAAACCACGCTCGCGGCCGAGGCTGTGCGCGCACTCAATCTGCGTCCCGGCATGATTCTGAGCCAGACGGTGGAGGGCAACCGCCTCATTCTCGAACCGCTGCACGATGTGGATTCGCTCGCGGGCTCGCTCGGCCCGGGTCGTCCGACAGTCAGCATTGAAAAAATGAAACAAGGCGCCAAGGCCGCGATGGCTCAAGCGGCACGCCAGGCTCTGCGCACGGAGTGATCGGATGAAATCCGTCGCAATCGACGCCAACGTCATCGTCCGCTACCTGACGGGTGATGATCCCGTGCAGTCACCCGCCGCAACGGAGCTATTTCGCGCCGCCAGCGCCGGCCGATTAAATGTGATCCTTCCCACCTCTGTCCTCCAAGAGACGGTGTATGCGCTGGAGACATTCTATCGCGGCACGCCGGAGACCATCGCCCCAAAGCTCATGTCGCTTTTAAGCCTGAAGGGGGTTACGTGCCCAGACGCCCGCTGGGTGATGGACGGCATTCAGTGGTATCGCACGAAGAACGCCGATTTTGGCGACGCTCTGCTCTGCGCTTACGCGCACCATCATCACTGCGACGTGAACACCTTCGACAAAGAGCTGATCAAGAAATTCACCGAAGTCGCCGCTGCCGAACCCACCAAAGCGAAGGCAAGGTAACCCACCGCGACAGCCTATCCCCCTCACCCCTTCCCCGTCGGCTTCAGCTGGATCAAAATGTTCGCCGCCGTGATCAACCCGCCGCCTACGAGCAGGGTCCACGTCGCCAGTTCGTTGGGATAGTTGATCAACGCCCAAGCGGAAAAAATCGCCGGCAAAAACAGCGCCGCTACCGAGCCGAAAATCGGCTCCACGCAATAGATCAACCCCGCCTCGGTCGCCGTGATTTTTGGCTGCCACGCGTTCATCAGGCCAAACGCCCCGAGCGTGCACACCACGGTGAGCGTGACGGTAAAGCCCAGCCACACCGGCGAGGTCCACGGCACGATCAACGCCGCCACACTCGGCGCCGTCGCTCCCGCCAACACGGCAAACACGAGCGCCTCCGTGGCGAACATCACCAACGTGAGCTCAAACGCGCGGTTCGCCGCAAATTCCTTTTTTTCCAGCCACAGAATTTGTCCCATGAAAAACACCGAGGCCAGCAACGTCTCCCATTCGCCCCGCCCAAGATGCAGTTGCCGCCAGTCAAAACGCCCGAGGATCGCCACGCCCGCGAGCACGAGCGCACAGCTCAGCCACACGCGCAGGCCCGGATTCCGCCGCGCCCGCACCGCCACGTAAACCGGAATCAAGATCGCATAAAACTGCGTGAGAAACGCCGAGGTCGACGCCGCCGTGAATTGCAGCGCGTCGTTTTGCAGCAGCATCCCCGCAGAAGCGAACAGCCCGATTACAAGCCCTTGCTTCAGCTCGCCGCGCGTCACCCCGCGCCACGCCCGCGGCTTCAGCGCCACGAGCACAAGCAACGCCAAAAAAAAGCGCGGCGCCACCGTGTAGATCGCCGAAAACCACGTGCCCGCCTCCGGGATGATCCGCTCGTGCAGCAACAGGACCGATTTGATCAGGGGAAAACTGAGCCCCCAGCAGAAGTTCGCGACGAGCAGCATGAGCAGCGCCTGCGGGCGTTGCGGGTGGGGAGCATTTGAGGACGACATGACGCAGGGAAAAGCCCTCGACCGTGCCCCACACCCCGGACCCCGCCAAGCGAATTGGCGGGCACCACGAGCAACCCGCGATCGTCTTCCATTTTTCACTCACCCGCTGGAGACGCGACGCCCCCGTCGCGTGCCACCCCCTGGAGACGCGACGCCCTCGTCGCGTGCCGCGCCTAACGAAGCTGGCCCGGCGGGCAATTGCCCGGCACGGGCGGCCTCGTTACCTTGCCCACTACGGGCGGGCCGCTCGGTATCGGCGCCGCATCACCCGATTAACCCCAGCCCACGTCAGAGATTTTTTCGGTGAAAGCGTCCTCGGCGCATCGTCATCGCCACGGCGTCACGCTTCACCGCTTTACTCTCCATTTCTCTCCGCCAGCGTTCCACCAACCCCGGTTGTCCATGAAACTCCCTGTCGCCCTCCTTATCGCGTCCCTCGCCGTCAACGCCGCCGTCCTCACGCTCTACCTCAAACAATCCTCCGGCGCTCCGCCGGCCGGCTCCCCCGCAGCCGCCGCGCTCGCGGAAAAATCCGCCGGTCCGACGGCCTCCGGGGCGTCCGTCCCGTCCGCCGCCTCGGACGCCGCCGTCCAAACCGCTCAGCTTGCGAAATCTTGGGCCGAGCTCCAGACCGGCGATCTCAATACGCTCGTCGCCCGCCTCAAGGCCGCCGGGTTCTCCACCTCGATGATTCGCGCCATCGTCTTCGCGCAGGTTAACGAACAGTTCGCCGCCCGTCGCAAGGAACTCGCCGGCAACCAGACCGAACAACCGTTTTGGAAAAACCAACGCTCCGCCATGATGGACCCCAAGATCATGACCGCCCTCCGCGACCTCGGCAAAGAGCAGATGGCGCTCATGAAATCTCTCCTCGGCCCCGACGGTGTGCCCGGCAGCGACGAAATGAACGCCTGGCAGCGCCGCCAGTTCGGCAACCTTACGCCGGAGAAACTCACCCAGCTGCAAAGCATCAATACCGACTACAGCGAACTCCAGCAGGAGATCATGCAAAAGGCCAACGGCGTCATGCTCCCCGAGGACCGCGAGAAACTTGCCTACCTCGAAAAGGAAAAACTCGCGGATATAGCGAAGACCCTCACGCCGCAGGAATTCGAGGACTTCCAGCTCCGCTCCAGCAACACCGCCAACCAGCTTCGCGGCCAGCTCGGCAGCTTCAACACCACCGAAGCCGAATTCCGCGCGCTCTACAAAGCGGCGGCCGCCATCGACGAAAAATACCGCACCGCCGGCACCCGCAATCCCGGCGATTATCAAAACCGTCAGGCCGACATGCTCACGCAAGCCAAGGCCGTCCTCACGCCCGAGCGCTTCGCCGCCTACAACCTCGCCACCGATCCGCAGTCCCGGCAGGTCAGCAGTCTTGTCGCGCGCCTCGAACTGCCGCCCGCCACGACCCAGCAGGTCGTGTCGTTGCAGCAGGATTTTCAAAATCGGCAACGCGCCCTTATAACCAACCGTGAGCTCACCCCCGCCAACCGCGCCGCCCAACAAGCCGCGCTCCTGCAGGAAGCCACCGCCAAGCTCAGCACCACCCTCACCCCCCGCGGCTTCGAAGCCTACAAACAGAACGGCGGCCAATGGCTCGACGGCCTCAAGCCCCGCCCCGCGCCCACCGCCCCCGGCGGCGCCGGCACGTTAGCTCCCGCCGTCCGCCTGCCCGGCGGCTGAGTCGGGAGCATGGCCGCCCCGGGAACCGCGGCGTCACCCCGTTTCGTTACAATTCCGCGTAGGATTTGCGCGCGCCGCGCCGACGGCTCGACAAGCCCCGCGCCCGCCGCCACTTCTTTCCGCGCATGGCCAAAGCGAACCCCGAACCGCGCCTCACCAAAAAAGCCTACGACGCCGGCGTCGCCGA
>CAMCWW010000120.1:0-9756 GCA_945882935.1 Opitutus sp. GAS368
GCCAAATCGAAGAGTTCGAAAAAACGGTAGATGACGTCGATTTTTTCCGGATTGCCGTCGGCGGAAAAAAAGAGGGCGTTTTCGAGGGGAAAAATATCTTCGGGCTTCAGGCAAAACACGCGATGGCCGAGGAGTTGCAGTTGATACGCGAGCCAGTGCATCTCAGGGCGGTAGGTCGCGGCTTCGTCGCTCACCACGAGGGCGATCAGAGGGTTGCGTTCGCCGGGACGCAGAGCGGCGAGCGAGGCGTGGAAGTTTTTGATCATCGCGTCGCCGGCACCGAGGATGGGCGCGGCGGGATCACCGGCGGTGTAGAGGCGATTCAGAAAGGCGGTGAGACCGATGCCACCCGGCACGGAGTCGAGCTCGGTCATGACGAAGCCTTCGTCGGTCAGCAGGAGGTCGGGCCGGAGGACGGTGGGAAACGTGCCACGATTCTTCGGATCGCGGGCATGGGCGATGAGATGCGCGGGCTTACCGCGGTCGAGGTAGTCGGCAACCCACGGCGCGAGCAGGGGCTTGTTGCGCAGGAGATTTTTTCCAGCGGCCGAGCGCAGGTAGAGATTTTCGAGTGCTTGGTGAAACTCGAGGCAAGCGACACCGATGGCCTCGAGTTGCGCCACTTGCTCCGTGGAGAGCGGCCACGCCTCGGGGGAGAGTTGCCAAGTCTTGTCCTCAAACAGCGACTGCGCGGCGAACGTGGAGCGGAGGTGTTCGTGGGACAGGTCGGACATGATGAGAGAATCAGAACTGAGAGCTGAGAGTTGAGAGCTGAGAGTCAAAGACGATTGAGTCGCGGAGAAAAGAAAGGGCAAATACGGCGCAACGGGCGGAGCGGGCGCAAAAAAAGCCCGATGAGGACATCGGGCTCCACCTTTCGCGATTTGGGCGCGGCTTACTCGTCCATCTGGATATCTTTGTTGCGGTGGCGCGGACACCCGGCGCGGAGCCAAACGTTGACGAAGCGGTCGAGGTCGCCGTCGAGGACGCCTTGCGTGTCGCTCGTGCTGATGCCGGTGCGCAGATCTTTCACCATTTGGTAGGGTTGGAGCACGTAACTGCGGATCTGGGCACCGAAACCGATTTCACCCTTCTCGCCGTAGAATTTGTCCATCTCGGCGCGCTGCTCGTCCTGCCTCCGCTCATAGATGCGAGCTTTGAGCACGACCATGGCGGTGGCTTTGTTTTTGATCTGCGAACGTTCGTTTTGGCAGACGACGACGATACCTGTCGGCGCATGCGTAAGGCGGACCGCGGAGTCGGTGGTATTGACGCCTTGGCCGCCTTTGCCGGAGGAGCGATAAACGTCCACGCGGATATCGACTTCGTTGAGCTCGACGTCGATGTCTTCGGTGATCTCGGCGACCACATCGACGGCGCAAAACGACGTGTGGCGGCGCTTGTTGGAATCGAAAGGGCTGATGCGCACGAGGCGGTGGACGCCGCGCTCGGCCTTGGCGTAGCCGTAAGCGTTTTCGCCTTTGATCAAGATGGTGGCTTTGCTGATGCCGGCGGTGTCGCCGGGCTGCACGTCCATGAGCTCGACGGTGTAATTGCGCCGCTCGGCCCAGCGGGAATACATGCGAAACATGATGTCGGCCCAGTCGTTGGACTCGGTGCCGCCGGCGCCGGCTTGGATGGAGAAGATGGCGTTGTTGCGATCAAACTGACCGGTGAGGAACGAGGCGATCTCGAGCTCATCGAGCTCGGTCGTGAGCGTGGCGAGGGAGCTGGCGAGCTCTTTATCGTAGGTTTCTTGGGCCGCGACGTCTTCGCCGGCCATGAGCTCGTTCATCATCGCCATGTCATCGAGCTTCTTTTGATAGGCCACGACAGGGAACACGGCTTTTTTGAGGCCGTTGAGTTTCGCGATGTGTTTCTGAGCGCGGTCGCTGCTGTTCCAGAAATCAGGGTCGCCCATTTGGGCGTCCATCGACTCTATTTCACGCTGCTTTTGATCGCAGTCAAAGAAACCTCCATAGATGCCCGGCGCGCTTCTTAATGGCTTCGATCTGGTTGTTGTTTTCGGTGGAGACCATGATGGGAAAGAAGAAACTCGCCGACAACCGGGGACGGCGGCAAACGAAAACGCCTTGCGGGCGAAGCGAACGTCGAACCCCTTTAATTTGAGTTAAGTTCTTTGGAGACGCGACGCCCTCGTCGCGGTCCGCGGTCCGCGTTCCGCGTCCTCCCGGCCCGAGGGCCAAGTAAGGAACGGGGATCGGAATAAACTTACTTTTACGCGCGCAGCGTGCCGGCGGCCTGTTCCGAGAGAAAAGCGGCGTAGGTCTTTTCGAGGCCGGCCCGCAGCGCGATTTTCGCCGTCCAGCCAAGACCCGAAAGACGGGAAACATCCATGAGCTTGCGCGGCGGGCCGTCGGGCTTCGTGGCATCCCAGACGATCTTCCCGGCAAACCCGGTAACGGCGGCGACACATTGGGTGAGTTCGCTAATGGTTACATCGATCCCGGTGCCGACGTTGATCCAATCGGGCGGGTTATCCAGCCCGAGCAGGAAGGCACAAGCATCGGCGAGGTCGCCCACATGGAGAAACTCGCGTTTCGGCGTGCCGGTGCCCCAGGCGACGACCTCGGGCCGACCTGCGACGTTAGCTTCGTGAAATTTCCGGATCAGAGCGGGTAACACGTGCGAGTTCTGTAGGTGGTAGTTGTCGCCGGGGCCGTAGAGGTTGGTCGGCATCGCGGAGTGATAGAGCACGCCGTATTGCTTGCGGTAGGATTGGGCGAGCTTGAGGCCGGTGATCTTGGCGATGGCGTAGGCCTCGTTGGTCGGCTCGAGCGGGCCGGTGAGCAGGCAATCCTCGGGCATCGGCTGCGGCGCGTGCTTGGGGTAAATGCACGAACTGCCCAGAAAGAGCAGGCGCTTCACCCCCGCGCGGTAGGCGCCGTTGATCGTGTTGGCGGCGATCGCCAAGTTTTCGAAGAGGAACTCGGCCGGGTAGGTGTTGTTGGCGTGGATACCGCCGACCTTGGCGGCCGCGATGATGGCGACGTCGGGCTTCTCGGCGGCGTAAAACGCATCGACTGCGGTCGCCGAGGTGAGATCGAGTTCGCGGCGCGTGCGGAGCAGCAACGTGGTGCCAGACTCGCGGGAGAAGCGACGGACGAGCGCTCCGCCGACCATGCCGTTGTGACCTGCAATGAAGAGCCTCATGGTGGAAAAGGGCAATTTACCACGAAACATACCACCCCACGAAAGTGAGTCCGCCAATTAGGCCGGTTTCGTGTCGTTTGGATAGTTCGTGGTTCGCAATCAGGGCAACGGTAATTTCGCGATCTGAGCCTCGCGCTTGGCCAGTTCGAGGTCGGCCTCGGTCATAATTTTCACGAGCTCCTTAAACTTAACTTTCGGTTCCCAGCCGAGCTGCTTTTTGGCTTTGGCGGGATTGCCGATCAGGAGTTCGACCTCGGCGGGACGCTCGTAACGGGCGTCGTAGGTCACGTATTTTTCCCAATCAAGATTCAGCAACCCGAAAGCCTCTTGGATGAATTCCCGCACCGTGTGGGTCTCGTTCGTCGCGACCACGTAGTCGTCAGCTTGGTCCTGTTGCAGCATGACCCACATCATCTCGACGTATTCCTTGGCGTAGCCCCAGTCGCGCTGGGCATCGAGGTTACCCATGTAAAGGCGGTCCTGGAGGCCGAGTTTGATCCGAGTGGCCGCGCGGGTAATTTTACGGGTGACGAAGGTTTCGCCCCGGCGCGGGCTCTCGTGGTTGAAGAGAATGCCGTTGGAGGCGTGAAGATTGTAGCTCTCGCGGTAATTCACCGTGAGCCAGTAAGCATACATTTTTGCGCAACCGTAGGGCGAGCGCGGCCAAAACGGCGTGGTCTCAACCTGCGGGACCTCTTGGACTTTGCCGAACATCTCGGAGGACGAAGCTTGGTAGAAGCGGCATTTCTTCACTAGGCCGGCCTCGCGGATCGCCTCGAGAATGCGCACCGAGCCGAGCCCCACCACGTCACCCGTATACTCCGGGATATCGAAGGAAACGCGCACATGAGATTGAGCGCCGAGATTGTAGATTTCATCGGGCTGGAGCTCGTAGAGCAGCTTTACCATCTGCACGGAATCGGCGAGGTCGCCGTAGTGGAGATGGAGCTTCACGCCGTTAACGTGCGGGTCGCGGTAAAGGTGATCGATCCGGCTCGTATTGAAGGTCGAGGCCCGGCGAATCACCCCGTGAACTTCGTAGCCCTTGGCCAGCAGGAGCTCGGCGAGATACGAACCGTCTTGCCCGGTGATGCCGGTGATGAGGGCTTTTTTCATGAAGCCTGCGAACGTGAGAGAGCCAACGGAAGCCGGCAAGCCCTCAGTCGTCGTAAGCTGAAGGGTCGGGGAAACACCGAACGTTTCCGGCGTCTCCAGCGGCGAAGTCTGATTTCCCCCGGCCGCACCGTCGGTCGGATTTTGCGGAAAACCACTGACTTCACTCCCGGTTACAGCGGTTTGCCTCGATCGTACCATCTCGGGCATTGACGCCGATTTTGCACAATCGTTTCCTCACGCACCATGCATGCCAACAAACGTGTCGCGCTCGGCGTGAAGTATAAACGCATCGTTCTTAAGCTCTCCGGCGAGGTTCTGCGCGGAGGCAAAACCGGCGATCCCATCGACGCCGCCACGCTTGAAAAAACCTGCAGCCAAGTAAAGGAAATCGCCGATCTTGGAGTCGAAGTCTGCGTCGTGATCGGCGGCGGCAACATCTTCCGTGGCCTCCAAGGCGCCCAACGCGGCGTCGACCGCACGACCGGCGACTACATGGGCATGCTGGCCACCGTCATCAACGCCCTCGCTCTCATGGACGGTCTGGAAAAAATGGGTGTCACCACCCGCGTCCAGAGCGCCATCCCGATGAACCAGATCGCCGAGCCGTTCATCCTCCGCCGCGCCATGCGCCACCTCGAAAAGGGCCGCGTCGTCATCTTCGCCGCCGGCACCGGCAACCCGTATTTCTCCACCGATACCACGGCCGCCCTGCGCGCCTCCGAGATGCACGCCGACATCATCATGAAGGCCACCAAGGTCGACGGCATCTACGACAAGGACCCGAAGAAATTCCCCGACGCCGTCAAATACGACCAAATCACGTTCATCGACGCCCTCAAGCAGCGGCTCAACGTCATGGACTCGACCGCGTTTTCCCTTTGCTTAGACAACAACGTCCCGATCCTCGTTTTCGACCTCAACGACGAGCACGCCATCCGCAAAGCTGTCCTCGGTGAAAAGATCGGCACCTTGGTCAAAAACTAGCTTCCGGCGCCGTCGCTCCGGCAACCGAAAATCCCTCATCGTTAATCCTAATTTCCTCCACCCATGTCCTCTCCTTTCCTCGCCGAAGCCCAAGCCAAAATGAAAAAAGCCGTGGATCATACGCTCCACGAATTTAGCTCCATCCACACCGGCAAAGCCACGCCCGCGATGGTCGAGACCGTGCTGGTCGAGGCCTACGGCACCCGCACCCCGCTCAAACAGTGCGCCGCCATCAGCACGCCGGACGCCCGCCTGATTCAAATTCAGCCGTGGGACACCTCACTCATCAAAGACATCATCAAGGGCATCCAAGAGGCCAACCTCGGTTTCAACCCGATCCCCGACGGCAAAGTCATCCGCATCCCGCTGCCCGACATGAGCAAGGAGCGCCGCCTTGAGTTCGTGAAAAACGCCCACCGCCTCGCCGAAGAGGGCCGGGTTCACGTCCGGAACGTCCGCCGCGACGTCATGGAATCGGTCAAAAAAGCCAAGCTCCCCGAAGACGAGGCCAAGCGTCTCGAAAAAGACATTCAGGCCGCGACCGACGCCTCCATCAAGAGCATCGCCGACCACCTCGCCCACAAAGAGAAGGATTTGCTCACCGTCTGAGCCTAAGTCGTAGGGCGGGGTCTTCGACCCGCCCTTCCCCGCCGCCCGTTTGCCCGCCCGCTCTCTCCGCGTCCTCCGCGTTGAAAAAAGAAATCTCCAGCCGCGCTCCCCGGCGTGTCGTCGTCAAACTCGGCACCGGCGTTCTCACCTCTGGCATCGGCCAGCTCGACACCGCCCGCATTGCCGACCTCGCCGCGCAACTCGCCTCGCTTCGCTCCGCCGGCACCGAAGTGATCGTGGTCTCCTCCGGAGCCGTCGGTCTCGGCATGGGCGCGCTCGCGCTCACCAAAAAGCCCAAAGACGTTTCCAAAAAACAGGCCTGCGCCGCCATCGGCCAGTCGCGCCTCATGCAGGTTTGGCAAACCGCTTTCGCGCCCCACACCCTGACCGTCGCCCAAGTTCTCCTCACCCACGACGACCTCCGCGTCCGCACCCGCTACCTCGGCGTCCGTGAAACGCTCCGCCAGATCATCGGCTACGGCGCCATTCCGATCATCAACGAAAACGACACCGTGAGCGCCGCCGAAATCAAATTCGGCGACAACGATACCCTCTCCGCCCTCGTCGCCAGCCTCGTCGAGGCCGATCACCTCCTCATTCTCTCCACCGCGCCCGGTCTCATCGACCTGAAGGGCACCGGCGAGATCGTGCCGGTCGTGGAAAAAATCACCCCGACCATCGAGGCCATGGCCGGCGGCACCGCCAGCGAGACCGCCACCGGCGGCATGATTTCCAAAATCACCGCCGCCAAACTCGCCACCCGCGCCGGCTGCGGTGTCTTTATCGCCAGCGGCTCCGAGCCCGCGATCATCGCCCGCCTCCTCGGCGGCACCGGACCCGGCACGTTCTTCGTCCCGAGCGGCATCCCGCTCGATGCCAAGAAACACTGGCTCGCCTACTTCCAGCGCCCCGCCGGCGCGATCTTCGTCAACGCCCTCGCTGTGCCCATCCTCCGCGAACGCGGCAGCAGCCTGCTCGCCGTCGGCGTCACCCACGCCCACGGGGATTTCGCCACCGACGATATCGTCAACATCGCCGGCCCCGACGGCACCGTGCTCGCCCGAGGCAAAACTCATTTCTCGGCCAAAGAAATCCCCGCCCTCGCTGGCCTGAAGGCCGACGCCCTTCGCGCCCTGCACCCCGACCGCAAGCGCCTCGAAGTCGTCCACCGCAACGACCTCGTCCTCCTCTAAACTTGGGCGCCGGCCGCCCCGCCGGCCATCCAACCAAGCCCACGCCTCCAGCCTTCCGCCCCTCGCCCGCGCCCCCGCATGGACTTCGAACTCGACGCCCCTTCCGCCCCCCCGGGGTTCCCGCCCATTGATTTTCGCGCGCTGCTCAACGACGAACAGTTTGCCGCGGTCACCGCCCCGCCCGGGCCGATCCTCGTCCTGGCCGGTGCCGGCTCCGGCAAAACCCGCACCCTCACCTACCGCGTCGCCTACCTCATTTCGCAAGGCGTGAAGCCCTGGGAAATTCTGCTCCTCACGTTCACCAACAAAGCCGCCAAGGAAATGCTCCACCGCGTGCAACAGCTCACCGGTTACGAGCCCGGTCGCTTTTGGGGCGGCACCTTCCACGGCATCGGCCACCGCGCCCTCCGAATGCACGGCGAAGCCATCGGCTTGCCAAAAAATTTTACCATCCTCGACGCCGACGAATCCGAATCGCTCCTCAAACAGACCGTCGAAACCGAGGATCGCCTTTTCTTTAAGGACAAAACCAACCCCAAGCCCGGCCCGCTCTTCAGCGTCCTCTCCCTCGCCCGCAACACCCAGCTCTCCCTCGCGCAGACCGTCACCGACCAGTTCCCGCAATACAGCGAGATTTCCCACCGCTTTCCGCCCTTCGCCGCCGCCTACGCCAAAAAGAAACGCGAGCAAAACGTCGTCGACTACGACGACCTCCTTGAGCTTTGGCTCAAGCTTCTCACCGCCGCCCCCGAGGTCGCCCAACATTTTGCCCAGCGCTTCCGCCACGTCCTCGTCGACGAGTATCAGGACACCAACACGCTCCAAGCCCAGATCGTCGACAAACTCGCCGCCCACCACCGCGTGATGGCCGTCGGCGACGACGCCCAGTGCATCTACTCGTGGCGCGGCGCCGACTTCGAAAATATTATGACGTTCCCCGAGCGTCACCCCGGCACCGTCATCCACCGCATCGAGACCAATTACCGTTCGACGCCCCAGATCCTCGCCCTCGCCAACGGCGTCCTCGAGGCCCAACCCCAAGGCCGCCACTTCGAGAAAGAACTCCGCGCCCACCGCGCCAACGCCCAAAAACCGTTCGTCGTCCAAGCCATGGATGACCGCGAACAGGCCGAGTTCATCCTCAAGCGCATCCGCTCCCTCGTCGAAGACGACGGCGTTTCGCTCAACGAGATCGCCATCCTCTACCGCTCGCATTTTCTCGCGCTCGAAATCCAACTCGCCCTCTCCCGCGCCGCCGTTCCCTACCAGATCACGAGCGGGGTAAAATTTTTCGAACGCCAACACATCCGCGACCTCATCGCCCTCCTCCGCTTCGTTTACAACCCCGCCGACGAACAGGCCTGGCAACGCATCGCCATTCTTCTCCCCAAGATCGGCGAAAAGGGCGCGCAGAAGATATACACCGTCGCCCGCGAAAACGCCCAGCTCCTCCAAAAGAACTTCATCGACGTCCTCGCGACCGACGACGTCCTCAGCAAAGTCGCCAAAGACGCCCGTGAAGACTGGCCGAATTTCTGCAGCTCGCTCCAACAGGTCGCCGAGGCGATGCAGACCCGCAAGCCGCCCGAGACCGTCGAGATCGCCATCGAGGGCTGGTATGGCGACTACCTTAAAGGCGCCTACGCCGATTACGTGGACCGCCTCGAAGAACTGAAAGCCCTCATCGGTTTCGCTCAACGCTTCGAGGAGACGCAGGACTTCCTCGCGCAAATTGTGCTTCTCAACGGCGAGACCAGCGAGCGCCGCGTCGACCCCGAGACCGACGCCGTGAAACTCACGACGATCCATCAGGCCAAAGGCCTCGAATATGACGTCGTCTTTTTGATCGGTCTCGCCGAAGGCCAATTCCCCGGCCGCCGCGCGATCGAGAGCGGCGACGTCGAAGAAGAACGCCGCCTCTTCTACGTGGCCGTGACGCGCGCTCGCAACGAGCTCTATCTGAGCTACCCGAAGATCGCCTCCCGCGCCGGCCCCGGCGGCATGATGCTAACCCCAAGCCGCTTCATCACGGAGCTCTCAACTGACCTCTACGAAGCCCTTCGCATCAAGCGGAACTACGGGTGGTGATGCTTCCGAGCCGAGAATCAGAATTAACCCCGATAGTGAAAGCGCACCTGCGCCACCCAAAGCTGCTCGCCTGCGACTTTGTAAACGAGGCGATGCTCGCTATCGATTCGCCGCGACCAATAACCCTGGAATGCGTGCCGCAACGGCTCGGGCTTGCCGATTCCGCTGAACGGTTCGCGCATCACCTCTTTGATGAGCTGGTTGATTCGTCGAACCTGCTTCTCGTCGGTCGCCTGCCAATCCAGGTATTCCTCCCATGCCTTGGCCGAAAGAACCAACTGAGTCGCGGCCATCGCCTCAGACTTCCTTCAATTTTCTGACCTTCCCCTGTCCGGACTTCAATTGCCTGATCGAGGCCAAAAGTCGCCGCGCATTGGCCGGACTCCGCATCAGATACGCCGTTTCCTCCATCGCCTTGTAATCTTCCAGCGAGACCATGACCACCGCTTGATCGCGGTTGCGCGTGATGATCACCGGCTCCCGGTCGTCGCAAACCTTATCCATGGTCGAGGCGAGATTCTCGCGCGCTACCGTATAGGTGATGGCGTTCATATGGACAGTATCCTGTCCAGCTAGGATCGTCCGTCAACTC
>CAMCWW010000121.1:0-9738 GCA_945882935.1 Opitutus sp. GAS368
CCGGAAGGACGCGGGTTCCCGCAGGTCAGTATCCTCTACAATACCTCGGAAAATCACCGCGCGATCGCCGAAGCGATCCAGCAGATGTGGCGCACGCGGCTCGGGGTGGACATCGGACTCACGAACCAGGAGTGGAAGGTTTACCTAGATTCACAGGACACCCTGGCCTTCGACCTCGCGCGCGCGGGGTGGATCGCGGACTACGTCGATCCCAACACGTTTATGGACATGTGGCGGACGGGCGGCGGCAACAACGATACGGGCTGGAGCAACGCGACCTATGATGCGCTGCTCGATGAATCGGCCAAAGTGAAGAGCGACGCCGAGCGGTTTGCGATCTACCAGAAACTGGAAGCCATGCTCGCGGACGAAGTGCCGATCATCCCGCTGTATTTTTACACGCGGGTGTTTGCGATGAACCCGAAGCTGCGGTTCGTGCCCAACGTGATCGACAACCGCAGTTGGAAATTCGTGGAGTTTTTGCCGTGAGGTCTAGCCGGGCGGTAGACGCCGTTTCGCCTGAGCCGCTCGGATAGCGCCTGCCGGGCGAACCCGCTCCGTTCTAGGCTCACCTCTACCAAGTGACAAAGGGCAAAGTTTGAACCCGAAGGTCGCTATGACCCCAAGGTCGCTAACGGCGGGTGGGGGCTACGAGTTCAGCCCGACAGGGACATCGGGCACCACCTTGAGGCGGTCAGAACTTCAAAAGCTGCTGCGTGAGGAACGCGGTTTGGAGGGACGCGAGTTCCTTGAGGCCGGTTTGGGAGAGGGTGAGGAGGGATTGGAGTTGGTCGCCGGAAAACGTCGTCTCTTCACCGCTGCTCTGAACTTCAACGAATTGGCCGCGGCCGGTCATGACGATGTTGGCGTCGACCTCGGCGTCTTTGTCTTCGACATAGTTGAGATCGAGGAAGGCGTCGCCTTGGTAGATGCCGGCGCTGATGGCGGCGACGGAATCGATTAGGGGGTTCTCGGGGATTTTTTTGGCGTCGAGGAGTTTTTGGACCGCGAGGCGGGCGGCGAGGTAGGCGCCGGTGATCGACGCGGTGCGCGTGCCGCCGTCGGCCTGAAGGACGTCGCAGTCGAGCCAGAGCGTGTTTTGGCCGAGCTTGTTGAGGTCGATGACGGCGCGGAGGGAGCGGCCGATGAGGCGTTGGATCTCGACGGTGCGGCCGTCGATTTTGCCGCGGGAGATGTCGCGGGATTTCCGCTCGAGTGTGGAATAAGGCAGCATCGAATACTCGGCCGTGAGCCAGCCGCCGGGGACTTTTTGCTGTTTCATCCACGTGGGCACGCCGGGCTCGATGGTGGCGGCGCAGATGACGCGCGTGAGGCCGAAGGCGACGAGCACGGAGCCGGTCGCGTGTGGGGCGATGTCGGCCTCGAAGGTGATGGTGCGGAGTTGGTCGGGCTTGCGGCCGTCGAGACGTTGAGCGGTGGACATAGCAGAGAGGTTTGAGAGGTGTAAGAGGCTTGGCGGTGGGGGCGGTGGCAAGGCGCAAGGCGGGGCCCGGGCCAAACCAAACGAGTTTGGTTCGGCGGCGCCCCTCCGACTTCGGCACGGTTCCACGCCCTCGACCGCCGCCGTCTGGGAAATGAGTCAGGGACGACACCCCATCCTTCGCACTGCGAGCGCCTCCGCTCGGTGAGGTGATTCCACGGGTCAGGCCCCGCAAAGATATCTATCGGCACTCACGTGCGGGGGAGACTTTGTGCTGCTCGAGCGTGATGAGGACGACGGCGGTGACGATTACGGCGGACGCGACCAAGGTGCGGGCGGTGATGGGTTCGTCGAGAATCAGCCAGCCGAGGATCACGGCGACGATGGGGTTGACGTAGGCGAAGGTGGAAACGTGCGCGGGCGGGCAATGTTTCATGAGCCAGACAAAGGTCGAGAAGCCCACGAGTGAACCGATCACGACCAGGTAAGCAAAAGCACCCCACGCGCGGGCGCTGATGGTGGCGAAGTCGACGCGAATGAAGTCGCCGTGCAGCGCGGCGGCGAGCAGCAGTAGGGCGCCGCCGCCGAGCATTTGCAGGGCGGAGGCCATGGCGGGCGAGGCGCCGTGTTTCGAGTGGCGCGAGGTGGTCGAACCGAGCGACCAGCACACGCAGCCGCCGAGGATCGCAAGCACGCCCCCGAGGTGGAGGCCGCCCTGCGCAAAGTCTTGCCATGGGGCCGCGAGCCAGACGACGCCGGCAAAGCCAAGGAGCAGCGCGGCGGTGGTGCGGGCCGTGGGGCGGAGACCGCCGGGCCACGCCCATTCGGTGAGGACGAGGCAGAGCGGGCCCACGCCGATGAGCAGGGCGGTGAGGCCGGACGGGACGAACTGCTCAGCCCAGACGACACAGCCGTTACCGCCGAGCAGGAGGAAGGCGCCGATCACGGTGTTGGCGCGCCACTGGTGCGCGGAGGGCGCGGGTGCGCCGCGGAGTTTCAGGAAGGCGAAGAGCAAGCCGCCGGCGACGAGGAAACGGGCTCCCGCCATGAGAAAGGGCGGCATCGTCTCCACGGCGACGCGGATACCGAGGTAGGTGCTGCCCCAGACGAGATAGATGGTGCCGAGCGCGAGAGCGATGGCGGCGCGGGGAGGAGGGGCGTTCAAGGCGGAAACTGAGAAGGAGAGAAGGAGAGACGGAGAGACGGAGAGATTAGGTGGGCGGGGGGTATTCCATGTAGCGGGCGGTGGTCGCGGCGGCGGCGGGACCGAGGAGACGCGAGACCACGTGCAGCGAGCAATCGATGCCGGCGGAAATGCCCGCGGCGGTTAGGATTTTGCCGTTGTCGTGAAACCGGGCGGAGGGATCGATGGTCGCGGCGGGCGCGAGGGCGCGGAGATCGTCGAGGCACTCGTGGTGCGTCGTAGCCCGAAGCCCGTCGAGCAGGCCGAGCTGGGCGAGCAGGAAGGCCCCGGTGCAGACGGACACGACGAGTTCGGCGGAGGCGGCTTGGGTGCGGAGCCACGCGAGGACCGGCTCGTTTTTGAGGAGGGCGCGGGTGCCGAAACCACCGGGAACGATCAGGACGTGCGGCGAAGGGCAGGTGGTGAAGGTGTGGTCGGGCAGGACTCGGAGTCCGTTGCGGGCGCGGATGGGCGCGGCGGTTTCGGCTACGGTGATGACATTGAACGTATCGTAGCCGCGGAGTTCGTCGGTGACGGCGAAGACTTCAAACGGACCGGCGAAGTCGAGGACTTCGACGTCGGGGAAGAGAAAGAGTGCGACGGTTTTTTTCATGGTCGTGGGCGACGGTTGAGCTACGGCCGCGGCAAGGGAATCAGAGTTGTTTTTGCGCGAGGGGGCCGAGGGTTTTGACGGCGGCCTCGATCGCGTCGGTCCACGGGAGACCGCACTTCAGGCGCAGGGGGTCGACGCCGGCCGGGAGTTCGCGCCACAAGACGAAGCCGCCGCTCGGACGGCTGAGGCGCGTGAGCAGGGAAAGCAGAAGGCGGTAGCTTTTTATGGTGCAATGGGGGCACGGGTGATTGGTGGATCCGGCTGCAAGCTCCGGGGGTTCGTGGAGCATGGAACCGGTGACCGTTAGGTGGAAACTCAAGCAAAGCGGGCGAGGGCGGGACCGGT
This sequence comes from Opitutus sp. GAS368, assembly GCA_945882935.1. Lineage (GTDB taxonomy): Bacteria > Verrucomicrobiota > Verrucomicrobiia > Opitutales > Opitutaceae > Tous-C4FEB. Next base: position 3,583 of record CAMCWW010000121.1, read on the forward strand.
GAGGCGACAGGTGGTCCACTCGGATTTCATTTCCGCGCCGAGTGATTGGTAGAAGTCGATGGCCGGTTGATTCCAGTCGAGGACGGACCATTCCATCCGCCCGCAGTCGCGCTGGTTGGCGAGTTTAGCGAGCTGCAGGAGCAGGGCCTTACCGATACCTTGGCCGCGGAGTTCGGGGCGCACGAAGAGGTCCTCAAGGTAGAGGCCGGGTTTCGCGAGGAAGGTGGAGTAGTTGAAAAAATAAAGGGCGAACCCGGCAGGAAGGCCATCGGCGGTGAAGGCGAGAATGCACGCGGCGGCCGGCCGGGCCGAATCGGAGGGAAAGAGCGTGGCACGGAGTGTTGCCTCGGTGGCGACGACCTCATGCGAGAGTTTCTCGTAGTCCGCGAGGCTGCGGATGAAAGCCAGGATCACCGGGACATCGGCGGAAGTGGCGGGACGGATGAAGCTGGGCATTTGGAAAAAGAGATGGAGAGAAAGAGGGAAGGCGAGAGGGAGCTTTGGGATGTTTGCAACGCGCGCGAGAGATTGTAGCGTGCCGGCATGAAGCGAATCGGAGGGATAATCGGGGGACTGTTTTTGGCCGTGCTGGCGTGGGCGGGCGCGGTGGCCCAAGCGGCGGAGCCGGGCGGAATGCGGGCGAGCAAGCCGGCGGTGAAGGTGGAGATCATCGAGGCGATCGACGGACAGTTGGCGGCTTTTCGGAAAAACGAAGTGGGCCACGCCTACGCGTATGCGTCGACGGGGCTGCAGCAGCAGACGCCGATCCGGCGATTTGCGGCGCTGGTGCGTGACGGCTACCCGGAGATATGGGCGAACGCGCGCGCAGAATATGGGTTGGTGCGGGACGACGGCGCGCGGGCCACGGTGACGGCTCGGGTGTTTGTGGAGAGTGGCCGCAGCGCCGTGTATGACTACGTGCTGGCGCGGGAGGACGACGTCTGGCGGATCGCCGGAGTGCTGCGACATGAGGCGAAGAGCGACAAGAAAGTGTGATACCCGTTGGGTTGTGAATTGGTCTCGCCGGGGCGGATCGAAACGTAATCGGTATGACGCTAGCTAGGCGCTTGCGCGAGCGGTGCGTTTGAGCGGTTGATGAAGCCATGATTCCGCTCGCAGATACGGCCAAGCAGAAGCGCACGCCGGTCGTCACGATGGTGCTCGTGGCGGCGAATCTGTGCGCGTTTGGTTGGGAGCTTTGGCTCGGGTTCGACGGCGGGCCCAAGGTGCAGGCGAGCGTGATCGAAACGCATGCGCTCGTGGCCAAGCGGGCGATCGCGCAGTGGGACTCGGTGCAGCAATGGCAGACCGTGGTGACCCATATGTTTCTGCACGGCGGATGGGCGCATCTGCTCGGGAATCTGTGGTTCCTGTGGATTTTTGGCGGGAACGTGGAGGATCGGCTCGGAGCGATGAAGTATCTCTTGTTCTATCTGCTCGCGGGGTGGGTGGCGGCGGGCGCGCAGGTGGCGGTCGATCCGGAATCGGCGGTGCCGATGATCGGGGCCAGCGGGGCGATCTCGGGCGTTTTGGGCGCGTATCTGATTTTGTTTCCGACGGCGTGGGTGTGGTCGCTGGTGCCGTGGATCGTGCCGGTGTTGCCGGTGCCGGCGGTGGTTTTTATGGTGCTCTGGTTTGCGGTGCAGACCCTCAACGGGCTCGGGGCGCTCGCCGTGGGTGCGACGGGGGGGGTGGCGTGGTGGGCGCACGCGGGCGGGTTTGCGGCGGGCGTCGCGATGATCGTCTGGGCGAAGCAGGCCCGCTGGGTGCGGAAGAAATGAGGGAGATCGAGGCACAAAAAACGCGGCCCCTTGTGACGGCCGCGTTTGAAAATGGGAAGGAAGCGGGTTCGGCTTAGTTGATGTAGCCTTCTTCTTGGTGGTCGGTGATGTCGAGGCCTTGCATTTCGGCTTCCGGGGTGGGCCGCAGGCCGATGAGCGCCTTCACGAGGTAGGCGATCACGACGGTCGCGAGGACCGAAAGGACCAGCGTCAAGGCGATGGCCTTGACCTGTTCGAGCCAGAGGCCGCCGTCGGTCACGAGCTTCGCCAGACCGTTCTTGGTCGCGTAAGAGCCGGTGAGGTTGGAATTGACGCTCGCGGTGGCGAGGAAGCCGGTGACGAGAGCGCCGAGGGTGCCGCCGACGGCATGAACGCCAAAGGTGTCGAGCGCGTCGTCGTAGCCGAAGATCGCCTTCATCTTGGTGCAGGCGAGGTAGGGAATGACGCCGGCGAGCACACCGATGATCACCGCGCCGGTGGTATCGACGAAGCCGGCGGCGGGAGTGATCACGACCAGACCGGCGACGGCGCCGGAGCACATCCCGAGAATCGAGGCGTGTCCGCGGGCAAGCTTCTCCGCCAGGCCCCAGGTAAACGCGGCGACGGCGGCGGCGAGCGTGGTCGTCATGAAGGCGTTGGCGGCGACGCCGTCGGCGGCGAGCGCGCTGCCGGCGTTGAAACCATACCAGCCGACCCAGAGCATGCCGGTGCCGACCATGCAAAGGACGAGGCTATGCGGGGCCATCTTTTCCTTCCCGAAGCCGAGCCGCGGCCCGAGAATAATGCAAAGAATCAGGGCGGACCAACCGGAGGACATGTGAACCACGGTGCCGCCGGCGAAGTCGATCGCCTTGATGACCGCGTCGCCGTTCCAGACGCCGTTCATGAAGCCGGTGACGCCCCAGACCATGTGGGCCAGCGGGAAGTAAACGACGATCATCCAGATCGCGACGAAGAGCAGAATCGCGGAAAACTTCATGCGCTCGGCGATCGCGCCGACGATCAGCGCTGGGGTGATGATCGCGAACATCATCTGATACATCGAAAACACGTTCTGTGAAATCCAGTAGGCGTAATCGGTGTTGGGCGCGCTGGTGACGCCCTTTAGGAAAAAGTATTCGGTGCCGCCGAGGAACGGGCTGTTGAAGCTTTTGCCAAAAACCAAGCTATAGCCAAAGGCCCACCACATGATGGTGACGAGGCCGGTGATGCCCAAGCACTGAGCGAGAACGGAGAGGACGTTCTTCCGGCGAACGAGGCCGCCGTAAAAAAGCGCGAGACCGGGCAACGTCATGAAAAGCACGAGTGCGGCGCTGGTCATCATCCAGGCATTGTGGCCTGGGCCGGCCACGCCAACCAACGGACCTTTGACGGGATCGACGTTATTAACGTAGGCCTCGAGCGCCGCGATGCGCTCTTCGGCGGTCGGCGGGGGCGGAGCGGCGGGCGTCTGGGCGTGAGCTTGGGACAAGCAGGTCAAGGCCAGGAACAGGCTGGAGAGTGCAAGCGAGCCTCGGAGGAATCGGGACCAGTTTTTCATGGTGAGCTAGGCGGTGTGGTTTAGGTTTGAACGTGGGCGGCGCTGCAGCGCGCAGATGCGCCGAGTCCGCGCATGGGTTAGCAGAGCCTATGCCAAGGCGGGTCGTTCGGTCGATTCGAGCCCGAGCTCGCCGCTCTCGGGCGAGCCGAAGCGGTCAGACAAATAAGAGGCCGACCAAAATCAAAATCGGGAGCAAAATCGGGATGCTGTATTTGAAGACGTAGCCGAAAAACGACGGGCAGTGCACGCCGGCGTCATGGGCGATGGATTTGACCATGAAATTGGGTCCGTTGCCGATGTAGGTCATGGCGCCGAAGAAGACCGCGCCGAGGCTCACCGCCACGACGAAGTCGGGCTGTTGCACGAGCAGAATCCGCACGGCGGCGACCGAGCCGACGGCGGCGCCGGCGAACGCGGCGGGATGGGCGGCGCGGGCGGTGGCTTCGGCGAGTTGGAGGAAGTTCACGTAGGTCGGGGCGTTGTCCAAGACCGCGGAGAGCGTGCCGGAGGCGAAGTAGTATTGCAGCGGGCGGGTGAAGCCAAACTCTTCGCCGTGCACCGCGAGGTAACCCAGCGCGGGCATCATGGTCGTGAAAATGCCGATGAAGAGAAAAGCGACCTCCTTGATGGGGCCGAAAGAAAACGTATTCGCCGCGTGGACCGTCTTCGGCGTGAGAAAATACGAGGCGGTCGCGGCTGCCAGCATCACGGCCTCCCGCAGGAAAAATGTGTCGTGCAAAAACACCGCGCCGATGATCACCAGCAAGAAAAGGGCGTTGATCCCGCCCTCGAAGCGCCAGGTATCCGCCTGCTCGTCATCGACCCGGTATTGGCGCGGCATCCGGGCAAAGCTGCGGCGGTCGAAGACGTAAAATACCGCAAGGATGGCTGCGACGGTCACGAGCCAGCTGGCCAACACCCGCTCCAGCAGCCAGAAAAACGGCACGCCGCGCAGGTAGCCGATGAAGAGGGGCGGGTCGCCGATCGGGGTGAGTGCGCCGCCGACGTTGGACACGATGAAAATGAAAAAAACGACGTGGAACGCACTGATCCGGACTTTATTCATCCGGATCCACGGGCGGATCAGCACCATCGAGGCTCCCGTGGTGCCGATGAAATTGGCCGCGACGGCACCGACGGCGAGGAAGACGACGTTCGCCAGCGGAGTGGCGCCGCCCTTGACCCTGAGGTGGATTCCGCCGGCGACGACGAAGAGGGAGCCGATCAGGGCGATGAACGAAATGTATTCGTAAACCGTGTGGACGATGAGCCCGCCTCCGCCCGGAATTTTGAGGTAGTAATAAACCGAAACGAGCACGCCAAGGCCCACGGATACCGCCGGGTAGTTGTGCTCCCACCTGTGCTTCAGGTTGAGCGGGGTCAGCGGCATGATGGCGATGAGCAGCAGCAACAGGCCAAACGGCAGCATGAGCCAAAGAGGAATCTCGGTCGGGGCGGCGGGCGCGGAGGCGAAGAGCAAAACGGGGAGCATCGGGCCTAGAATGGAAACGGTGTGCCGACGTGGCGTCGAGGGGAAGTTACACGCTGGGAGCGTCTTCGGGCTCGCGCCGGCGCGAGGCCAAGTCTACTTCCGGCTTGGCCGGCGCGCCGATGCGCTCCGCGTCCTGACCGCCGGTGAAGCCCTCGCGCGCCGCGCCGGCCAGACTGGCACGGCTGCGAACTTCCGCGAGATCCTGCAAAGCCTCTGAGCAGATGCCGCACAAATCCGGTTTGCTTTTCCGGCGAACGCAGGGCGATGTTTTCGACCTCTTCTCATGCAAAAACTCACCCGCCGGCTCGTTCTGTTCTCTGTGCTAGTCTTGTCCACCGCGCTCGTCGCCAAGGAGCGCAACGCGGTCGTCATCCAAGCGGACTTCGGCGGCGCGGTGATGCCCGGCGTCGTGTTCGCCGTCGATAAGACTATTCCGATTTTTAACGTTCAGCCGCTGATTGAGCTCTACAATATCGACGCCGCCGCGCGGAACTTGGTCTACACCGCGCCCGTCTGGCCGGCCGGCACGGTCTTTATTTCGGTGGTCGATCCGGGCGTCGGCACGAAGCGAAAGTCGGTCGTCGTGAAAACCAAGAACGGCCAGTTTTTCGTGGGGCCGGACAATGGGTCGTTCGGTTACGTCGCGCAGGAGTTCGGCGTCGAGGCCGTGCGCGAGATCGACGAAAAGGTAAACCGCCGTCCCGGCACCGAGTGGTCGCACACGTTTCACGGCCGAGATGTTTATGCCTACGTGGCGGGCAAGCTCGCGGCCGGCGTGATCACCTACGAGCAAGTGGGTCCGCTGCTCGGAGACAAAGTCGTGGTGCTCGAACTGCCGAAGCCCGTCGTCAAAGACGGCACCGTCACCGGCATGATCGACAGTTCGCGCGGCCACCTCGGCAACACGGCGTGCCTGATCGACCGGCGCACGTTTGACCAACTGGGCCTAAAGGAAGGCGAGCTCGCGGTCGTCACGATTCGTCGGGGCTCGAAAGTCGTCTGGGAGGAAACGGTGCCTTACGCGCGCACGTTTGGCGACGTGCCGGTGGGGAAGAATCTGATGTTTATCAACAGCAGCGGCTTCGTCGCGATGGCGGTGAATCAGGGCAATTTCGCCAATACCTACAACATCGACTCGGGTCGCGAGTGGACGCTCGCGGTGCGGAAGAAGTAACGCGGCGGGCGGGCGGCGCGCTAGAGCATTTTAAATTAAACTATAGCCACAGTGGGCAAACCAACCTTTGGCGTCGTTGGCCGTGACGGCGGCGAGGGCTTGGGCGATCGCCTGCAGGAGGGTGGACTCGGAGCGTGCTTCGGCGGCGCGCAAGAGAGCTTTGACCTTG
>CAMCWW010000122.1:0-9641 GCA_945882935.1 Opitutus sp. GAS368
TGCGTCTACGGCGGCACCGCCGGCGGCGTCATCGCCGCCGTCCAGGCCGCCCGCCTCGGCCACGCCGTTGTGCTCGTCAGCCCCGACTCCCGCCTCGGCGGCCTCAGCAGCGGCGGCCTCGGCCAGACCGACATCGGCAACAAACGCGCCATCGGCGGTCTCGCCCGCAATTTCTACGAGCGCGTCGCCCAACACTACGCCCGCCCCGAGGCTTGGACGCGCCAGCCGATCGGCTCTTATCGCAGCATCGGCCAGTCCGCCACCGACCCCGGCGAACCCGCCATGTGGACCTTCGAACCGCACGTCGCGGAAAAAATCTTTGAGGATTTTGTCCGCGAGAACCGCCTCAACGTCCTCCGCCGCGAGCGCCTCGATCTCGCCCGCGCCGTCGAGAAAACCGGCGCCCGCCTCACCGCAATCCGCCTCGAGTCTGGCCGCCTCATCCGCGCAAAAATGTTCATCGACGCCACCTACGAGGGCGACCTCATGGCCAAAGCCGGTGTCGCCTACCGCGTCGGCCGCGAGGCCAATGCCGAATTCGGCGAAACCCTCAACGGCGTCCAAACCCAGCAGGCCAAGGCCCACCAGTTCTTCCCCGGCGTCTCGCCCTACGTCGTCCCCGGCGATCCCGCCAGCGGCCTCCTGCCCGGCATCGCCGCCACCGGCCCAGGAGTCGAAGGCGCCGCCGACGCCAAGGTCCAAGCCTACAATTTCCGCCTCTGCTTCACCGACGCCCCCGCCAACCGCATCCCGTTTCCCCAACCCGCCGGCTACGACGCGCGTAATTACGAACTCCTCCTCCGCAACTTCGAGGCCGGCCTGAAAATCCTCCCGCTCCACCCCGCCGACATGCCGAACCGCAAGACCGACACCAACAACAACACCGGCTTCTCCACCGATTTCATCGGCGAAAATTACGCTTACCCCGAAGCCGACTACACCACCCGCGACCGCATCCGCGCCGCCCACCTCGCCTACACCCAAGGCCTCCTCTGGACCCTCGCCAACCATCCGCGCGTCCCCGAGAAAATCCGCGCCGAGGCCTCACGCTGGGGCCTGTCTCGTGACGAGTTCACCGACAACGGCGGCTGGCCCACCCAGCTCTACGTCCGCGAAGCCCGCCGCCTGACCGGCGCCTACGTCATGACCGAGCACAACTGCACCGGCCGCGATGTCGCCCCCGATGCCGTCGGCCTCGGCGCCTACAGCATGGATTCCCACAACGTGCAGCGCACCGTGAACGCCGCCGGCCACGTCGTAAACGAAGGCGACGTCCAAGTCCGCGTTCGTTCGCCCTACCCCATCGCCTACGGTTCGATCATCCCGCGCGCCGCCGAGTGCGAAAATCTCCTCGTGCCCGTGGCGCTCTCCGCCACCCACATCGCCTACGGCTCGATCCGCATGGAGCCGGTCTTTATGGTCCTCGGCCAAAGCGCCGCCATCGCCGCCGCCCACGCCATCGCGCAGAAAACCTCCGTCCAATCCATCGACCGCGCCCGCCTCCGCGAAAAACTCCTTTCCGACAAACAGGTCCTCGCCTGGACCCCACCGCCCGCGGCCCCATCAAAAAAATGACCTCGCGCCACCACCTCCTCCTCACCGCCGTCTTCGCGACGTTGTCTTCCCCGCCCGCCTCGGGCGCCTCCGTCTCCACCTTCGCCGGCACCGGCGTCAAAGGCTTCTCCGGCGATGGCGGTCCGGCCAACGCCGCCACGTTGAACAACGTCTTCGCCGTCGCCCGCGGGCCCGACGGCGCGCTCTATTTTTGCGACACCGATAACCAACGCATCCGTCGCATCCTCGCCGACGGCCACATCGAGACCGTCGCCGGCAACGGCACCCGCGGCTACGCCGGCGACGGCGGTCCCGCCACCGCGGCCGCCCTCAACGAGCCCTACGAACTCGCTTGGGACCGCGCCGGACATCTCTTTTTCGTCGAACGGCTCAACCACCTCGTCCGCCGCGTCGACGCCCGCACCGGCCTCATCTCCACCGTCGCCGGCACCGGCGCCCTCGGCTTCTCCGGCGACGGCGGGCCCGCCCTGACCGCACAGTTCAACCAGCCGCACAGCCTCGCGTTCGACGCCGCCGGCGCGCTCTACGTGTGCGACGTCCTCAACCACCGCGTCCGCCGCGTCGATCTCGCCACTGGCACGATCACGACATGGGCCGGCACCGGCGAGAAACGCACCGCGCCCGACGGCTCGCCCATTACCGGCTCTTCTCTCCATGGTCCGCGCGCCCTCGCCTTCGGCCCCGACGGCACCTGCTGGCTCGCGCTCCGCGAGGGCAACGCGCTGCTCCGCCTCGATCCGAAAACCGCCACGCTCCGGCGCGTCGCCGGCACCAGTAAATCCGGCTTCACCGGCAACGGCGGCCCCGCTCTCGAAGCCACGCTCGCTGGTCCCAAGGGCGTCGCGCTCGACCCGGCGGGCAACGTCTACCTAGCCGACACCGAGTCGCATTCGATCCGATATCTGGACATCGCGAAAAATACGATCGAGGTTCTGGTCGGCGACGGCAAAAAAGGCGACGGCCCCGACGGCGACGATCCGCTGAAAACCCGGCTCGCCCGCCCGCACGGCGTCTATGTGGATCGCGACGGCGCCGTCTTCATCGGCGACAGCGAAAACCACCGCGTGCGCGTCTGGCGGAAGTGAGCGCCGTCCGAGGCAGGGCGGGGTCTGTGACCCGCCCTCCGCGCCGCGCTTCGTTTCCGGACAACCGACCACCGGTCGGTTCTACAGCCCACCTCGCACTTTCCGCTCACACCGCACCCTTGGCGATTTTCGTGTAGGCTTTACCTTCGTTCTGGTCGATGCGCTCGGGGCGCCCTTGGTGCGGATAAATCACCTTGGTGTGGTCCATCCCGAGCAGGTGGAGAATCGTCGCGTGTAGGTCGTGGACGTGGAGCTTGTCCTTGATCGCGTAGAGCCCGAGATCGTCGGTCTGCCCGATCACCTGCCCGCCGCGTACGCCGCCGCCGGCCATCCACATCGTAAAGCCGCCGGGGTTGTGGTCGCGGCCGCCTTTTTGCTCGCTCATCGGCGTGCGGCCAAATTCGCCGCCCCAGATCACGAGCGTCTCGTCGAGCAGTCCGCGCGCTTTCAGATCGGTCAACAAACCGGCGATGGGCTTGTCCACCGAGCGGCAGAGTTTCGAGTGCTTCGGCTCCAGCTCGGTGTGGCTGTCCCACCCGCTGCCGGCCCCGCTGTAGAGTTGCACGAAACGCACGCCGCCCTCCACCAGGCGGCGCGCCAGCAGGCAGTTGCGGCCGAAGACGGCGGTGTCGCGTTCGCCGAGGCCGTAAAGGGTCTTCGTGGCCTCGGTCTCTTTCGAGAGATCGACCACGCCGGGCGCTTCGGCCTGCATCTGGTAGGCGAGCTCGTAGCTGCGGATGCGCGCTTCGAGTTCGGTGTTGTCGGCCCGGCTCGCGGCGTGGCGGGTGTTGAGCTGGCCGAGAAAATCCAACTTGTCGCGCTGGCGTTCGCTCGAGAGCCCGCGCGGGGCGTCGAGGTGGCGGATCGGCACGCCGTCGGAACTGAACTCCACCCCTTGATGCACCGCCGGCATGAAACCCGTGCCCCAATTGCGCGAGCCGTTGATCACTTCTTTTTCGCTGTCCTTGAGGACGACGAAGCCGGGCAGATTCCGGTTCTCGGTGCCGATGCCGTAGGAAACCCACGCGCCGAGCGACGGACGTCCTCCGAAAACCGAGCCCGTGTTCATCTGGCAAACACCGCCCGCGTGATTGATGCCGTCGGAGACGCACGAGTTGATCACCGCAAGGTCGTCGGCGTGGCCGGCGACGTGCGGGAACCAATCCGAGACCCAGAGCCCGCTCTGGCCATGGCGTTGCCAGGTGCGCTTCGAACCGAGAATGGGGTTCCCGGATTCGCCCATCGCAAGGATCGGCTCTTTGAAACTCGCGGGGAGCTTCTGGCCGTGGAGTTCGTTGAGGAGCGGCTTGTAGTCGAAGGTATCGAGGTGGCTGGGTCCGCCCTCCATGAAGAGGAAGATCACGTTCTTCGCCTTGCCGACGCGCTGCGGGAGCGCGGCGGCCGAGTTTGGAATGGCGCCCGTCGTCCCGAAAACGGGTTGGCGGAGGAGCGCGGCGAGTGCCACCGCGCCGAAACCGCAACCGGCGGTGCGCAGAAAATCGCGGCGGGACGTGGGGTTGACGAAATTATTGCAGGCCATGGGGAATTTTATCGGAGTGGAGACGCGCGAATCAGTGGAGGTAGAGAAACTCGTTCGAGTTGAGCAGCACATGGGCGAGATCGCCCATCGCGCGACGCCGCGGATCGGAATGGTCGGGCGTGCCGTTGTCGGTCGCCCACGTAAAGTTCGCGCCGTTTTTCCGCGCCGCGACCCACGCCATATCGTCGGCCGACCAGCGAGCGGGATCGGCGGAAAACGCCGGATCCGGCAACAGCCCGGCGGCGATGCGCACCGCGGCGATCTCGCCGTCGAACTGATCGGCGCTGCGACGGGACAATCCGCCGATCACCGGCGCGGCCTGACCGCGGCTGATTTTCGAGACGACTCCGTGCCGCACGACCGCGACGCGCGCCTCGGCTCCCGGCTGTGCGAGGTCGGTCACGCGGAACGTGACGGTGTGCTCGGCGCACGAGACTTTGGCCGTGACATGATACGGCGTGCCCGGCGTGAGCACGATGCCAGAAGACAGATCTTCATAGGACGTGTTCTGGTTATCGTCCTCACCCACGAGTTGCATCGTCAGCCCGAGGGGCGCGAGCGGGGCCTGTTGGCCGTTGATCCCGAGCGCCCAGCCGTGGCCCTCTTCCGAGCCGCGGGCGCCGTTCCAGCGCGAGACGATCGTGCGCAGGGCGACGCCTTCGTCCGGCGCATCGAGCGTGAACACGGCCTCGACGGAAAATTCGTCGCCCTCGCGCGGAGCCCCGCGCACCTGGATGCGCTCCTGCGGCGTGTTCTCGCGAAACGTGCCGGGCCCGGCCGCACGCATCAGTGCCGACGTGGCGACCGGCGGCGGCGAGGCCGCGACGCGCTTCGCGATGAAGGACTCGGCCATCCGCGCTTCATCCGGCGTGGGCGGCCGGCCCAACGCCGCGCGCCACGCGGTCTCCACGTCGGGGGCGTTTTGAGCGAGCTTCCGCGCGCGCGCGAGCACCCAGTCACCGTTCATGAAAAGCAACGCTTGGGTGGCCGTGGAGGTGTTCTGCCGATCGGCGATTCCGGTGAATCCCGGTGGCGCGTCGAGACTGCGGAGCAGGTCGTTCTGATTGTTGCGTTTCTTTTCCGTGTAGATCGACCGGCGCGGCTGAAGCGTGCCGTCGACCGCCGGCCCCCCGACCACCGCTAGGTTGAGCTCGCCGCTGGCCGCCAGCATCGCGTCGCGCGCCTGTTCCGCGTCGAGCCGGCGCGGGCTGAAACGCCAGAGAAACTTATTCGAAGGATCCACGAGCACCGCCGTTTCGGAAACGCCGCCGCGGGCGGTCTGGCGATAGGTCGCAGAGAGCAAAATCTCGCGGTGCAACCGTTTCAGGCTCCAGCCTTCCGCCACGAAACGGCGCGCGAGCCAGTCGAGCAACTCGGGATGCGTGGGGCGGTCGCCGAGGTGGCCGAGGTCGTTCGGCGTGCCCGCGAGCCCGCGGCCGAAGTGGTATTGCCAGACGCGGTTGACGATTACGCGCGTGCTCAGGCGGTTGTCGGGCCGCGTGATCCATTCGGCGAGCGCCGAGCGCCGGCCGGTCGAATCCGATCGCGGCGTGATCGCGGGCTCGGCGCGGTCGATGAGCGTGAGGTAGGCGGGGGTCACCTCGGTCTCGCCTTGCTTGTTTTTCAACATCGTCACCGGCGCCTTCGGACCGGCGTCGGTTGCGACGAAGGCGGCAGGCAACGGCTTCGGTTTGATCGCGTCGAACTGCTTCAGCTCGGCGTCGAGTTTCTTGTGGAGCGCGCGGTCGGCGGCGGTCTTAAGGGCCTTCTGCAGATCGAAGCGCTCCCGCTCGTGCTCGAGCTGGCGCTCGGCCATCGTGGCGAGAATCTGTTCGGCGGCGGTCCGCTCGGCGGGAGCCTTGTCCATCATCGCGCGGATGTCGTCGGTGAAGCGCTTGTAGGCGATCTGCACGAGTTTTTCTCGGGCGGGCCCGATGAGCGCCTCGATCTGGGCGCGCACGTCGGCGGTGGCTTCCTCCCAGGCGCGTTGCTTGCGGGCGAACTCGGCCTGCGCGTCGGGCGGCGCGAGCTTGAGATCGGTGCGCCAGAGCACGGGCTCGAAAAACGCGCGCAACGCAAAATAGTCCTTTTGGAGAATCGGATCGAACTTATGGTCGTGGCAGCGCGCGCAGCCCATGCTGAGGCCGAGGAAAACCTCGCCGGCATTGTCGGTGAGGTCCGTCACGATCAGCTCGGCCTGCCCGCGCACGTCGCGCTGGTTCCACTCGTAAATCGGGGCCCGCAAGTAGGACGTCGCGACCAGCACCTCGGGGTCGTGGGGCGCGAGTTCGTCGCCGGCGAGCTGCTCGCGCACGAAGCGGTCGTAGGGTTTGTCGGCGTTGAGGCTCTTGATCACGTAATCGCGGTAAGGCCACGCGCCGGAGCGCGCGCCGTCAGCGCGGTAGCCGTCGCTCTCGGCGTAGCGCACGAGATCGAGCCAGTGCTGCGCCCAGCGTTCGCCGTAGCGCGGGCTGGCGAGGAGCGCGTCGACGAGTTTCTCGTAGGCATCGGGCGCGGCATCGGCGGCAAAGGCGTCGAGCTGGGCCCGCGTCGGCGGCAGGCCGTGCAGGCCGAAGTAAACGCGGCGGGCAAGCTCGGCGCGGTCCGCCGGCGCCGCAGGGGTGAGCGCGAGTTGGGCGTGCTTGGCTGCGATGAAGCGGTCGATGTCGCCGCGCACCCACGCCGCCGCCGCCGGCGTGGCGGGCACGGGGGGCTGCGGATCGGCCAGCGGTTGAAAATACCAAAAACCGCGCGCTTCCGCCGTGAACCCGTGCTCGTCCGTCTCGACCGTTTTGCGCGCCACTTCGCCCGCCGGCCACGGCGCACCGAGCGCGACCCATTTCTCCAGCAGCGCCACCTCGCGCGGGGAGATCGCCGCTTTCGGCGGCATCTGAAAATCCTCATCGAGGTAGCGCACGGCTTTGATGAGGAGCGATTTTTCCGGGTCGCCGCGTTCGAGCGCCGGACCCGAATCGCCGCCTTCAAGGATACTGGAAATATGGTCCAGCCGCAGCGCGCCTTTTTGCTTCTTCTCTCCGTGGCATTCGTAGCAGTGCTTGGCCAGCAGCGGCCGGATTTCCTGCTCAAAGAACTTCACGTGCTCGCGCGCCATGTCGGGTTCGACGGCGGCCGACGCCAAACCGGCGGCGGCAAAGAAGAGGAAAGGCAATTTCGGGGTCATAGGGGTAATTGAGACAGGATAAAATCAGCGCACGCGCAACGTCGGCGGCCGCGCCGAGGGATGCGCGCGCGAGGCGAAGGCGTGGACGAGCCCCGAGGGATCCGTCTCCCCGGTCTCGCGTACGAGAACCAATGTGACGAGGCCGTTGGTGTCGCCGCGCACAAAGTCGGCCAGCGCCGCGCCGCTGACGGTGAGCGGCTGGCCCGAGGCGCCGCGCGGCAGGGAGAAACTCGCCAGCCGCCGCACGTGCGCCGGCTTCGGACCGTCGTCGTCGCAGGCGGGCATCGTGCCCCAGCGGAGCGCCTTGTCGTCCCAGCGGTCGAGCGTCTCGTCGGTCACGCCGTAAAGGGCGAAGGTCGCGTCGAGCACCATCGCGGAAAAACCCAGCCCGCTCGGTTCGGGATCGAGGACCAGCTCGACGTCTTTGACCTCCGCTGTTCGAACTTGGGACAGATCAAAGGTCATCACCGCCCGCCGTTCGTTCTTTCGGCTCAACTCCAGCTTCGTGTGCTTAACCAAGAGCAACGGTTGGGGCGCGCCCGCGAGTGCGTCGCCGCGCCGGGCATAGCCGTCGCGCCCGCGACCGAACGAAGTCGGAACCGCCATCCAGCCGTCCACGGGCGGAGCGATCGCGAAGCGCGCGGGCTCAGTCTCGATTGCACCGGGAACAGAATTCACGTGAAACGATTTCCCTTCGAGCAAAGACCGCGGCTTCGACCCAGCGTAATCCTGCAGCGTCACTTCGCCCTCGAAAACGAAGACATGCGAGTTGCCCGCCGAGCCCGCCGTCACCCCGAAGCGCGTGCCGATATCGACGACCTTCAAATCCGAGGTATCGACCGTAAATCCGTGCGCCGACTCCGGGACTTCCGCCGTCACCGAGCCTTCGACCAACCGGCAATGCATCGCACTGAGGAGCTCCAGCTTCGTCGGCGCCTCCAGCGTCACGACGGCGCCGCTGGCAAATTTCAACGTCGCGATGCCTTCCACCAGCGCCAACGTGCCCCGCCCCAGCGGCGCGCGTTCGGCGGTGGGCAACGTCGAGCCGGCCCACCGAGCATTCCGGGTCTCAACGAGCGTCGCGAACTGCTCCGCGCGCGGCGCGCTCGCCGGCCGTAGCCAGCTCCAACCGAACACCGCGCACGCCGCCGCCGCCAGCGCCGCGCCCGCCAACTTCCACCGCAGCAACGGCGCGGCGGCGGGCGCACCGCCTTCAAGCCACTGCGGCAAGCGATCCCGTTCCGCCCGCAACATCGCGTGCATCCACGCCCGCTCCGCGTAGGCCGCGCGCAACGCCGGATCGCACACCACCTCCGCTTGCAACGCGGCCAGCTCCTTCGCCTCGAGCGCACCTTCCAGGGCCCGTTCGATCCTCCGGTTTTGTTCGTCGCCGGGTCTCATGACGTCGAACCATTCCCCGCGGCCAACCGACGGCCGATGCAGTCGTTGAGCGCACTGCGGATGCGGCTCAACCACCGATACACCGCTTCCACCGAGCGCCCGCTCTGCACCGCGATTTCCTCGATACCTAGCTCTTCATAATAACGCGCCCGCACGATCTCCCGCTGCGCCTCGGGCAATTTCTGCAGACAATAACGCAGACCCTCCATCCGACGGTCGAAAAACTCCGGCCTGCGCTCGATCTCCGCCGCGATCGCCTCGATAAAATCCCGCTCGTGGGCGCTTTCGGGCCGGCGTTTTTCACTGCGCCGATAGTTCAAAATTTGGTGCAACGCGATCGTGCGCGCCCAAGCGCGGAAATTCGTACCCGGCTCGAACTTCGAGAACTGCCGCCAAAGCACGATTTTGCACTCCTGCAAAATGTCGTCGGCGTCCGCCGCCCGCGCGACGAGGCTGTGGACATACGTCGCCAACCAGCGCTCGTGCTCGGCGAGCGTGCGCAAAAAGGTCTCGCCGTGGTCCCCGGCGTCGGGAGGGGAAGGGGTCATCGGTACTTATATAGGTCGCGAATCGGCCGAGTTGGACACTTTTTCTCAGAAAATTTTGCCCGCTCGCTTCCCGGAGCTTGCCGCGCCGCCGGCCCAATCATCTCCTACTAAGCCCATGAAATTCCTACTCACCCTCCTCGCCCTGCTCCCCGCCGCCCTCGTCGCCCTCGTCGCCCAAACCACCACGACCGCCGCACCGGCTGTCCCGACCACCGCTCTCCCCTACGGCGCGCCGATCACGCTCGTCCATGCCCGTGCCGTCCTCGCCGCCGCCCAAGCCGAAGCCATCGCCAACAAGTGGGCCGTCGTCA
>CAMCWW010000123.1:0-9574 GCA_945882935.1 Opitutus sp. GAS368
CCGTGATTGAGCGGTGTGCGCCAACAGTAGCGTCCCGTCATGAGCGCGTAACGCGTCGGCGTGCAGACGGAGGACGGCGTGTAGGCATCGGTGAAACGTCGCCCCTCTCGCGCGAGGCGGTCGAGGTGCGGCGTTTGAATAAGCGCGGAATCGGCGCCGTAGGCACCAAGGCTCCCGTAGCCGTAGTCATCGGCGAGGATGACGACGATGTTGGGCGCGGGCGGAGCGGCCATCAAGCCGAGGGCGAAGCAAACAAGGGAGAGCGCGGCTAAATTTCGAATCATGGTCGGGTGGGAAGCGGGATCGGCAGTTCATCGCCGGCAATAGCGTGCTCGCCCCGGATAACTTTACCGGCGAAGCCGGTGAGGCGCAGATAGAAGTCGCTAGGCAGTCCCTCGTAGGTGACGAATTGCACGCCGGGGCCGGGACCGACGGGCGGGGAGTTCGTCACCTTGAAAACCGCAGTGGCTTCATCGACTTCGTCAAACATCGCCACGTAGAGCATGTCGGCGCCCGCGCGTTTCGCGGCGGTGATCTGCGACCAAAAAAAGCGGCCTTGGAGACGGGGAATATCGTTGAGCGGCGCCCCGGGCTTCATGTTGTGCCAACTGAAACCGGGGAAAGCGACGGGCAGAAAATCGATCCGACGTTCGCGGCACCACGCGATGTCCGGCTGCCAATAGGTCGTGGCGTGCGTCGCGGCGGCCTGGGGTGTGCGGTAGCGACCGGGCGTCCACGGAGAGATCACGTCGGCAAGCGCGACGAGTTCAAGGAGCGCCGGATCGGCGACCGCATCGCGGCTGAGGGTGCGCCACCCGCTGGGCACGCCGAGCATGATCGCGAGGCCCCCACTCTCTTTGTCGTCTTTGAGAAAGGTGATGACCTTGCGCCAGTCGTCGAGCGACGGGCGGGGCTTGTCGTCGGATTTGAACCCGCAGCCCCAGAGCGCGAGCAGCGGTTTGCCTCGATGGCGCAGATAAGTCGGATCACTCGTGAGCCGGGTATCGCGGAGCAGTTTCTTCCAATCGGCGATCAGCACGTCGGCCTGCCCGGGGGCCAGACTGCTGAGGTCATACATGAGGGCGTAGACGCGGCCATGTTGGCGCGCGCCGGCGCGGACGTTTTCCAAAACGGCGTTGTTGGCGGCGAGGGAATTGCCGCGCTTGAGCGAATTGATGAAGCGCTGGAGGAAGACGCCGTCGATGCCGTGCTCCTCCATCCACGCGAAGTGCCGCACCACCGTCGGCCGGAGATAGGAGCTGAACACTTCGGCGCGCGTGCCGTCGGCGTGCACGAAGCCGGTCGGAAAACGCTCGGCCGCGGGAAACTCCGAAAGATCCGGCCACATATCGACGCGGACATTTCCTGGCGCCGGCATCACGTTGCCGCGCGTCCAATGATTGTAACCGCGCTTGGCGCCGTCGCCCTCGGCGTTGAACCAACCCTGATATCCGACCATCACTTTACCGGTAAGCGTGGAGGAATTGACGGGCACCGTGGTCGGAGTGGCGCAGCTCGTGAACATCGCGGCAACGAGCAGGCCGCCGGCGACTGACGTTAACTTCCGGATGAGAGCCATAGCAGGAGAAGATTTATGTGGGAAAAACGTGGTTCACGGCATCTTCGGCCGCCGTGACTCCGACGCTGCCTTGATAAACTCGGCGGCAAGCGTGCGCAGACGAGCCACAATTTCGGGGTGGGCGCCGGCCACGTCGTGTTGCTCGCCCGGATCGGTTTGAAGGTCGAAGAGCGCGCCAGCGCGCAAAGGATCGCCGGTATCGAGGCCGGGGTATTGGCTGGGGTGCGCTTGCCCAGCCGGCGCGAGGATCGTGACACCATCGGGCGCGCGGGGGTCTACCCACGGCGCGCCGGGCTTGAGGGCGGCACGCGGTTGGCTGGCCTCGACGTGCAGTTTCCAGCGGTCGCTGCGCACGGTGCGGAGCGTGGTGCCTTGAAAGCCAAAAATTGCCTCGTGGAGCTGCGTCGATTTTTCGGCGAGCACAGGCCAGAGCGTGCGCCCGTCGATGGCCCGATCGCCGGGTAGGGTTCCGCCGGCACTGGCCAACAGCGTCGGAAACCAATCGTTCAAAATTGCGGGCGTCGCGAGGGTTTGCCCGGCGGGAATCCGACCGGGCCAACGCGCGATGCAAGGGACGCGCAAGCCGCCTTCAGCGGTCATGGCCTTCATGCCGCGCAGGCCGCCGTTGCTGCCGCCGAAGTAGGCGCCGTTGTCACTGGAAAACACGACGAGGGTGTGATCGTCGAGGCCGAGGGCGCGGAGTTTGGCCATGATCTGCTCAACGCTCCAATCGAGTTCGGCCAGGATATCGCCATAGAGGCCAGCACCGCTCTTGCCGGCAAATTTTTCCGAGACCGCGAGCGGTTTGTGGGGCATCGCGTGGGCGAGGTAGAGGAAGAACGGCCGTTCGCGATTCGCGGTGATGAAGTCGAGCGCACGCTCGGTGTAACGCTGCGTGAGGGTTGCCTGCACCACGGGATATTCGGCGACGTTTTCTTGTTCGATGAGCTGCACCGGGCGCATGTCGTTGCTGTAAAGAATGCCGTAGTAGGAATCGAAGCCGCGGCGGGTGGGCCACGATTCGACCGTCTTGTGACCGAGGTGCCACTTGCCGATCATCCCGGTGGCGTAGCCGCGGGGCCGGAGTAATTGCGGGAGGAGAATCTCGTCGGCCGCGAGGGCGAGTTGGTCGACGGCCGGCGTCCCGTCGGGCGTGGGGTTGCCCAAGAGGCCGTGGCGCGACGGATAGCGGCCGGTCAGGAGCGACGCGCGGGAGGGCGCGCAGTAAGGCGTGGGCGCACAAAACTGGGTGAAGCGCGCGCCCTCCGCCGCAAGCCGATCAATGGCCGGGGTGAGTCGGAGAGGGCTACCGTAGCTGCCGAGGTCGCCGGAGCCCAAGTCGTCAGCGAGGATGAAAATGATATTGGGCGGTGGGGTCGGGCGGTCCGCCGCGAGAGCGGGAACGCACAGCGCGACGAGGACGAAGAGAATCGACCGGGGAGATCGGGCGGGCATCGGAAAAGAAACTAGCGTTTGGGAGCCAATGAAGTTGTGCGCGCGGCCGGGAGTTGGCGGCCGAGATCGTTGACGATTTCGGGATGATTCGGTGCGACATTGCGGTCTTCTTCCGGATCGGTCGTGTGGTCGTAGAGTTCGGCGGTGCCGTCGCTCCACCGGGTCAAGCGCCAGCGGTCGGTGCGGATCGAATCACCACGGGCGTTGCCGCGTGTGACGAGCGTGAACGCGGCTGGTTTGCCGGGGGTCGCAGGATCGCGGAGCAGCGGGCGCAGGCTCCGGCCCGCGAGATTTGGTGGAGGCGTGAGGCCGCAGAGGTCGGCGACCGTCGGGTAGAGGTCGACGAACTCGACGAGCCCGCGGGCGACGCCGGGCTTGATGCCGGGTGCGGCGATGAGAAACGGGGCGCGACAGCTGCGCTCGAAAAGCGTGTTTTTGTTCCACCACTCACGTTCGCCGAGATGGTAGCCGTGATCGCCGAGCAAGATGACGACGGTGTTGTCCCAGAGTTGGAGCCGATCAAGGGTATCGAGGACGCGGCCGACCTGCGCGTCCATGTAGGAGGTGCAGGCGTAGTAGGCGCGGAGAAACTCGTAGCGCTCGCGGTCGCTGAACTTGGCGAAGGCGGCGCCGAGTTCGCCGAAGCCGACGGCGAGGGGCGGCGCCGGCGTTTGGCCGGAGGGCGCACGGTGGAGCACAAGCGAGTCCTCCGGATACAGGTCGAAATACTTCGCGGGCGCGACGAACGGATCGTGGGGCTTCATGAAACCGGCTCCGATAATCCAAGGACGGTCACCGAGTCGTTCGATCTCGGCGCTGACGGCGCGAGCAATCTGGCCGTCGGGTTGATCGTCGTCGGTGCCAGCCATCGCACCCCAATTGCACCAGCTCAATTTTCCCTGCGAGAGATCCCGCCCGGCGAGCTTCTCCCGCCCGAGCGGAGTCGCGACAAACGACTGGGCGGTGTGCCACGAACGCGGCAGGTCCATCCACTTCGCGCGGAGCGCATCGTCGCGGCCGCCCCCGAGGTGGAAGATTTTGCCAAAAGCGGCAGAATGGCGGCCGTCGGCTTTCAGCAACTGCGGCAACGTGATGACGTCGGGCAATCGATCACGGAGCAGCGTGCGGTTATCGGTGACGCCGGTGTGATCCGGGCGGAGGCCGGTGAGGAACGAACTGCGGCTCGCGTTGCAGACGGGATATTGCACGTAGGCGCGGTCGAAGCGGACGGCGCGCGCGGCAAGCCGGTCAATATGCGGCGTCTTGACCGCGGTGTTGCCGTAACAGCCGAGCGTGTCGCGCAGGTCATCGACCGCGATGAGGAGGACGTTTAGTTTTTTCGGCGGGGTGGCGGCTTGGGCACCGCCGGAAAGAACGGCGAACACAACGAACAGAAAGGAGCGGATTCCGACGTTCACGCGGAGGTTGAGTCTGGGCGGCATGGGTAGGTGAGCCTCAGGCTGAAGCGGCTATTTTTCTGACTTCTTTTTCTTCCGATCTTTTGCTTTGGGTTGGGCAGATTTTATGTAGCGCTTGCCGATGCCGTCCATCGGCTCGGCCATCTGATCGAGCCAGGTGTCATAGAGCTTCGTCAGCTCGGCGACCTTCGCGGCGTTCTGCGGTGCGAGGTCGGATTTCTCCGCCGGGTCGTTCGCAAGATCGAAGAGCTCGACCTTCGGCTGGCTGCGCTGCTGGACGAGTTTCCAGTCGCCCGAGCGAACGGCGAACCCGCCCGCTTCGCCGCCTTCGCTCCAGTAAAACGTGTTGATGTGCCGCGACGATTCCCCGGTGAGCAGCGGCAACAGACTTTTGCCGTCGAGTGGTTTCGCCGTCGGTAAGGCGACGCCGGCGGCCGCCAACGCCGTCGGCAAGATGTCGAGCGAGCTGATCGGGGTATCGAGGGTGCGACCGCCCTTGAAGGCCGCCAGCCATGATACGATGAACGGCGTGCGGATGCCGCCCTCGTAATTTTGCTGCTTGGCGCCGCGGAGCGGGGTGTTCACCGCGCTCATCGCCTTGGAGCCGCCGTTGTCGGTGAGGAAAACGAGCAGAGTGTTTTCCCAGAGACCTTCCTTTTTGAGCGTATCCACAACCCGCCCCACGCCGAGGTCGAGGTGATGGAGCATCGCCATCAAAATGGCGCGCGCCTCGGTGATTTCGGGAAACTGCTTTTTGAAACGGGCGATATCGGCGGCGGGAGCCTGCGCGGGGGAGTGGACCGCGTTGTAGGCGAGATGAACATAAAAGGGCTGCGCTTTGTGCTTTTGGATGAACGCGACGGTTTCATCGGTCAGTCGCGTGGTGAGGTAGCCCTCGTCCTTGATGGGTTTACCGTTCCGATACATCGGCGAGCCCTCGATATCGTCGAGCTTGAGGTAGTCGTGGGCGCCGCGGCCAAGGAAACCATACCACTCGTCGAAGCCGCGGCCGACGGGACTCTGCTCAACCGTGAGGCCGAGGTGCCACTTGCCGAACGCGCCGCTGACATAGCCGGCGGGTTTCAGGAATTTCGGAAAAATGGTTTCCGTCTGCGCGATGCCGCGCCCGCCTTCGCCGGCGGTGTAGACGCCCGCGCGCTGCTGGTAGCGCCCGGTGAGCAGGCCGGCGCGCGTGGGGGAGCAGACATTGCCCGTGATGTAGCCTTGGGAGAACCACACGCTCTCGCGCGCCAAGGCGTCGAGGTGCGGCGTGGAAACTTCCTTCGGGTGGTGCGGGTTGAAGCTGATGTCGGCGTAGCCTTGGTCGTCGGCGAGGATGACCACGATATTGGGCGGACGGGCGGCCACGGCGGTCCCGATGGCGAGAACCGAGGCGAATCTGGCGAGCACGGCGACGGCTAGCGTGAGCACGGCGTGAAGGGCGGTGCGGCGGGTAATCGGGCGGCGTGACCTCATAGGGCAAAGAAACGGGGCTATGGCGGACTTCGCTGCGGGATGGTATCCCGGCTCAGAATCTCAAACCGGCGGAAAGTTCATACGTCCGAGGCGTCTGATAAATCCGCTGGAGGATGTGGGCCCGGCCGCTCCCGTTGTCCACGGCGCTGGCGGGTGCAGCCTCGTCGTCGTCCAGAATGTTTCGCACGCGAAGCGAGACGGTCCAATTCGTGTTCTGCCCCCGTAGTCGGTGCCGCCACGCATAGCTCACGAAGGCGTCGGTGACCAAGGAGTCTTTGCCACTGAAGGCGTTCTTCACATCGAAGGTCCCCGCTCGTTCCGGGTAGCCGATCGTGGGCGCCTCGCGCCAGCGCGCACTCGCACCGACGCGCGTGCCCTTGAGCGGCCCCTGATCAAAAGAGTAGCTCCCGACAACATTCACCAGCCAATTGGTGCCCCGCAGCCGGGCGCCACCGATCTGGGCTTCATGGTAGTTCAACCGGCGCTCAATGCCCGTGATGTAGTCGCCGATAGTCCGCGTCGCATTGAACGTGGGGTTGGCGATGACCGACCGGATCGCGGCGTCTTCGCGGACGGGTTTGACGTATTGCTCATACCACGGGCGCGTGAAGTTGTAGGTGCTGTTCAACTTCGAGTCGTTGTAGGATACGTTGAGCAGGACGCGCAGTTGCTTGGTAGGATTAAGCGTCGCCTCGACTTCATAGCCTTCGGTCAAATCCGATTCCACGTCCGTCCAGAGTCCGTTACCGGGGTAATCGGCGAAACGACGGGCCCCGGCGACCCTGCTGCCAAAGCCGTTGAGAACCATGCCTTCGAGGTATCTTTCGACAAATCCGTTCTGCCGCGCCATCTCGACGCCGATCGCTCCATCCCGGAGCGGGTTCGAGATCCGGTTCGTGAGCTCGTTGTTGAAGTAGTTGAGTTTCAGAATCACGCGGTCTTCGAAGAAAAAGCCGCGCAACCCGAGATCGTAGCCTCGGCCCTCTTGATTGGGCAGCGTCCGGTTGAAAACGTCGTAGTTGGTACCGCCCGCGCCGACCGTGTTCGTGGCCGTATTGGCGAAGGCATCGAGCCACTTCGTGACTTTGACCACGGCGCCATAGTTGGTGTTGGTGACCGATGACTTGGTCTCCGGGGCAAAGGCGCCTTGGCCCTTGCCGAGGAAAAGTCGGGTAACGGGGTCCGTCGCGAAAACAAAGTTCCTGGAGTTGAGATCATCGCGGCGGAGGCCGCCGGTGAGAATCAAGCGACGAGAAAACAACTCCCATTGGCCAATCGCCGCGTAGGACTTGGTCTTCTCGGGCGCGTAAACGGGATTCAGGCGATTCGCAAAAGCCGACGAAACGGTCGGGAAGACACTGCCTGGAACGGCAGGGTTTCCCGTCTGCGTGATCCGCGCCTGACTCGGGAGAAACGCGGGGAACGACACCGGTTGCCCCGGCGTAAGATAGTAGCGCCGGCGAATCTGATTTTGCGTATCCGCGAGTACACCCGTAGTCAGCACCGAGTTCGTCGTCAGCTCCTCCGGCTGCCGAAAATAGCTGTCGAGATGCCGGTAGTAATGAAAAGCCACCGCCGTGAATTTGCCGAGGTCGAGCCCCTTGACCGGCTCGATCCGGCTCAGATCGAACTGGCGGGTGAGCGTCGCCCGATACTGTTTCAGCGTGGTGCTGCGATTTTGCAGAGTGGCGTTGGACTCGACATAAGGCGTCCCGAAATAGGGGTTGAGCGGCTTGGTGGGGTCGGGGTTGTTCACTGCCAACTGGGCGGGCAGATAATAATTATTGTCGATAAAGACCTCGTAATCGCCACGCGAGACGGGCTGCCAATCCTCGTCCTCCGCGGTCTCGTAGGCGCCGGCCAGTTCGACAAAGGTTTTTTCTAGAATCTGCTGCTGCCACGAAGCCGAGAATTTATCGTAGGTCGTGTCAAAATAGTCCGACGGACCGGAGACGACGGTGGCCAACGGAAAGCCCACTCCGGGCACGCGGGTCGCACTGGAGATACTGGTCTGGCCTTGGGCTAGGCCGTTGACGAAGGCCTCCGAGCCTCTGGATTTAAAGTTCCAGTTCTGCACGCCCAACTGCGGAGCGTTCATGATGTAGACGAGATAATTGGTGGTCGAAAAACCTTGGGAGACCCCGGTGATGAGATTGCGGGCGGCATTGCGGGCGGCGGTGGTGCCGGATTGGACCAAGGCCAAGTCGATCGTATTCGCTTTTTGCAGCGGAGTCCGGGGGTCGTTCAACCACGCCGAGACGCTGTCATAGGCCTGATAGGGCCGGGGGTTCAGTTCGTCGATTCGGCCGGTCTCCGCGTTGAGATTGATCGTCGCGCCCTTGAAAGGTTGGAGCGTAAAATTCAGGTAAGCCGAGTTGCGCCGCATATACTGAAACTCACGCGGCGTGCGTTGATCGGTGGACAACGCGGCGAAGCGCAGGGCTAGTTTTTTAGGAACGATGATCCGGTTGATATCCAAGCTGACGCGCCTCGAGCCTTCCGAGTCGAAGCGAACATCCAAGCTGTGACTGTTGGCGTTGAAGCGTCCGAGCTTGTGGGTCGCATCGAGCCCACCGCCCACCGAGCCGAGACCAAAGAGCAGGGAATTGGGCCCACGGCTTTGGGTCACCGTCTCGGTGTTGAAATTATCCACTTTGATCCGACTGGTGAAGAAATTGTTGGTCAGCGACGACGAGCGAAAGCCACGCACGGTGAAAGGCGTGCCCGTGCGCGAGGAAACGGATTCCGGATCGGAGGTGTCGCCTTTGAACGCCTGCGTGCTCGGCAGAAACTCAAGGGCCTCCTCGTAGTTTACCGCGCCGATATCCCGCATGAATTCCTCGGTGAGGATGGTGATCGGGTTGGCCAAGTCGCGCACCTGAGACTTCAGCTGAGTCCCTGAAAGCGTCTCCGAGGCGTAATACCCTTTGTTGGCATCGGTGCTGACCACGAAGGGGTTTAGGATGACCGCGGCGTCGTCCGCCGTAGGAGCGGCGGAGGTCGCCGACGGCGCGACCGATTGGGCGAGCGCAGTTCCGACGAGGAACGACAGCGACAGGGCAAGGTAGGGTTTTTTCATTTTCGAATGGGTTAGCGGGGTTGATTAGGCACACCGAATCCGCGAGGCGGTGACGTGATTTCCAAACCGGAGCGCAACGTTTTTCGTCACCGTTGACCATCCCTTTTTCGGGGACTGCGTTCCGCTCGGCCAGCTAGAACCGCCCGCACTTGCGGCGCACTTTGACGGTGCACGACACCTTCGGCGCAATCGCGCGCGTTACCCGAGAATGGAAAGGTTGCCTCTTTTCTTTCTGCTTTTTCCTTCCGCTCAGGAGGCCGATGGCCACCGCCCCTGTTGCAACTTTTCGGCCAGCCCTGAGATTACCGATGGATCGCGCTTCAATCTTTGATCCGTGATCTTCGCACACGCCCTCGACCCCGCCCTTTCTCGCCTCTTGATTAAATCGAGAACTAGCCGACAACGAATCCACCTCTTCGGCCCACCCGCCCAACTCCAAAAAACTGACCCCGCTCGCGCTTTTCCCGCAAAGTAAATCAATCCCATGCCTCTCCCGCGCTCCCTCTCTCTTTCGCTCTTTCTCGCCTTCTCTCCATCGCTCCTTTTCTCCGCCTCCGCTGCCGCCTC
>CAMCWW010000124.1:0-9537 GCA_945882935.1 Opitutus sp. GAS368
ATCGTGCGCGCGTCGCGCACCGGCGGCGGCGTGGTCGAGCGCAACATTGAGATCGACGACGACCGCCTCGGCTTCATCGCCGCCGACGAGTTGAACCCGCAAAAAGCCCGCGTCCTCCTCATGCTCGGCCTCACGCGCACGCGCGACCCGCGCCCGTTGCAGGAGATGTTCTTCGCCTACTGAGCTACGGGCGCGCGGCCACCCCCGGCCGCACTTCAGAAACTGCACTTGCGATTTCTGCCCAATTTTTCCGACGGAATCATCGCCCGAACCATGCGGGGAAGTCGCACTGCCGAGCTAACCAGCGTCCAGCCTCGTAAGACTTCTCTCCGATGAAAGCCACGTTGCCCGGATCCCGCGCCAGTAGAAGCGAGCTTGCTCGCGATTCTGAGGCCGAGCGGCCGTGAAACACGTTGAATCGCGAGCAGGCTCGCTTCTACATCGAACCGAGCCGTGCGGAAAAACACGTGGCGGCGCCCGCCGGGGCTTACTTGGTCTCGTCCACCACGAGGAAGCGGATCACGCCGGCGCGCCAGAACCGCACGAGGACTTTCGGGCCTTTGATTTCTTCGCTCAGCTTCACGGCTTCGTCGGCATTGCGCACGGTCTTCCGGTCGAGTTCCAAAATGATGTCGCCTTCGCGCAGGCCGGCCCGCGCCGAGGCGCTGTCGGGCTCGACGCCCGTGATGATCGCACCCTCGGTCCGGCGCGGCAGATTCAGCTCGGCCCGTTGCTCGGCACCGATGTCGGCCACGCCCACCCCATTGAGCACGCCGATGTCGTTGCCGCCGATTCCCGCCACGGCCCCGCCTTGGCCGGGGAGCGAGGCGAGTTTTACTTTTACGGTCTTGGGTTTGCCCTCGCGCAGATACTCCACCGCCGCTTCCACCCCGGGGGTCAGGCGCGTGACCATCAACTGAAGATGTCGCTGGTCGCGGATGGCGGTGCCGTCGATCTTCGTGATAATGTCGCCGTTTTTCAGGCCCGCTTTTTCGGCCGGCGTGTCGGCCTGCACTTCGACCACTAAAGCGCCTTGGGTGACGTCGAACATTTGGGAGAGTTCCGCATCAAGCGGCTGCGTCTGCACGCCGAGATAGGCGCGGTCCACGCGGCCGGTTTTCACCAGTTGCTCGGCGATGGCGCGCGCTTGGTTGATCGGGATGGCGAAACCCACGCCGTTGAACCCGCCGCTGCGGCTGAGGATCGCGGTGTTGATGCCGATCAGGCGACCGTCGCTGTCGAGCAGCGCGCCGCCGGAGTTGCCGGGATTGATCGCAGCATCGGTCTGGATGAAATCCTCGTAGGTCGTGAGCCGCATCGCCCCGCGGCTGAGCGCGCTCACGATGCCGCTGCTCACCGATTGGCCGACGCCAAAGGGGTTGCCGATCGCGAGGACCACATCGCCGACTTCAAGTTGGTCGCTGTCACCGAGCGTCGCCGCGGTCAGGCCCGTGGCATCGATCTTGATCACCGCGATGTCCGCTTTCGGATCGCGACCGACAATCGTGGCTTTGAATTCGCGGCGCGGCTCGCCGAACGCGACTTTCACCTCGTCGGCGTCCTCGACCACGTGGTTGTTGGTGAGAATGTAGCCGTCCGTCGAAATGATGACGCCCGAGCCTTGGCCTTCCTGGGTGGGGCCACGGCCGCCGCGGTCATCCTGCTCGGGCACGCCGAAGTAACGGCGGAACTGCGGATCGTTGAAAAACGGCGACATCTCGCGTTGCGCGCGGACTTTTTTCGAGGAGAACACATTGACCACGCTCGGAGCCGTTTTCTTGACCACGGCCGAGTAGCTGACGCGGTCGGCGGCCTCACGGTTGACGGCTTTGGCGTCGGACTTGAGCACGAGCGGCGGGCGCTCGGGGATCTTGGACTTGGCTTTTTCCTGAGCTCGGAGCGCGAAAGGCGCGACGGCGAACAAGGCGACCGAAGCGAGCAGGGTGAGAGAGGTGGAGCGAAGCGTGCGGAGTTTCATGACTGGATAGAAGGGAAAGGGAATCGCCCCTTCGACTTTGTCCAGCGCGCGAGGTTCCATTGACCCGATCTTCCGCCCCAAAAACTGAAAACTTCCGCGACCCCCGCAATTTCCGTCCCTGAACCTTGACCCCGTGCGTGCATTAGGGCATTGCTCGCCGGCTATGCCAGACGCTCCCTCTTCCGCCACGCCGGCTCCGGCTCCCGTTTCGATGGAAAACCTCGTCGCGCTCGCCAAGCGCCGCGGGTTTATCTTCCAGTCCTCCGAGATTTACGGCGGCTTCAACGGCTTCTTCGACTACGGCCCGCTCGGCGCCGAGTTGAAGAAAAACATCCGCGACTGCTGGTGGGCCGACATGGTGCGCCGCCGCGACGATGTCGTCGGCATCGAAACTTCGATCATCATGCACCCCAAGGTCTGGGAGGCCTCGGGCCACGTCGCCGGATTTTCCGATCCGCTGGTGGACTGCAGGGTAAGCAAACAACGCTACCGCGCGGATCAGCTGTTCTTCTCCCCGATCATCGTCACCGGCGCCGACGGCGTTGCCCAAACCGTCGGCTACGTCTCCGCCCTCGAAAGCGAAAATACCGCCGGCGAACTCCAATCGGCCGCCGAGACGTTCAAACGCAAGAAGGCCATCCAAGGCACGCTCACGCCCGTCGTCGCCAAAGACCTCACCGAAGCCCGCGCAGACGAGATCGCGCTCATTCCTTCGCCCGCCACCGGCGAGCCCGGCAGCCTCACCACCCCGCGCGCGTTCAACATGATGTTCCAGACGAACGTCGGCGCCATGACCGACGGCTCGTCCGTCGCCTACCTGCGCCCCGAGACCGCGCAGGGCATGTTCGTCGATTTCAAGAACGTCGTGGACACCGGCCGCGTGAAGTTGCCCTTCGGCATCGCTCAGATCGGCAAATCGTTTCGCAACGAGATCACGCCGCGCAACTTCATCTTCCGCTCCCGCGAATTCGAACAAATGGAGATGGAATATTTCATCCACGAGGACGCCGACTGGTCGAAATGTCACCAGGAGTGGATCGAGTGGTGCCGGCAGTGGCTGCTCTCCGTCGGCCTGCCCGCAGCGAAGCTCTCGCTCTACGAGCACAAGAAAGAGAAACTCGCGTTCTACTCGCGCGGCACGACCGACATCATGTTCGAGTATCCGTTCGGCGTGCAGGAGCTTTGGGGCATCGCCGCCCGGGGCAGCTACGATCTCACGCAGCACGCCAACGCTTCCGGCAAGCCGCAGGAAATCTTCGACGAGGCCACGAAAAAGAAATTCGTCCCGCACGTCATCGAGCCCGCCGTGGGCGTCGACCGCATTTTCTTAGCGGTGCTCTGCGCCGGTTACGCCGAAGAGGCCGTCACCGACGAGAAGGGCAACACCGAGACGCGCACCGTGCTCCGCCTCTCCCCGCGCCTCGCGCCGGTGAAGGTCGCCGTGCTGCCGCTCCTCAAAAACAAAGAGGTCCTCGTGGCCCGCGCACAGGCGCTCTACAAAAAACTCCAGAAACGCTATGCCGTTTTCTACGACGAGACCGCCGCCATCGGCCGCCGCTACCGTCGGCAGGATGAGATCGGCACGCCTTGGTGCGTGACCATCGATTTCGACACGATCGAAAAGCCCGGCGACACCTTCACCCTCCGCGAACGCGACTCGATGCAACAACGCCGCGTCACCGAGGCCGAACTCTTCGCCTTGCTCGAGGAACACGTTTACTGAGCCGATTCCGCGCCGGCTGCCCGCCGGCGCATTGTCCGTTTTCTCCGCCTGCCGGCTCACCGCCGGCCCCTTCCCTCTTCGCTATGTGCGCCAAAGCCCGTCCTCCCGTCATCCGCAGCGTCCAGACTCCAGACGCGCTCGCCGCGCTGCGCACGTGGCTCGACACGTTTGAATCCCGCGCCCGCAAGCTCGGCGAAGCCCTCTCGGCCACCAGCCGGGTCAAGAAAATCGTCGCCAACGCCGACCACTACATCGAGACGGTCGTCACCGACGAAGAGCAAAAAATCCCGCTCACGTTCTTTCTCACACGGGGCCAGTGGACGGCAAAATGCGCCTGCGACCAGCGCCACAACTGCCGCCACATCTATGCCGCCGGGCTCACGTGGCTCGCCGAGGCAAATTCCGGGGCGCCCGCCGCCGATCCCGGTGCCCTGCTCACCGCGAAAAAAGCCGCGCCCGTCGTCGCCGCGGCCGCGCCCGTCGCGCCCGTCAACAAGCACACCTTCCGGGTGCAATGGTCGCCCGTGTTGGTTGAAAAACTCGGCCGTGCCCTGACCGAGGGCGAGACTCGCCAACTCGGCAATCTCGCCGCGCTCTTCGCCGACTTCGCCCGGGGCTCCGGCAAGCTCCACGCCAGCCAACTCCGCACCCACGGCCTCGAGTTCGTGCCGCCACCCGGCCACGAGCTGCACTCGCCGATTTTCCAGGGTTGGTGGAATAGCGACAACCCGCCCCGCGATCCGTGGGCACTTTGGCAATATATCGCCTACCACTACGAGCAGAGCGGGCGCGAAATCCCAGCCTTCCTGCAGCCTCTCACCGATACCACCGCCGTCCACGCCGCCGTCGACGAACAACTCGTGCAGGAAGAACTCGCCGTGTGGCGCACGGCCTTTGCCGCGCCCGAGACCACCGGCACCGCTCACGCCGACAACATCGCCACCGACATCACCGGGCTCCGCGCGCGCCTGAATCCCCTTGGCCGTTTTCTCGTCGAGGTGAAACCCGCCGTGGACAAGCCGTGGCGTCCGCCCACGCAACGTTGGTTCACCGCGCTCGCCGCCTCGCGCCCCGCCGATTTCGCCGATCGTCCGCCCGCCGAGGCCGCGTTGGCGGCTCTGCTCATCTCCGAGAGCCGCGGCTACGGCTGGCAATACACCCATCGCCTCGCCCTTTCGGCCGACGCCGCCGCCGCGCTGCTGGCCACCACCGCAGCCCGCGACGCCATTTTTCGCACCGACGAGACCCCGTTTGTGATCGAGCCCGAACCGCTCGTGCCCGAAGCCGCCGTCTCCACCGTTCAACGCGACCGCCTCGAACTCCGCCTCCTCACGTCCGACGGTCAGCCCGCCGACGAGGCGCGAATTATCGTCAAGAAACCCACGGCGCTTTATCTTTTTGGCGGACGTGTGTTCCGCGGACCGCCGCCGCTGCCCGCCCGGCACATTCCCGCCGCGGTGTTGGCCGACGCCGGGCTCATGTCCCGCCTCCGCGCGTCCGGTCTGCGTCTGCCCGCCGCCCTCGAGGGTCGCGTGCGCCGCGTGCCGCTGCGCCCGGTTATCAAGTGCTGGAGCACCGCCGACACCGAGCCCGACGCGTCCGAATACTTCCAAGCCCAACTCTTCGCCCGCTCGGGCAATCCGGCGTGCGAGCAGGTCTGGGACGGCGAACGGGGCTGGCAATGGGCCGCCGGCAAAGCCCCGGCTCCCCGCGCCGGCGAAGAGCGTCTGCTGGAGTTCGATCTCAACGGCGCCAACGCCATCGCCGCCGCCTTCACCGAGTTTCGCCTCACTTGGAACCGTTGGGTCAACGTCTGGTCGCGCTCGATGGCCAAGACGTTTCCCGAGGAGTTCCTCGCTTGGCGCGAGACCCTCCCGCCCGATCTCGAGATCGAGGCCTCGCCTATGCTCGAAGGCCTCCTCGGCCCCGCGCTCCGAGCTCACGTCGAATTCACCACCGAGGCCGCCCCCGCCGCCGAAGGCCGCGATTGGTTCGACCTCACCGTGCAACTCAAGGTCGAAGACACCCGCCTCAAACCCGACGAGCTCGCCCTCCTACTGAAGGCCCGCGGCAAATGGGTGCGCCTCGCCACGCACGGCTGGCGGCGCCTTGAGGTCGCCGACAATCCCAATCACAACGCCGAAGCCGCCCTCGATCGCCTCGGGCTTCGCGCCGAGGACATGCTCACCACCGGTAAACCGGCCAAGCACCGCCTCCACGCCCTGCAACTCGTATCGGAGGCCGATACATTTGCCGCCGCCGACACCGCTCTCGCCAACACGCTGCGCGAGCGCGCCGCTGCCCTCATCGCCCTGCCGACGCCGGAGCTTCCGACCGGCTTGCGCGCCACGTTGCGCCCCTACCAAGAAGAAGGGTTTCATTTTCTCACCCACTTGGCCGCCCGCGGCTTCGGCGGCATCCTCGCCGACGACATGGGCCTCGGCAAAACCGTGCAGGCCCTTGCCTGGCTCCTCCACCAATCGCACGCCCACACCGCGGCCGGAGCGACCAAGCCTTTTCGCGCCCTCGTCATCTGCCCCAAGAGCGTGATGCACGGCTGGCTCACCGAGACCGAGCGTTTCGCGCCCGAGCTCGCCGCCGAGGCGTTTACCCCGTTGCTGTCCCTCGCTACGCGGATGCCCGGCCCCGCCGATCGCGGCGCGATCCTCGTCGTCAATTACGCGCAACTTCGCCTCAACACCGATTGGTTCCAACGGCACTCTTGGGACGCCGTCATCCTCGACGAAGCCCAGTTCATCAAAAACCCCACGAGTCAGACCGCCGCCATCGCCCGCGCCATCCCCGCCGCGCACCGCGTCGCCCTCACCGGCACGCCGATCGAGAACCGCCTCCTCGATCTTTGGAGTCTGTTCGCCTTCGCGCAGCCCGGCCTCCTCGGCAGCCAAGCCGGTTTCCGGCGCCAATATCCGGTCGAGGACCCCACCGCGCCCGCCCGCCTCCGCCGCCGCGTTCGTCACTTCATGTTGCGCCGCACCAAGGCCCAGGTCGCCCCCGAGCTCCCGCCGCGCACCGAAGACGTCATCCTCGTCGATCTCGATGGCGAACAACGCGCCCTCTACGACGCCGAGCTGAAACGCGCCCGCGCCCAACTGCTCGGCATCGAAACTGCCCGCGCGCTCGACGCCGTGCGGTTCAACGTCCTCGCGAGCCTCCTCCGCCTACGCCAGATCTGCTGCCATCCCGCCCTCGTCTCCGGCGCCCACAGCGAGATGCCCAGCGCCAAACTCGACGCCCTGCTCGAACGCCTCGAAGAACTCCGCGACGAGGGCCAACAGGTCCTCGTCTTCAGCCAGTTTGTTTCACTGCTGGAGCTCATCGAACCACGGCTCAAGGAAGCCGGAATCGGTTATCTCATGCTGACCGGCGCCACGGAGAACCGCGGCGAACTCGTCGACCAATTCCAGTCCGACAAAACCAAGACCGTGTTCTTGCTCTCGCTCAAGGCCGCCGGCTCCGGGCTAAATCTCACCGCCGCGAGCTACGTCATCCTCTGCGATCCGTGGTGGAATCCCGCCGTGGAAGCGCAGGCGATCGACCGCACGCACCGCATCGGCCAGACCCAGCCCGTGGTCGCCTATCGCCTCGTCGCCGCCGACACCGTGGAGCAAAAAATCCTCGCGATGCAGAAAGACAAAGCCGCCCTCGCCAACGCCGTCGTGCAAGAAGAGTCCCTCGCCAGCGTCCTCGACCTCGACAGCCTCCGCCAAATCCTCGGTTAAATCGGAGCGCCGCCGCTCCCGGCCGCATCCCGGAGCGCGGGCGGCCAGCCCACTCCGAACCATGCCCGCGCCCTTTTTCCGTTCCCGCGCACTTCCGCCGTGACGCCTTGACGCGCGCCCATTTCATCGCATCCGCCCATGGCCGCTCAACCGCCCCTCTCGTCCGACCCTCAAGCCGATCTTACCCTCTGGCTCGACGATTTCGCCCCCTCCGACCAATCCCGGGGCCGCGCCTACCACGCCGAAGGCCGGGTCCGCGCCCTCAATATCGCGCGGGATGGCGACCGCATTACCGTCAGCACGGCCGTGCGCGGCACCCGCGCCTACGCCTGCCACCTCAGCCACGAGCCCAACGATGGCTGGGCCGGCGATTGCTCCTGCCCCATCGGCTACGAATGCAAACATCTCTACGCGTCCGGCCTCGCCCTGCAGCTCCGCCTAGCCGAATCCCTGCCGCCATCCGCCCCCGCGAGCGCCGGCAAACGTCGCCACTCCGCTGAGCCGCCCATCGACCACGAGGCCCATCTCATCACCCAATTCACCACCGTCAGCGGCCGGCCACCCGATGAGAAACAACGCAAATTTCTCGGCCACCTCGCTGCGTTTCATCGGAGGCTTTTCCTAGGGCCCTATCTCGACGACCCGGCCCTCCACCAGCTGATTCCGAGCCGCTATCGCTACAACTTTATCACCTACCACGAAAATCCCCTCGCCAACCGCTGGAGCCAACCACCCGCCACGCCCCTCGAACTCTGGTCACACCTCGCCCTCGCGTTTACCGAAAAAGATATCCCACTGCCGCCCTTCATGGCGCGCCTCACCGATCTCGCCGCCGCGCGCCGCGCCGTCGCCGCCCACCGCCTCGAACGCGAACTGGCGCTCTGGCGCAACCGGTTCAAAGCCCTCGAAGCCGATGCCGCCGAGACGCCTGCGGCCGACGCCCCGCCCACCGCCCTGAGCGCGCTCCGACTCCGCCTTGCCGAGCCCAAACCTATTTGGGAAATCTCCCTCACCGGCTCCGCCCACCCCGACTACCGCTCCATTTCCGCCGTCACTTTTCGCGACCTGCTTTACGCCGACGACCAAACGGCCCTTGCCCTCGAGCCGGCCTCCGCCTCGTTGGCCACGATCCTTCAATCCCAACTCAAAAAAACCGGTCGCACTGCGCTCAAACTCACCAACGTCACCGACCTCGCCTTCCTCGCCCGCCTGCTCGTTCACCCCTTGGTGCGCGATTGCTTCGTCGGCCCCGAGGGCACACCCCTCATCCGCGAATCTCGCCGCCTCGGTTGGACCTTTGTAGATCATCCCACCGACCCAGCGCTCTGCATCGCCCGCCTCGCGTTTCCCGACGGCACTCTTGCCCCGACGCCCCTCCTGCACCTCACCGCCCGCCCCGCCCTTTACCTTCACCTCGCCGGCTCGACGCTCTACTCCGGCCTTCCCCCGCTCACCCAACCCGATCCCGATGGGCGCATCATCGTTCCTCGCGCCGCGCTCATCCTGCCCGAGGCCGGCCGCTACGCCGCCCGCACCGGTCTTACTCTGCCCGGCGAAACCGCCTCCCGCTTTCGCCGCGAGGGTCTCCGCGCCCGCCTCAAAGCCTCGCTCGCGCCCCGTCGCCCCACCCCCGATTCCCACGAGGTCTTGCGCGTGGAATTCGCCGCGCTCGCCCCCGACGGTACGCCCCGTGCGATTCTCGATAACAACACTTGGCGCACCACCGGCCCGGACATCCAGCCGCCCGCCGACGCCGCCTTCGTCCTCCACGATTTCGCCTCGCTGCAACCCGCCGTCGCCCAGTTCCGGTCCTTCCGAATCGAACGCGACGGTTGGCACCCCGAGGGCCCGCGCGATTTCGCCGACGTCAACTCCGACTTCGCCGAAAAATTCCCAGCCTGGCTCGCGGGTTTTCCCGCCGAGACCGTCATCGAACTCGCCCCCGAACTCGCCGCCTTCGCCCAGGCCCCCACCCGCGCCCACTTCGCCCTCGACATCTCTCCCGGCGACGAGGCCGGCATCGATTGGTTCGATGTCCGCGTCACCCTTCGCGCTGAAGACACCGCCCTCACCCCCGCCGAACTCGCCCTCCTGCA
>CAMCWW010000125.1:0-9385 GCA_945882935.1 Opitutus sp. GAS368
CCGACCTTTACGCCGCCTTTTTTCAAGGTCACGACCACGGTGTCGAAGCCGGGGGCGATGTGGGCGTTGGGCTTGATGATGGATTCGAGGAGATACTCGCGGGTGTATTTGCTGCCCATGTCGCCCAACTCGGGGCCGGCAACGCCGCCTTGGCCGCCGATCGCGTGGCATTTCACGCAGGCCATGACGGGTTGGTTGTTGAAGATTTCGGCGCCGGCCTTGGCGTCGCCGCCGCGGAGGGAAACGAGGAAGGGCGCGAGCGGATCGGGGTTTTTGGCGAGGGTGGCGTCGCGGGCAGCGAGAGCGGCTTGCACGGCCGGCGTGGCGCGGGCGGTGGCGGCTTCGATGAGCTCGAGTTGCACGGCGGGGGCGATTTTGCCGGCGGCAAGTAAGTCGAGTTGGGCGACCATGAGCGCGTCGGCCTCGGGGTGTTTGAGGACAGCGAGGGCGGCAAGGGCCGTGCGCTTTTCCTCGATATCGCCGTTGCTCACGAGGTTCTTGATCACCGGAGCGGCCCGGTCGGGCGAAAGGCCGGCGATGAGGGGCAGCGCTGCGCCGCGGAGGTCGGCCGAGTCGGAGGCACCGGCCGTGGTCACGGCTTCAGCCAAGCGCGGGTCGTTGAAGTGTTTCAGGGCGTTGAGCGCGGCGGCCCGGGCGGCGGGGCTTTGGGCGACGTCTTTGATGATGGCAAAAAGCGGGTCGGCGGCAGAGGTGAGGTTGAGTTTCTCGGCGGCCTTGAGGGTGGCGGTCTGAATCTTCTCGGGCGTGTCCACGGTGAGCAGTCCCGCGAGCACGGGCGCGAGGGCGGCGGCGGCGACTTGGGGATCGCGGGTCGTTTGGGTGAACGGCCGGTAGTTGCCGACGATGCGGTCACGCTGGGGCAGGGTGGGCCAGAGCGAAAGGTGGGTGATGGCCTCGGCGCGGAGCAGAGTGGGCGCATCGGCGCGGGCGGCGTAGGCGGCGAGCGCGGTAGCGTGGGCGGGCGTGCCGAGACGGAAGGCGGCGTTGAGGGCGCGGAGCATCACGGCTTCGTCGGCGACGGGTTTCGCGACGAAGGCGGCGAGGGCGGCAGTCCCGGCGTCGATGGAGGCGTCGTTGATGGCGAGGGCGGCTTCGCGGACGAGGTAGGGATCAGAGTCGGTTAGGAATTGGGCGACGTCGGCGGAGCCGAGGCGGCGCAGGGCAAGAAGGACGCCGAGACGGGCGGCGGGAGATGCGTCGCGGATCGCGGCGTTGAGGGCGGCCAAATTGTTGCTGCCGACAAGACCCATCACGAGGGCGTGGCGCAGGTAGGCATCGGTGTCGGCGTTGGCGCGCAGGGCGGCGAGGAGGGCGGGGATGGCGTCGGCGCGGCGGAGTTTACCGAGCGATTGGGCGGCGAAGAATTTCACGCGCGGGGAAGCGTCGGTGAGCGCGTTGACGAGGAGCGGGAAAGCGGACGCGACGCGGCGGTCGCCGAGGATTTTTATGGACTGAGCGCGGACTTCGGCGTCGGTCGGGTCGGTGGCAAGGGTGGTGAGCGGAGTGAGGGCGGCGGGATTCTTCGCGGCGAGTTGGCCGAGGCCCCAGATGGCGTGGAGGCGGGCGTAGGGCGCGTTGTCGGTATTAGCGGCGACGTGGGCCAGCGCGCTGAGACCGGCGGGGCCGCGGGCGGCGAGTTCAAACTGCGCGGCGCGGCGGACGCGGGCGTCGGCGTGGCCGAGCCGCGCGGCGAGCTCGGCGGCGGAGGTTTTGGTGTGGTCGGCGGCGATGAGTTTCTTGGTCTCGGCGATGATCGGGTCGTTGGCGCGGGCGGGGTCGGACACGGCGTAGATGCGGCCGCGCTTGGACTTCGGCCAGCCGTCGGCCCAGTCGGACCAATAGAGGCGGCCGTCGGGGCCGAATTTCACGTCGGTCGGCAGCGCGCCGCCGAGGAAGCGTTGGGCGGTGTCCACGGCGTAGGTGGCGCCGTTGGGTTTCAGTTTATAGGTGAAGATGCCGGAGCGGGCGACGTTGCCGACGAAGGTGGTGATGAAAAGGGCGCCGCGGAAGGACTCGTTGAGGCCGGTGCCGGGGTAGTAAGTGATGCCGGAGGGGCCGTCCTCGAGGTTGGCGAGGGGCGCGAGGTGGTTGGCCGCTTGGCCGGGAAAGCGCGGGAGCCAGATGCGCTCGCGGTTCCAAGAGCCGGCGTTGCCCATCGGAGCGTGTTGGTAGCCGACGCGCCAGCCGGAGTCGCCGCCTTCGACGACGTGGACGAGGCGTTCCATATCGCCGTGGTCGCAATCGTTGTCGCCGGTGAAGAGATCGCCGACCTCGTTGAAAAGCAGGTCCTGGGGGTTGCGCAGGCCGGTGGCGAAGAGTTCGACGTTGGAGCCGTCGAGGTCGCAGCGGAAAACGGCGCCGTAATCCGGGGCGGCGAGGGCGCCGGTGGGCGTGGGCACGTGCGCGCCGCGGTCGCCGATGCTGTAGTAGAGTTTGCCGTCGGGGCCGACGATGAGGCCGTGCATATCGTGGCCGGTGAAATTGAAGCGGACGCCGTAGCCGGTGCTGAGGTCTTTGCGGGTCTCGGCCTTTTGCGCGCCGGTGAGGGCGGTGAGGCTGGGGATGTTTGTGAAATAGACGGTGCCCTGGTGCGGGAGGACGCCGGAGGCGATGCCGTCGATGGCGGTGTTGAAGCCGTCGGCGTAGAGCGTGGAGGTATCGGCGGTGCCGGTGCCCGCGCGATCTTCGATGAGGCGCACGCGCTCGGTTTCCTTGCTCAGTTCGGCCACGCCCTCGGGGCCAAACCGGCGGGTGATCATCGCGCGAAAATCGTCCTGCGTGCGGTTGGCGAGCTCGTCTTCGAGGATCCACATGTAGTCGCGGATATCGAGGACGCTGGAGCGGTAGCGGTGGGTCTCGGCGACGAAGACGCGGCCCTTCTCGTCGAAGTTAAAAGCTACGGGGTTGGCGAGCATGGGCTCGGCGGCCCAGAGGGAAACGGTGAGGCCGGGCGGGAGTTTGAAGCGTTGGAGGGCGAGCAGGCCCTCGTCGGAGGCGGGGTTAATCTCGGCCTCGGGCTTGCGCTCCATCGGCTTCAGTTTGCCGATGACGGATTTGCCTTGGACGGCGAGCTCGGCGGCGCGGGCGGGCGCGGGGCAGAGCAAAACGAAGGCAAGGGCGGTGCAGAGCGTCGCGGCAAGGGCCGCAGGGTGGGGATGGGGGAGGCGGAGCATGGGAGGGAATGGGGACCGTAGCGGTGAGGGTGCGCGGGGCAAGAGCGTGAGCTGAGATAACTCGGCTGGGGGGTAATCGAGCGGCCGCCAACCAAACCGGCGGCCGCCGATTCCGCGCCGCCCGAGAATTTGCAATTAGTTCGGTTTTGCCGTCGTCGGCGCCGTGAGGAGAAAGGTCATGAGATCGCGGATCTGGTTTTGATCGAGCGATTGCAGCAGGCCCTCGGGCATCAGTGAGACGGCGGACGCTTTCATCCCGGCGATCGTGTTTTTCGGGATCGTGAGGTTTGCGCCGGAGACTTGTCCGAGCACGACGGCTTGGGGTGTGTCTTCAAGCACGATGCCGGTCGCCGACGAACCATCGTTTAACGTCACCACGTAGGCAATGCGGTCGGGGTTGATCGCCGCGCTCGGCTGCACAATGTCTTTCATCACGGAGGCGTAGTCGCGGTAGACGAGATTCGACAAATCCGGTCCGATCAGCCCGCCCTCACCGTGGGCTTGGTGGCACGCGGCGCACGCGGCCTGTTGACCGTGATAAATTTCACGGCCTCGGAGCCAATCACCCCCGGCGATCTCCGGAACCGTGCGGGCAACGGGTTCATTCGTTGTATCCGCTTGCTGAATTGCGAACGGCAGCAGGAAACGGCGCAACGGCAGGGCACGTGGCCGTGCGTCCTCGGCGGTGTGCCACGCCACGTCGAGCGCGGGAGCGGTGCCGCCCGTGGCGAGGGTGATTTCCACGGGCCACCAACGGCTCTCGCGCGAGCTCGTCGTGATCCAGACTTCGCCGTCGGCGCGTCGCTCGACCTGGGCCGTGGCGGGTGCATTGACGGCCAAGAGTGAGCCCCTCGCGGGCTTGAGCGCGACGGTCACAGTCTCGGCCGGATATTCGAAATCGATTTTCGCTCCGGGTTGGATGGCCTGGCGCAACATCAGATGCAGATCCCATTGCGTGCGTAGGACGAGGCGGCCGGGGGTTTTCAAAAGTGCAAACAGACGCGCGTGTTCTGCGCTCGGACCGGTGAGCGCCTGCGCGACGGCGAGGTCCACGTGCGGCAGCCAACCGGACCAACCGACTTGGCCCGCGGCATCGCGCCACTCGGCTTCCACGCCCGTGAGATCGGTGAGCAGATCCATGGCGGCGTGTTGCGGGAGCTCACGTCGGGCCGGGTCGTG
Source organism: Opitutus sp. GAS368 (assembly GCA_945882935.1). Classification (GTDB taxonomy): domain Bacteria; phylum Verrucomicrobiota; class Verrucomicrobiia; order Opitutales; family Opitutaceae; genus Tous-C4FEB. The sequence continues at coordinate 4,374 of CAMCWW010000125.1, forward strand.
GGCGCGTTCCGCCGCGAGCCCGTCGGGTAACGTCACGGCGTAATTCAGGGGGGCGGTGCGCGGAGCCGAGCGCAGCACCACCGAGCATAGATCCGCCGCCACTCCGGCCGAGAGCACCGCAAGTGCCGCCCGTTTCATTTTAGACTGATCCTTCACCACTTGATAGCCGGGTACAAACGACTCGAAGCGGTCGCCGGCGGCGACGTGCGTGCCTTGCGTGAGCGTGCTCTGCCGCAACAGATTTTTCCAACGGAGAGGTTCCACCGGCCGGTCGAAAATGATGCGCGTCTCCGTCGGACTCGCGGCGTAGGCGAGCACCGGTTGCGGGGCGGCCGGATCGGCATATGAGAGTTTAAACAGCTTGCCTTGTCCCCGCGGCCCCGTGCCCCAATCCGGTGCGCCGCTGTGGCACGCCACGAGCAAATCTCCCTGCGGCGTGGGCACGGCGTCGATGGTCAGCATCGCGAGGCCGGCGATGAGGTCGTTCTTCGCGACATAGCCGGCGGCGGTTTTGACGAGTTTCGTGCGCCAGATCTTGCCGCGGGATTCGCCGGCGACGAAAACATCTCCGCGCCACCACTCCGGGCCGAAGATTTTTCCGCCGCCCGCCACGGGTTCGTTGAAGTGAATGCCGCACGTCGCCTGATGTTGTGGGCCGTAATCGAACACGCTCGGCTCGTCGATCACTCCCGGGAGGTGGACGGGATGGCGGGGCGGAAATCCGTAGTGGCGTCCCTTCTCGATGAAGAGGAGCTCGTCGAACGGATTGCCGTTGGGCAGCCACGTCGCCCCTTCTTGATCGGAACAGAACAGATCCCCCGCGGCGTTGAAGGCGAGGGACACCGGGAAGCGTAATCCCGTGGAAATGATGTCGCGGCGTTTCCAGTCGGGTGAGAGCCGGATGATCGTGCCGCGCTCGCTGAACTGATTGTAATCGGAGAGGCCGGTTTTTTTGTTGAGCCGATACGCTCCGTTCCACGCATCGACGCCGAGGCCAAAATAGATGTTGCCCGCAGGATCGACGGCGAGGCCGATCGCATCGAGGTTTGAGCCCGCGGCGGCTGTGGGCGGCAGCCATCCGCCCGTGACAGTCTGCAATTCCGCGGTGCCGTCGCCCTTGTCGCGGAGGTGAAGGACGCGGCCGCGACTCGCGAGATAGAGGCCGCCGGGCCCCCAGGCCATGCCGATGCTGGGCGGAATCTCTGCGCGGGTGTTGTCGAAAAAAAGTGTGCTCGCGTCCTCGAGTCCGTCGCCGTCGGTGTCCTTCAGTTGGTGGACGTTCCCATCGTAGCCGAGGGCAAACAGCCGCCCGTCCGGCGCGTAGACGAGATTGTTTAGGTTGCGCAACGCGAGCGGCAGTTCCCGCACGGTGAACCCGGGCACGAGCAGTTGCACGGGCGGTGGATTCTCGATGGCGATGGCGGGCCTCGCGGGCGGTGCCGCGGCGTAGACGCCGACGGCCATCAGCCCGAGCTGGATCAAAAGGAGCCGGAAAAAGGAAGTGGGGCGGGTCTTCATGGCTTCAAGGCAGCGGGAAACCACCCCCGACGGCGAGCCCAAGAACTTCAGCGCGGGCCCGACGCGATCTTGGCGAAAGAAAAAGTAATGCCCAACGTTTTTTAGCTATCCAGCGGCGGCGGCATGAGTTGAGGTTAGAAGCCCTTGGGTTGCCCCCATCCCATGGGATTGGCACCGGGCGCGAACTCTTCGAGGTCGGGCTCCGGGTTTACCGATCGTCCCTCAGCTTCAATCACCCCGTTTATGACTTGGTCTCAAAATTACTCCCCGCTCGGTAGCATCGGTCTGTCCGCTTTAGTCGCGGCGCTACCCATCGTCACCCTGCTCGGCCTGCTCGCCTTTTATCATGTGCGGGCGCAAGTCGCGGCGTTGGCCGGGTTGCTCGTCGCGTTCGGCGTGGCGATTTTTGTCTACCAGATGCCGCTCTCGCTGACGTTGGCGTCGGCGGGTTACGGGGCGGCGTTCGGGTTGTTTCCCATCGGTTGGATTATCCTCAACGCGATCTTCATCTACAATCTCACCGTCGAGACCGGCCAGTTCCGGGTTCTCCAAAAACAGGTCTCGGCGATGTCGGGAGACCGGCGGATTCAGGCGCTCCTGATCGCGTTTAGCTTTGGCGCCTTTATTGAGGGCGCGGCGGGTTTCGGTGCGCCGGTGGCGATCAGCGGCGCGCTGTTAATCGGACTGGGCTTCCGGCCGCTGGAGGCGGCGAAGCTCGCGTTGATCGGCAACACCGCGCCGGTCGCCTACGGCGCGCTCGGCACGCCGCTCATCACGCTGGCGAAAATCACCGAGCTCGATCTCCAGCTCCTGAGCTCGATGGTCGGCCGGCAATTGCCGGTTTTTTCGCTGATCGTGCCGTTCTGGCTGATTGCGGCGCAGGCGGGTTGGCGGGGAATGGTGGCGGTGTGGCCGGCGTGTCTGGTGGCGGGCGGGAGTTTCGGGCTCTCGCAATTCCTCGTGAGCAATTTTATCGGACCCATGCTCGTGGACATCATTTCGGCGATTTTCTCGATGGGCGCGATCGTCGTACTGATGAAATTCTGGCGGCCAAAAGACATGCAGCAAAACGCCGTGACGAAGGACGCGGCCCTTGAAACGGTGCCGGTTGATGGACCGGCTTGGAAGGCGTGGTTGCCGTGGGTGTTTCTGAGCGTGTTCGTTTTTCTGTGGGGCCTGCCCGTGATCAAAAAGGCGCTCAACGCCTGGTTTGCGCCGGCGTTTGAGATGCCGCTGCTGCACAAAGCGATCATGCGGGTTCCGCCCGTGGTGGTGCAGCCTGAGGCGGAGTCGGCGATTTTCACATTCAACGCGCTCTCGGCCACGGGCACCGCGCTGCTCTTCGCGGGGTTTTTTGCGGGCGTGGTGCTCGGCCTCAAGCCGCTCCAGATCGTCAAAGTGTATGGCCGGACTTTTTGGTCGGTGCGCATTTCGTTGCTCACGATCGCGCTGATGCTCGCGCTCGGTTTCACCACCAAATTCAGCGGCACGGACACGACGATGGGCTTGGTCATGGCGGGCACCGGCTGGTGGTTCCCGTTCTTCTCGCCGCTGATCGGCTGGCTGGGCGTCGCGCTGACGGGCAGCGATACCTCGTCCAACGTGCTCTTCGGCAATCTGCAAAAAGTGACCGCGGAGCAATTAGGCATGTCGCCGATTTTGATGGCGGCGTCCAACAGCTCGGGCGGCGTGATGGGCAAAATGATCGACGCCCAAAGCATCGTGGTGGCCGCGGTCGCCACCGGCGGGCATAAGGACAGCCCGGATGCCGGCACCGTGTTGCGCTCGGTTTTCTGGCACAGCGTGGCGCTCGCGTTGCTCGTGGGCGTGCTCGTGATGCTGCAGGCCTACCTCTGGCCGTGGATGATTCCGACCCAGTGATCTAACCTCAGTGAACGCTGCGCTGCATCTTCACATCCGCTCGGGGATCGGCCACTTTATTTAGAGTGCGGCTGTGCCGTGCTCCAGCGCCTCACGGAGCACCGCGATAATTTCTTCGACCGGTTCGCAGCCCACGCAGAGGCGGAGGAGGTCGGGGTCGAGGTTGCTGGCGGATAATTCGGCGAGGCCGGCGGGGGTGGTCACGAGGTCGTAGTGCGCGAGATACATGAACGGACAAATCAGCGTCGTGGTCATGCCGAAGCTCGGGCCTTTCGGGAGGCGGAGGCGGTCGTAGAATTTTTCGAGGCCACCGATTTCGCGGATGGAAAAAGTGATCAAGCCGCCGGTGGCGTGGGGGTGGCGGGCGAGTTTTTCGAAATTAGCGACGCTGGCGGCGTGGCGGGCCCAGTAGACGTCTTTGACGGTGGGGTGGTTTTCCAAAAACGCGACGACGCGGGGGGTGCTGGCGTGGATTTTTTCGAGGACGGCTTCGGTGTCGGCGATCTCGTGAGCGAGGCGGGCGGCGTCGCGGGCGTAAAGGGGCTCGGCGGCGAGCGCGATGCGGCGGCGGAGCTCGGGGGCGTCGGGGAAGTCGGGGTTGACGACGGCGAGGCCCGCGGTGAGGTCGCCGACGCTGCCGGTGTATTTGGTGAGGCTGGCGAGGGCGATGTCGGCGTGGGGGAGAACGTCGAGGTTGTAGAGTGAGGCGGTGGAGGCGTCGATGAGGACGTGGGCGCCGTGGCGGCGGGCAAGGGCGGAGATGGCGGGGATGTCGGGGGTCTGAAGGAGCGGGTTGGTGGGTACTTCGGCGACGACGCCGGCGATGCGGGCGCCGTGGGCGGCGAAGATGCGGGCGATGGCGTCGAAATCGAGCGGGTTGCGGAGGTAAACGTAGTCGGCGGGCGAGGCGGTGAATTTTTTGAGGATCGCGATGGTATCGAGGTAGAACCAGCCGAGTTGAATCCAGACGGTGCGGCCGCGGCTGGCCTGGAGGTCGGCGACGGCGCGGAAGGAGGCGTAGATGGCGCTCATGCCGCAGTTGGTGAGAAAAAGGTCGGCGTCGGCGACGGGCGTGGCGGTGGGCGCGAGGTCGGAGTTGAGGACGGCCAAGAGGTGGCGGCGGATCTCGGCGGGGGCGTCGCCGGCGAACATGGCCTCGGGATAAACGGCGGCGCGGAGCCCGAGGCGGAGGAGGTGATCCTCGGCTTCGCGGGAGGAGAGGAAGCCGCCGAGGTTTTGCAGATAGGTCTTGGCGAGGGCGGAGAGGGCGGGGTGGGCGACGGGGTGGGCGACGCCGTGGAGGCCGTGGGTGTCGATAAAGAGAAGGGCGGCGCCGGGGGCGGGAGCGCTGAGGTGTGCGACGAGATTTTCCGCGATGGCGAGGGACGACGTGAGCCAGAGTTTTTGGCCGGCGAGAGCGGGATTGCTGGCGATGCAGTGCGCGGCGAGCTGAAGCGCGAACGGATGAACGACGAAGCGCGGGTAGCCGGTGGCGAGTTGGCGGATGATTTCAGGAGATTTTTCCTCGTAGCCGCGGACGGAGTGCATCGTGGGCAAGCTGCACGAAACGGCATGAGGGCTGGGCGGGATGGCGGCACCGATGGGCAGATGGG
>CAMCWW010000126.1:0-9326 GCA_945882935.1 Opitutus sp. GAS368
GTACCTGGCATCACCTTTATCTCGCTCGCGGCCAGGACCACGCCGGCAATCGCTATGGCGACCCGCAGCGCGCCTACCCCGAGCTCGCGCGTTTCCGGTCCCAACACGGTAAAAACGGCCACTAATTCCCTCCCGGGTATCGCGGCCAACTCCTGGAGTGGCGCACCGACTACAAAGAGCCCGACCCCAAGCACCGCCACCTCTCTCACCTTTACGGCTTCCACCCCGGCAACCAGATCACCCCCGACACCGCGCCCGAACTTTTCCGCGCCGTCGCCCGCACCCTCGAGCTCCGCGGCGACGAAGCCACCGGTTGGTCCATGGGTTGGAAGATCAATTTCTGGGCCCGCATGTTGGACGGCGACCACGCCTACAAAATCATCCAAAATCTTTTCAATCTCGTGGGCACCTCGGAGACCTCGATGAAGGGCGGCGGCCTCTACCGGAACCTGCTCGACGCGCACCCGCCATTTCAGATCGATGGTAACTTTGGCTACACCGCCGGCATCGCCGAACTGCTCGTGCAAAGCCACGCTGGCGTCCTCCAACTCCTGCCCGCGCTCCCGTCCGTCTGGCCCAGCGGCGCGTTCACCGGCCTCAAAACCCGGGGCGGCTTCGAAGTCGATCTCGCCTGGACCGAGGGCAAACTCACCCGCGCGGTAATCCGCTCCAAACTTGGCGGCAACCTCCGCCTGCGCACCGCCACGCCCGTCACCATCACCGGCGCCCAACCCAAACCCACCACCGGACCCAACCCGAATTTATTCTTCGCCACCGTCGCCGCGGGCACACCCGAGATCGCGGACCCCGCCACCCTCCCCGTCCTCATGCTCCGACCCGCGACCACCGTCGATTTTACCACCACCCCGGAGCGACCTACACGGTCACGCCAGCCCCCTAATTCCGCCTTCGGGGCGCGCCTCGTGCGCGCCCTCCGCCCACTGTAGGCGGGGTGACCTCACCCCGCTCAACCCGCGGCTACGGCATCCTCCCGCCATCTCTCCGCTCTGATTTGTTCTCCGATTTTTCCGTGCCTTCCGTGTATTCCGTGGGCACCCCTCCGACTTTCGCGTGATTCGCGTCTATCGCGGGCCCCTACCGACCCCACCCCGCCTCACCGCCGCTTCAGCAGTTCCGCCCGCGCCGTTTCCAGCCTTGCGCGCTCTTTGGCCGTCAGACTGCCGATGCCCGACTGCGCGATCTTATCCAGCAGCGCATCGACTTCGCTCGTCGCCGTTTTATCCAGCCCGACCCGTGCGGTCGTCGCCTCGGGGCGCTTCGGCTCCACTTTGGCACTCGTCTTCGCCGCCGGCTCAAGATCGGGCAAAACCCGCAATCTGGTTTTCGGCTGCTTCTCCAGCCACTCGATGCGCGGGAGCGTCAAATCCAGCCGACCCTGCTTCCAGCGCACATAGGCCAACGCAAATCCTGCCGTCGACCAGAGCGTGATCAGCGCCGTCCAATTCCGCGCGCTCAGCGCCATTAGCGTATAGAGCCCGACCAAAATCACCGCCATCCAGGCCGCCAGCACGTTGAAGAACATCGGCACGGTTGGATAGATCGCCGCAAACGCCACAAACAACGCGAGCGAACCCGATTCACCCACCAGCTTGGCGGGCAACCACGCACCGAAAACTGTGAAGATCAGCGGCGAGACCAAATACAGGCACCCGTAAAACGCCAAAAATGAATTCCGGCCATAGACGCGTTCTACCTCTCGCCCGAACCAACCGATCATCGCCATATCGATGACGAACCCGAGGCTCGGGGGATTCACGAGGCCGTAGGTGAGGATGCGCCACACATCGCCGCGCAGCACCGCTGCGCTTTCAAACGTCAGCCAGCCGAGCCAAGCCTCCAGCTTAAGGGCCAGTAACAACGTGGTCGCGAACAACGACACCACGTAACCCAACACGACCAAATGCGCCGCATAAACGGGATACCCCTTCACCCAGGTCACGGGCTGATGTTCATCGGTGTTCTCGTAAGGGTTCATTCAGGGCTGAGGGGAAACCGTGGCCGCTCGTCCACCACTCCGCAAGCCGCGAGCACGCGAAGGGGGCAAAGTCTCCGACCCGCCCTCCGCGCCCACGGCCCACGCCCACGGCCACGTCTCACCGCCCTCCGACCTGCCGTCCGCCCGACCCGCTTCCGCTCCGCTCGCCCGCTCGCTTCCTCACTTACCCATACATCTTCCTCAACCGCGCCACGGTCGCCTTGACGCTCGAGCGAAACTCCGCCGGCCCGATCACCTCGGCCGCCGCGCCCCAGCCCAGCACCCATTGCTCGACTTCCACCAGCGCGCCTAGCCGCAACTTCAGCTCCAACGCACCGCCCGGCAGTTCGCGCATCTCTTGCGATTCATGCCATTCCCGCTCCCGCACGCGCTCCGCCACTGTGGCGTCGAACCGGATCACTACCGTGAAATTCCCTTCCCCGCCCAACACCCCCAACGCGCTGGAGAAAAATTTCTCCGGCGAAAAATCTTCCGGCCGCTCGAACTCGACCGCGGTCGTCACGACGTCGCTGATGCGCGGCAACGCAAACGTCCGCAACGCCCCGCGCTCCAAATCAAATCCCACGAGATACCACGAGTTCTCCCGGTTCGCCAAATGGTAGGGCTGCACCCGTCGCGGCTCCGCCTTGGTCCCGCCCGGCTTCCGATAGGCAAAGCCCACTTCGGTGCTCTTTAGCACGGCGGCGCTGAGCGCGTTGAACACCGTGAGATCGGTCTTCCCGAGCCCGATATTTTTAAACGACACCGCGCGCAGCTCGTCCGCCGGCGAAAACGAAATCTTGTCCTGCAACCCGCCCGACAATTTCGCAAACGCCACCTCCAGCTGATGGTGAAACGGCGTCCCGCGGTACTGCTCGAGCGCCCGTTGCGCCACGAGGAGCGCGAGCAGTTCGCCCTCGGTGACGTTCACCGTGGGAAACGAACTCACCTTTTCCGTGTAGCGGTAGGCCTGGATGCCGCTGTCGAACTCGATCGGCAGCTCCAGCCGGTCCCGCATGAACGCGATGTCGCGCACCACCGTTTTCCGCGACACCTCGAGCGCATGCATGAGCATGGTGCAATTCACGAGCGCGCCGCGCCGCAGTTCCTCGTGGATTCGCAGCATCCGCTCCAGAGGGGGCCGGGAAGACTGGGAGCGAGGATTCATGCTGATTGGCTCCATCCGGCCCCAGCCGTTTCCCCGGCGCAATTCGATTCCGCGCCCGCTCCACTCTCTCGGCTCAAAACGATCTGCCCTCGAATCACGCTAATCTGCGCAAATAAATCCCGAGCCCAGAAATCCAAAAGGTGCGATCCCCTCCCTCCGCCATTCGCGCCCTTTTGCGTGATTCACGGACTCCCCGTTTTTCCCGTCACATTATTCCAGTTCTCCTTATCCGTCCCTTCTCCCGCTAGATTCTTCCGTGTATTCCGTGGGTTCCGTGGGCAGCTCGCCAAATCTCTCCTCCCTCCTCTTTCGTGTATTTCGCGGGTTTCGTGGTTAAAAAAATCTTCCACCATTTCACCCCTGACCCAGCCAATGTCCCACCCCATACGCTAGAGTGGGTACATGATTTCACTTCCATCTCCCCTCCGCGCCCGCGCCTCCTCCCGCCCCGCCACCGTCACCGGCCGCGCCCGCCGCGTGCTCTGCTCCGTCCCCCTCGCCCTCACCTGGTCGCACAGCGGCGTCCTCCACCGCGTCACCCACTGGCCCGAGGTCCAATTCGAGCGCCTTTACGGCACCGAATGGATCGCGCTCGCCCCGAGACCGGAATCCCTTGCCACCGCCGCCAAGACTCTCACTGCCGCCGACTGGCAACCCTACCTCGAATTCATTCCTGCTGCCGTTCGCGAATTTATCGCCCAATTCGCGTTCGCCCGTCTCGAGGCACTCCAAGTTGCCGCCCGCTGCCCCGGCCTGCTCGCCGATCTCGCCGAAACCCCCGCCCTGACCGCGTTCGTCTCCGCCCACGTCGACCTCCGCGGCACCTCCGCCCCACGCTGGTCCGAAATCAACGTCGTCCACGAGCGCAACGGCGTCTTCGGTATCCTCGAATGGCTCGGCCTGCCTGCGTCGCGCCAGACTCTCGCGATCCTCCGCAACGTCGTTCAACCCCATCTCCCCCGCCGCTTCCTCGATCCCCTCCGCAGCATGTTGTGGGAACCAAAAGCTCTCACGGCCCTGCAACGCGACCCCGCCCTCACCGACCGCCAGCTCTCCCACTACATCCACGCCCTCGCAGCGTGATTTAAGCCGGGCACCGGCGCCCCTGAACCACTTCGCCGCCACCCCGAGCCTCCACGTCGTCGAGCTGTATTGGTTTCGCGTCACCCGGAACGCCGTCGCCTCGTAGCTGCGCTCGGGAGCGTTGGTCAGATTCGTCCCGGCCATCGTCGCCCGCCAGCGCGGCGTCACCTGCCACCAACCGCCCGCGTCGAACGAAAACCCATCGTCGCGGTAGCTGTCGCGGCTTGCTCCCGGTCCCGCTTCGTCGAGCGACGCGCTTTGACTCGAAACGTCGAAATTCTCCCCCACCGCAACCCGGGCCCAGCCGAGCGCTGCGCGCAACAAATGTTTCGAGCCGTCCGGTCGCTTCAATCGACCCGCCGGTCGTGTCGGCACCGTTGCCCGCGATGCCGAGTAAGTGTTGCTTACGCTCAGATCGATCCGCCCCGCGCCCACTTCGAATCGCCGCGGTCACTGCACCGCCGCGCCGCGTATCTGCCCGCGGTCGCCATTTTCTATCCGGGTCACCCTGTAGAGATCGCCGTTGATCAGCTCACTTCCTGAGCCGAGGGCAAGAACTCCCGTGCTTTGAAAGCGCCGCCGCCGGCTTTCTTAGAGCACACGGAAAACTTTTTTGCCTCCGCCGCCAACCGTCCGTTTCATCTCCCCCATGCGCCTTCGTGTCTTCGCCCTCTTGCTCGCTTCCATCGCCCTGTTGCTCGCCGCCTGCGGCAAACGTGAGACCCCCGCCGAGGCGGGTCTCCGCACGAAAACTCTCCTCCTCGGCAATCAGAACGAGCCCGCCTCCCTCGATCCCCATGTCGTCGATTCGCTCACCGATGGCATCATCCTCGCCTCGCTCTACGAGGGACTCACCGTCACCGACGAACCATCCTCCGCCGCCCTCCCCGGCGTGGCCGAGCGCTGGGAAATTTCCGCAAACGGCCTCGTTTACACGTTTCACTTCCGCGCCGACGCCCGCTGGTCCAACGGCGATCCCGTCACCGCCCGCGACTTCGCGTTTTCCTTTCAACGCATTCTCACCCCGGCGTTCGGTGCCGGCTACTCCTACATGCTCTGGCCGCTCAAGAACGCCGAACGTTTCAACAAGGGCGACCTCAAGGATTTTTCCGAGGTCGGCGTTGAAATCATCGACGACCGCACGCTTCGACTCCACCTGACTCACCCCACGCCCTATCTCCCCGCGCTCGCCGCCCACAACACCTGGATGCCCGTGCACCGCGCCACGATCGAGAAATTCGGCCGGAGCGACGACCGCGCCAATCCGTGGACCCGCCCCGGCAATCTCGTGGGCAACGGCGCCTTCACCCTCGCCGAGTGGTCGCCCAACGCCCGTCTCGTCGTCGCGAAAAATCCCCGCTACTGGGACGCCGCCCGCACTTCGCTCGAGAGCGTAGTCTTTTTTCCCACCGAAAAATCCGACACCGAGGACTTCAACTTCCGCGCCGGCCAGGTCCACGTCACCTTCGATGTGCCGAAGTCAAAGCTCCCCACTTACCGCGCCCAGTCCCCCTCGCCCCTCCGCATCGATCCACTCCTTAACATCACCTACCTCAACTTCAACGCCGCCAAAGCCCCCTTCACCGATCCACGCGTGCGCCGCGCCCTCGCCCTCGCGGTGGATCGCGACGCTCTCGCCCAAAAGGTCCTCAACGGCGCCTTCCTCGCCGCCGCCGCGATGGTTCCGCCCAACTGCGGCACCTATGTCTCTCGCCCGCACGTCGCGCTGGATACGGCCGAAGCCCGCCGCCTTCTCGCCGAGGCCGGCTTTCCCGGCGGGAAAAATTTCCCCTCCATCCCCGTGCAGGTGCTCAACGATGAAAACCAGCCCCGCATGATGGAAGCCATCCAAGCCATGTGGCAGCGCGAGCTCGGCATCCGCGTGACGATCGAGCCCTTCGAACAGAAAACACTGTTTCAAAACCAACAAAACCTCGCCCACACCCTCGGCTTCCTCGGTTGGACCGCCGACTTCCCCGATCCCGCCACCTTCCTTGAAATCTTCCGCACCGGCAACGGCCAGAACTGGACCGGCTGGGGCGACAAGGCCTACGACGCGCTCCTCGACCAAGCCACCGCCACCGCCGATCCGGTGCGGCGCTTCGCCCTTTTCCAGGAGGCCGAGGCGCTCCTGCTGAACCAAGCCCCGGTCGCCCCGCTCGTCCACCGCGCCCGCACCTACCTGATCCATCCCGCCGTGAAAAACTGGGAGCCCGCTCCGCTGAGCATCCGCCGCTTCCAACTCGTCCGGCTGGAACCGTAAGGAACCACGCACGCGCTTGTCGCCGACCCTTCTGTCCCGCACCTTTCGCTGCATGAGCCGCAGCCGCATTCTGACCTTCGCGTGTTTTGTGTTTTTCGTGGTGCCCTTCCTTGCGCACGCCGACGACGTCGAATTCGTCCGGATCTGGCCCGCGTGGCGCACCGCCGAGTCCTTCGACCGGATCTCGGAATATTTCGACGGCCAAGAAAACACCGGTCGGCACACCGTCCTTCGCAGCCAACCCGAAACCCGCGCCGGTTACTATTTTCTCGTGCGCACCAAGACGACGCTCAAGGCCGCGGACGCAAAGTTTGTGCTCCAGATCATCAAACCCGACGCCCCGCAGGCGAAGACCTACACCTTTCCCGTCGGGCTCATCGGCCGGGAGATCGTCTTCAACCTCGGTCTCACCGGTATCGATTGGCCCGATCGCAAAACCCATCCCGTCGCGTGGCGCCTCGCCCTCGTCAACGGCAAGGGCGAAGAGCTCGCGAGTCGCGAAAGTTTCCTCTGGGCCAAATCCGCACCGTGACGACGGCCCGTTGGACTCCGCGGCAACCACTCGCGCTGACCCACGCGCCGTCCGCGGCGGTCCTCGCGGAGACGGTTGACGGCGGGCAAGCATTTCGTTGGCAGCCCGAGCCGGGCGGCACCTACCTCGGCCAATGGAATCACCACGTCGCGCGCCTCAGCCTCGACGCCGACGCCCGGCTGCACTGGTCCGCCCTCACTACCGATACCGGAGCCGCGTTACTGCGCTACCTCGATGGTAACGGCGATCCGCGCGCGCTCGCCGATACGCTGCCGTGGCGCAGCGACGCCCATCTCGCCCGGTGCATCGCCGCGTTTCCCGATCTGCGCATTCTGCGTCAGCCCTTCGGCGAAACCCTGCTCGGCTTCCTTTGCAGCGCCACCAAGCAGATCGTGCAGATCAAACAAATGATGGCGCTCCTCGCCGAGCGCCATGGTGCCGCCATCGGTGACGCAGGTTCGCCAAATCCCGCCCTGCTCCGGTTCAACCGCCTGCCGACGTGGGCGGAAATCGCCGTCGTCCCCGAAGCCGAGCTACGCGGGTGTCTCCTTGGCTTCCGCGCCCGCTACATCCACGAGACGGCGCAGTTTATCGCCCGACACCCCGGCTGGCTCGAAGAGACGGAGGCCGCGCCCTACGCCGAGGCGAAGACGCGGCTCATTTCGCTCCCGGGCGTGGGTGAGAAAGTCGCCGACTGCGTGCTCCTCTTCGGCGCCGGCCGACTGGAAGCGTTTCCCGTCGATGTGTGGATTCTAAAAACGATGGAGCGACGCTACGGCCTCGTCGGCTGGAAGCCCGCGCAAGTCGCGCAGTTTGGCCGCGCTCACTTCGGGCCGCTCGCCGGCCTCGCCCAGCAATACCTCTTCGCGTGGGAACGCGCCGAGGCGCGTCGCTGACCGCTCAACCGCGGATTTGCAGCGCCGCCACCTGACCGCGCAGGACCTCGCCCAGCGCCAGCAAATGGGGCGTCGCCGGAAAATTAGCCCACGGCGCCAACGCCGCGCACGCCCTGGCAATCTCTTCGTGCACCGCCGCCGTTACGGCGGCGAATACGCCCAGGTCATTCATCTGTTGCAAGCGGAGCGCGAGCTGGGCCGGACGCTTGCCCGTGATTTCCTCCGAGAGCGCCTCCCGCTCAAGAACCGACAGCCGCTCGCTGAGTTTGATCAACGGCAGGGTTATTTTCCCGCTCGCGAGGTCGGTGCCGAGCGTCTTCCCGATGCGGGCTTCGTTGCCGAAGTAATCGGCGAGGTCGTCGTAAATTTGGTAGCCGATCCCGAGATGGCGGCCAAACCGGGCCACCGCCTCGGCGCAAGCGGGCTCAGCGCCGGACAGCTTCGCGCCGAGATAGCATGACACCCGGAACAGCTCGGCGGTCTTGAGATCAATGATCCGCTGGTAATCGGCGAGAGTGATATTGAGGGAACCGCGGCGCAGCGTCTGCACAATCTCGCCCGCGCAAACCCGGCGCGTGGACTCCGAGACCGCCGCGCACACCTCGGTCGTCGGAAACTGGGTGGCAAGATGCAGGGCATGAGCGAAAAGTGCATCACCCAACAAAACGGCGGCGACCGGACCAAACTCACGGGCCGCCGTGCGACGGCTTCGGCGCACGTCGGCCTCGTCCATAATATCGTCGTGCACGAGGGTCGCCAAATGGACGAGTTCGACGACGGCGGCGACTCGCACGAGGTTCGGCGTGATCACGCCCGGCCCGCGCCAGCCGCTCAAGAAGACCAAAGCGGGACGAATGCGCTTGCCTGAGGTATCGATGCAGTAGTCGGCCATCTCGCGAATCTCTGGCTCGAACGTGGCAAGTTCGTGATGAAGAAAGCGGTCAAGCTCCGCCATGTGCGGCGCAAGGTGCCCAAATCCAGCCCCAAAGGTGGACGGAAATGGTTTTCCGGGAGAAGCGAGGCTGGTCATACGACAGGGGATGATTTATTGGGATATTCAAAATAGACAACCCCCGGAGACGCCATAAGCCGATGAATCAGCTCCTGCTCCTCATTCTGATGACCTCCGCCGGCCTCTATTGCGCGTGGTTATGGCGCGAAGATCTACGGGCCAACCTTGCAGGGGCTCAACCTTCCGGATCAAAAAAAGCCGGCGGCGGAAGCCTCCCCGGTGCTAAACCCAATACTGTTCACTTAGAAGAGGGAGCAGAGATGACGGGCAGATGGAGCTGGACCTGAGTGGGGGCGCGGGCGTGACGCAGCGGATAGCCGGACATTTTCCGTTTGAGTCCGCGGGGAATCCGGCGGCCCCGGCTGCTGACGGATCG
>CAMCWW010000127.1:0-9136 GCA_945882935.1 Opitutus sp. GAS368
GGCGTGCTGCGGCATCGCGGCGAGCTGGGCGAGCGTCCATGAGGTCGGCCGGGCGACAAGACCGCCGAGCGTGCATTCCCAGTTTGCCGCGTCGGAAACGGCGGGCGGCTCGAAGTGGTTGCGGACAAAGAAGAGCCGGTTCGGGGTGACCCAGCCGGCGGAGTTTTCCAACGGGGTTTCGCTGTTCTCCGGGGAAGCTGTGACGATTTTGCGTTGGGGATTCATAGAAAGGACGCGAGCCGAGTCGCGCCGGACAATTTACATCGCGAGATCGCGCCGGATCGGGCAAGGCGGAAAGCGAGGGGGCGTCGGCACGCGGCGGGTTTCGGTGCCGCCGTTCGCAAATTGATCAAGTGATCAGCGATAGAGCCAATAGCGCTTGCTCTGCTCTTGATAGATGCGGGCCTGTTCGCGCCATTGCTTGAACCAGAAATCTAGGTCGAGGCGGACTCCGTTCCGTGGGAGGGCGCGGACAAAGGCTTCGCGGCCCAGGTGGCGGATGAAGCCGTTGACTTCGCCGGGCTTGGCGGCGGCGAAGGGATTCTTCGGCTCCCGTTTGCAGGCGAGGCGCATGAGATGAAAACCAAGCTCGGTGGGCTGTCAGGCGTCGAAATCGGCGATCTCGGTGTAGAGGCCGACGGCGGGTTTGCCGGTCTTGGGGTTGGGCACGCTGATGGTGCGGAACTGCACGCCGGCGAGCGGCAGGGCGCGGAGTTCTTTTTCGAGCGCTTCGCGCGGCGTGGTTTTGTGGGAGACGCCGCGGAAGATGTGTTCGGAGCCGACGCCGCTGCGGAAGCCGCCGAGGTAGGTGCCGAGGCCGGTCATCGGATAGCCGATCACGGCGGCGTAATCTTGGATGCCGCCGGACGTGGGCACCCAAGTGAGCCCGGTTTCGGGCCAACGCATCGAGCGCGTCCACCCGCGCATGGAGATGACGGTGAGTTTGCCGGCGGCGCGTTGCGCGGGCGTGACGTCGATGCCGCCGGGGGCTTGGGCGTCGCGGGCGAGCCGGGCGAGTTCGCCCATCGTAAGGCCGTGGACATAGGGGACGCGAAAGGCGCCGACGTAGCTCATCCATTTCGCGTCGAGCAGAGGGCCGTCGACTTTGAGGCCGCCGAGGGGATTGGGTCGGTCGAGGACGATGAGTTCCTTGCCGTTTTCAAAGCAGGCTTCGAGGGCGAGTTTCATCGCGCTGGTAAACGTGTAGCTCCGCGTGCCGATGTCCTGCAGGTCCACGACGAGGGCGTCGATGTCTTTGAGCTGGGCGGGGGAGGCTTTGAAGCTTTTGCCTTTGTAGGCGACGCCGCTGTAGAGCGAATAGACCATGAGGCCGGTGCGCGGGTCGATTTGGTCGGGATATTTTTTCTCGGCGGGGAGGGCGCCGTAGACGCCGTGTTCGCCGGCGTAGAGGGCGACGAGTTTGACGCCGGGGGCGCGGCGAAGGACGTCGATGGTGCTGACGCCGTTGCGGTTGACGCCGGCGGGATGGGTGAGGAGGCCGAGACGTTTCCCACGGACGGCGGCAAAACCGTCGGCCTCAAGCGCGTCGATGCCGAGCATCATGCGGGGCGCGGGATCGGCGCGCGGCGGGGTGAAGTAGACGCGGGCCGGAGGATTGGTGGGCGCGGCGGTGGGGCGGGCCGGCGGGGCGGCGGGAGTGGCGGCGCAACCGAAGAGGCCGAAGGTGGCCGTCGCGAGGGCGACGAAGAATCGGACGGCAGAAACGCGCTCGGGGACGGCCATGAGTTGCGTTACCGTTGCGTGGGGTGCTCAGGCCGTCGAGCCGGAAGGTGACGCTGGATCAAACGTGCGGTCGACGGCCGCCGTGAGGTTGGTGGCAGCGGCGCGGAGGGCGGCGGGCAGGGGTGTGCCGGGAGGCGTGATCGCGTGCAGGGCCAGGCCGGGGACGAGTGCGGCGGTGATGGCACCGGCGAAGACGTGGACCGGTTTGCCCAGGGCGACGGCACGGGCGGCGAGAGCGCCGGGGCCTTTGCCGCTGAGCGAGCTGGCGTCGAAACGGCCCTCGCCGGTGAGGACGAGATCGGCGGCGGCGAGGCGGGAATCGAGATCGAGCCAAGCGGAGACGAGGTCGAAGCCGGAGATGAGTTGCGCGGAGGCTGCCGCCATGAGGCCGAACGAGATGCCGCCGGCCGCACCGGCGCCGGGGACGTCCATGAGGGCGTCGGGCTGCGCGGCGTGGCGGCAAAGCAAGAGGGCGAGGCGGGCGGCTTCTTTGTCGAGGCGGCGGAGGTCGGCGGGGCGAAGGCCCTTTTGGGGGCCGTAAATCGCGGCGGCGCCGTTGGGGCCGAGGAGGGGATTGGCGACGTCGCAGGCGATCCGCAGCGGGGGCAGATCGGTGGGCAACCGGCCTTCGAGCCGGGCGATTTCGGCCCAACGTGCGGGCGCGGGCGGGTCGATCAGCTCACCGGTGGCGGAGACGAAGGTGAGTCCGAGGGCGGCGAGGGCGCCGAGGCCAAGATCGCTGGTGGCGCTGCCGCCGAGCCCGAGCAAAATGGCGGCGACGCCGGGACGGGCGGCGAGGCGGATGAGTTCGCCGGTGCCGGTGGTCGAGGTGAGCCAAGGATCGCGGGCCTCCGGCGCGAGCAGAGCGAGGCCGGAGGCGGCGGCCATTTCGATGATCGCGACGTGAGAATTTTCGATTTTCGAATCTCGATTTTCGATTTGGAGGAGGGCGCGGGCGGCGGGTGGGATTAGGGCGAGGGGGACAAATCCCAGTCGGGCGACGACGGGTTCGCCGCGCGGGCCGGTGACGGTGTGGGTTTCAAACGTGCCACCGAGGGCTTGAGTAAGGATTTCGCAAAACCCCTCGCCGCCATCGGTGAGTGGGCACGAGTCGAGGGACCAGTGCGGGTGGCGGGCGCGGAGGCTGCCGGCGGCGAGGGCGCAGGCCTCGGGGGCGGAGAGGGCGTCTTTGAATTTGTCGAAGGCGAGCAAGGCGCGCATGGCGGGCGACGTTGCGGGGACGGACGGTCGGGGCGAAAGCTTTTTCGGTCGGGCGCGGGTGACGTGGCACTGAGCCGGATCCATGCAGTCGAACTCCGACGGCAGAACGATCGCGAAAAACAAAACGGTGAACGCGTCCACCCCATCGCAACCTCGCGGCCACGCTCTAAAAACCGGGCGCTCAGCCCTCAGCTGAATTTTTGCGGCTGAGAGAACCGGGGGCTAAGGCAAAGCGAGCAGCGACTGGCGGGGAAGACCGGCACCGAGTGCACTCATTCCGCCGGACCAGGCACCTTGGACCAATTGCAGGCGGGGAGAGCGGTGGGTGCCGGTTTCCCAGCGTTGCACTTTCTCAATGAGCAGATCGGCGGCATCGGCTCCGATCTGGGCAACGTCCTGGCGGATGCCGGCTATGGCGTCGCCCGCGCCGTGGACCGAAAGCGAGACGAGTCCGACGTGACGGGGAGCCTGGCTCATCAACTCCTGATCGCGCAGGGCGAAGATGACGGCGTCGATCCGGTGGCGGGCGATCCAAGCGTTGAGTTGGGGCGGAATCTCGTCGCGGGTTTCCGGCATCAGGGCCGGCGGGCGTTGGCTTGGGGGCAGAGATTGCTGCGCGACCAGAAAGCCCGCCCACCACTGGTGCTCGAGGCGACGGCTGACGTTGCCGGGCAACGCCAGTCCGATGCGACGGTAGCCGAGAGCCTGCGTGTTTTCAAAAGCAAGCTGGAGGTTGCGGTAATGATCGTCGGCAACGCGGTCGATGGCGGGGTCTTTGACGCTGGTGCCGAGGCCGACGACGGCGAAGTCGGTGAAATCGAAATCGAGCGAGCTCCGTTGTCCGGGCAACGGCGCAACCAGCAGGCCGTGGATCCCGCGGGCCTTGAGCAGGCCGGCGAGGCGTTTGGGATTCATGCGGGGATCGGTGAGGGAGAATTCATCGAGCCGAAAATCGCGTTGGTCGGCCCGGGCCGCGGAGGAGGTGTAAAAGCTCCGCAGCGTCGCGGCATCGCGCCAAGCGTCATTGGGCGCATCGGCCGTGAGATAGGCGAGGGTAGCCCGAACGGGCGTCGCCGTCGCGGGAGCGCGACGTGAACGCATGAGGGCGGCGACGAGGGGATTCTTGCGGTAGCCCAGTTCCGCGGCGGCAGCGTGGATGCGTTCACGGGTGGCGACGGGGATGCTCGGATGCTGTTGCAGGGCGAGGGAGACGGCGGAGCGGGACACGCCGGCCCGCTCGGCCACCTCGCGCATGGAAACGCGATCAGGCGGGACCGGGCGATTCGAAGGATTGGGGAGGTTTGGCGTCATGAAGCGAGCGGTTGCACGGCGGAAACGAGGCAACCGGCGGCCTGGTTAAAGTTTAGGTTCATGAGGTTAAAGATAATCGAGGCGGCGAATTTTAGAGGAAAACAAGCATACGTTCGATTTTTACTCAACAATGCCAGTGGACTCGATTTTGCCAATCGGTCGCACTTGGGTTGTTTGGCGGGTTCCTTTCCTACCCCGATGAAAAATTGTGCCTACCCTTTGACCCGTCGTTTGGCCTCGCTGCGCCCGTTGGTCGGATGGGCCATGGTCTCGAGCTTGTTCGGACAGGGCGCTCCCCAGCCCGCTGTTCCAACCGCGGTGGCGCAGGAAGAGGTGGTTCAGCTCTCACCCTTCGTACTTTCGACCGAGCGGGACACGGGCTGGTCGGCCAACGACACCCTGTCGGCCACGCGCACCAAGCAGGCGTTGAAGGACGTGCCGGTGAACATCGACGCGATTACTTCCGATTTCATGGAAGATCTCGGCCTGAACACCGCCGATGAGGTCACCAAATTCGTCGCCAACGTTTACGCCGCGCCGACGATGGAAAACGACAACCAGACCGACAACTTTTCCTTCCGCGGCCTCTCCCAGCGATTCAACGTCTCGCGCAATTACTTCCGTTGGTATATCCCGAGCGATACTTACAACGTTGAGCGGATCGACTTCGGCAAAGGCTCGAACTCGCTGATCTTCGGCGATGTTGAACCCGGCGGCCAGGGATCGGTCTTCACCAAGCGCGCGCTGATGAAAAACTTCGGCACCGCTTTTGCCCAATACGGCAGCAACGGCGCCTACCGCATGCAGCTCGACGTCAACCGCAAGCTTCGCAGTGGTCTCGCTCTCCGCTTCAACGCCGTGCGCCGCGAGGAGCGCACCTTTCAGGATGCGTCCGCCTACAAACTTGCCGGCGAGACACTCGCGCTCACTTGGCAGCCTTTCCGCAACACGCTCGTCCGCCTCGAAGCTGAACGCGGCGATTTCGACAACGCCCGCGGCTTCGCCGGCAATACCGTGCGCGAACAGTCCGCGCGCTCCCTCGGCTTCACGAGCGCCGGTCCGTGGTTCACGTCCGACGGCGCCTGGTTCAATCAATCGACCCTCGCCGCGGCCGATCGCAGCTCGACCAACGGCCCGGCCGGCGGCAGTCCGACGTTGCTTGAGGGCGGCTTTTTTGACGTCAGCATGCGTAACGCCGCCGGCGTGGTCGTGGGCACGAAGCGGATTTTCGGAAACCCAAAACATTACAACCTCCGCGGTTCGTTCGACCGCCAGGGCCGGCCGTTTAGCACTTACTCCGTCACGGTCGAGCAGCGCATCGGAAAACTCGGTCTCGAACTCGCCTATAATCACCAGAACCAAGAGGGCCTGCGCAACGACAACTTTTTCAACAGCACGATTAGCGTCGACGTCAACGGCCGCCCCTACATCGACACCACTGGCATCGACTCGAAACGCTTCGGCAACGACGTCGATGCGTTCCGCGGGACGGCGGTGCTGCCTTTGCAGCCATTCACGTGGATGAAGCAACTCCTCATCGGCAGCGTCGAATACCGCGAAGACTTCACCAATAATTACCGCAAGGCGCTTTACAATGTGAAGCGTTTTGAAAACGGCCTGGTTACCTCCGTCAACCAGACCAGCGACCGCGTCCGCTTCCGCCTCTACCTTGACGACCCCAAGTTCTACTCCCGCGAACTCTTCGACCGCTTCACCGTCGAGCGCCTGCCCGTCACCAATGATTTTCAAGCGAAACAACTTTCCTTCGGCAATGCGGCGGACGGGACCGAATGGCGCCAAGCCTACGCCGGCGCGATCTCGGCCAGCGGAAATTATTTCAAGGGCCGTCTGTTGTCGTTGCTCGGTGTGCGCTGGGATTGGAATCGGACCTACGAATACCGGGGCACCCGAACGTTTGGCGCTTACCGGGAAGACATCCCCCCGCCCAGTCGCGCTGATGCCGTGCCCGGTGAATACGTCGAGAATCCTGCCCTGCATCTTTTCAACACCAGTTATACCGCCGGCCTCACTTATGTGCTCACACCCGATATCAACATCTACGGCGTCTACTCCGACTCCTTCCGCTGGCAGGATGCCCGCACGTTCGACCAAAAAATCTTTGGGCCGATATCGGGGGTGACCAAAGAAATCGGCATCAAAGGCGCCCTGTTCGACAATCGTGTCACCCTCACCCTCGGGGTCTTCCAAATCGACCGCGCCAACGTCGAGTTCCGTTGGAATCCCTCCAGCTTTAGCGCGGGCGATGTCGAAGATCTGGTTAACCCCAACTCTATCACCGCCAGCGATCCGCGATATTTTCGCACGTGGAATGACGTGAACCAATACCGCGATGTGCTCTCAACCGAATCGTCGAAGGGCTTCGATCTGACGCTCCTCGCCCGTCCGGCCAAGGGCGTGCAGCTCCGCTTCACCTTCGCGCACTCCGATGTCACGACCCGTCCCGATTTTTCGGCCTTCCGCGCCTACTACGAAGCCGCCGTCAAACGTGGCGACGAGGCTCCGGCCCTCATTGCTGACGCCAAAGAGGTGCTTGATTCGAGTGACTACTCAACCAAGCCCACCGGCGCCCGGGCGGCGCCCTGGTCCGCGAGCTGGATCGCCGACTACTCGTTTCAACGCGACGTATGGGAGCCGCTCCGCGGTGTGCGCGTCGGCATCAACGGCAGTTGGCGCGACAACTATCTGCTCTCCATCGTCAACGGACGTGAATTCTACGGCGGCACTTCGCACCTGTTGAACGCCTACGTGATGCGCGATCAAAAGATTTGGCGCCAACAGGTCCGCTTCCGTCTCGGTTGCCGCAACCTCGTTGATCTTGAAAACGGCAGCACCCGCCGCGTCGGCACGACCACGTTGACCAGTGGCGTCGTGCTCTACCGGCAAATCTACGTGTTGCCGCCGCAGTGGGACCTCACCGCGACCGTGCGGTTCTGAGCGGCAGAAAAAAGCGTCGCCCGACCTTCTTTTTAAAGTTCCTTCTTTAAGGTCTCCCAACCCCAAACCTGATGCTGATTCGTTTTCTCACGTCACCCCGTCGCGTAGCTTTTTCCGGATTTCTGGCCGGAGCACTCGCGGCCTCAATCCTGTCCGGTCAGGTGGTGCCCGAGCCGGCCGCTCCAAGAGTGGTCGCACTCGGCGATGCGGTCCGGCTTTCGCCCTTTGTGATTTCCTCCGAGCAAGACACGGGCTGGTCGGCCAATGACACCCTGTCTGCCACGCGCACGAAGCAGGCGCTAAAGGATGTGCCGGTGAACATCGACGCGATCACGGCCGATTTCATGGAAGACCTCGGCCTGTTCACGGCCGATGAAACGGCGGCGTTTGTGGCCAACGTTTACGCGGCTCCGACGATGGAGAACGACAATCAAGGGGGGAACTTTGCGTTTCGCGGCCTCAGCCAGGGCAACAACGTCAGCCGGAATTATTTCCGGTGGAACATCCCGTCCGACAACTACAACGTCGAGCGGATCGATTTCGGCAAAGGCTCCAACTCCCTCATCTTCGGCGAGGTTGAACCGGGCGGACAGGGCGCGGTTTTTACCAAACGGGCGTTGATGAAAAATTTCGGATCCGCCACCGCGATCTACAATAGCGAGGGTGCCTACCGCCTCCAATTTGACTACAACCGGAAATTGCGGGACGGCCTCGCGTTGCGGTTCAACGCGATCAAGCGCGAGGAGCGCACCTATCAGGACGCATCCAAATACGGGCTCTTGGGCGCGACCTTGGCCCTCACTTGGCAGCCGTTCCGCAACACCGTCATCCGGGTCGAGAACGAGCGCGGCGATTTTGAAAACGCCCGCGGTTTTTCCGGCGTCTTCATCCGCGAGCAGTCTGCGCGGTCCCTTGGCTACGGCACGCAGGGCACCTATTTTACCTCCGACGGCGTGTGGGTGCAGCAAGCGACGCTCTCGGCGGCAGACCGGGCGGCGGCGAACGGTCCGGCGGGCGGCCAGCCTTCTCTGCTCGAAGGCGGTTTCTACGGCGTGGCCCTGCGCGACGCTGCCGGGGTGATCGTCGGCACCAAACGCGTCGCCGGCCTGCCGAAGTATTACAACATCCGCGGTTCCTTTGACCGCCAAGCACGGCCTTTCGACACCTACTCGATCACGATCGAGCAACGGGCGGGCCCGATCGATTTGGAGCTGGCTTACAATTTCCAGAATCAAATGGCTCTGCGCACCGACAACTTTTTCAGCCAGACGATCAGTCTCGATGTCAACGGCCGGCCCTACATCGATACCACGCTCGATCAGAAACGTTTCGGCAATGAAGCGGATTCTTTCCGCGGCACCGCGGTCTACAAGTTCGATAAGTTTAAGTGGATGCAGCAGTTGTTTGTGCTGAGCGCCGAATACAAGGAGGACGCCACCGACAATCTCCGTTGGCAGTATTTTAATATCAAGGGCGTCGAGAACGGCACGGCCGCCGCCCTCAACCTTAACACCGATCGCGGCCGTCTCCGACTCTACCTCGACGACCCAAAATTCTACTCGCGGGAGCTTTTCGACCGGCTCAAACCGGAGAATCTGCCCGTGACGGACAAAGTTAACATGGTGGCCCTTCGCCTCTTTCCCGCCGGCACTTCGGCGACGAGTGGCACCGAATGGCGCCAGTCGTATGCCACGTCCTTCTCGGCGAGCGGCCGCTATTTCCGCGGCAAGTTGCAATCGCTGTTCGGTGCCCGCCGCGATTGGAACCGCGTCTATGAGTATGTCGGCACGCGCACCTTTGGCCGGTTCAACGAAGATATCGCTCCGCCCAAGCGGTCCGATGCGCTTCCGGGTGAATATGTCGAAAACATGTTCATGCATCAGGCCAACACCAGCTACACCGGCGG
>CAMCWW010000128.1:0-8953 GCA_945882935.1 Opitutus sp. GAS368
AGTTTGCGGCGGGGACGAATGACCACGTTGTCGCCCTGCTGTTGAACGATGCTGTGCGCGGGGATGGATTGGAGGAGCCAGACGTTGCCGCCGATAATGCTGTGCGCTCCGATGCGCGTGTCGCCCCCGAGAATGGTGGCGTGGGCATAGATGGTGACGTGATCCTCGATGTCGGGATGACGCTTCACGCCCTTGATCGGGTGGCCGGCGTTGTCGACCTCGAAGGATTTCGCGCCGAGGGTGACGCCTTGGTAGATTTTGACGTGGCTGCCGATGGTGCAGGACTCGCCGATGACGACGCCGGTGGCGTGGTCGATAAAAAAGTGCGGACCGATGCGGGCTCCCGGATGAATGTCGGTGCCGGTGCGTTCGTGGGCATACTCGGTCAACATGCGGGGCAGCAGTGGCACGCCGAGAGTGTAGAGCACGTGGGCGATGCGTTGGAGTGAGATCGCCAGCACGCAGGGGTAAGCCAGAATGATCTCCTCGACGCTTCGGGCTGCGGGGTCCCCTTGATAGGCGGCGGTGACGTCGGTCTGGATAATGCGCCGCAGTTCCGGGAGTCGCTCGAGGGCCTGCGCGGTAAGTGCCCGGGCGGACGCGGCGGGATCCGGTGCGCGGGCGAAGCGCAGGCATTTTTCCACCTCGGCGTTGAGACGAAGTTCGATGCCGGCGAGGAGGCGGCCGACATGGGCAGGCACGGCGTTTTTCTCCAAAGCCACGGCCTCGAAATAGCCGGGAAAAAGCAGGTGCATGCAGTCGCGCGCGAGGGTGTTAACAGAGTCTTGAGCGGGCAGGTTTACCCCATCGAGGTGGTTGATACCGCCGTGGGATTCATAGGAGGCAAGGAGCGCGGCTTGGACGGCGTCGAGGGACATGGCTTCGGAACGCGGAGAGTTCGACTGTGCTCCACGACGGTCAAAGCCAATTTCGGCGTTTTCGTTTTCGGGGCTTTACAAGGTGGAGGCGATTTCACTTATTCCGCCTTCCTCTGTTCATTTTTGCTCGGGTGGTGGAATTGGTAGACACACACGTTTGAGGGGCGTGTGCCGTAAGGCGTGCAGGTTCGAGTCCTGTCCCGAGCACCATTTTAGGCGACAGTGAAACGAATTAAGGAAGTAGGTGGATCCCCTCGGAAACCGCTTGCCTCTGTGTAGAGCGGGATTGGAATCTGGTTTGCACGGGCAATCGCCCTCGCACGACCAAGATCACCTTCGCGGGTTAATCGCCCGCTTTTCGACACCATGGACGACAACGCTCCCCAAGAGAAATCCCCGCCCGCAGACTTGAATAAAATCGATCTGAGCCAATTGAACGGCTTCAGCTTCGGCACCTCGTGGGTGCAGGACAAATCGACTCCCAATGAGCGGGGCAGCCGCGAGGGCGGCGACGACCGGCCGAGGCGTGATGCCGGCGGCGCATCGGATAGGCGTGACCGTCGTGGGTTTAGCCGTCCGGCCGGTGGCCCAGGTCCAAGCGGGCCAGCAGGCCCAAGTGGCGGCGGCGGCGCACCAGAACGTCGGGAGTTTTCCGGCGAACGTCCCTCGTTTCCCCGCGAAGGTGGCGGCGGCGGCGAGTTTCGCGGGGCTCCGCGGCGTGATTTTCAAGGCGGCCAAGGTGGCGGCGGAGGAGATCGGGGCGAGCGTTTTGGCGGGCGTGGCCAACCGGTTGATCGCGGCCCTTACGACAGTCCCTGGTTCTCCGCGACGTTTTATCCGGAGGACACAAGCTTCAGCACGTTGGTGCAGACCATTCGCAAGTCATGCCGGACGATCGAACTTTTTGAAGTTGCGCGCACGGTAGTGGCGAAGGTGGACCGGTTTGTCGTGGTGCTCGCGCGCAGGCCGAACGGCGACAGCGGCGCGCCTGATTCTTCGGGGCGTTCGGCCCCGGCAGGCTTTTATGTGTCGGTGCCGGATGGACTGCCGTTCGAGACCGAAGAGGCGGCGTTGAACCATGTGCTGACGAAGCATCTCGGCCTGTTTTTCGACAGCGCTGAAGTCACGATCGATCCGCCCAAGGGTAATTTCCAAGTCGTCAACCGCTGCGGTGTGACGGGCGAGCTGATCGGGCCGCCCAACTTCCATCGCTACAACCAACTCGTGCAGCAACATTTCGCGGCGCGGGTGGACCGGATGCCCTTTGAGGCATTCAAGTCGCGGATCGAGAGCGTGCGTGAACCGGAAGCGATTCAGGCGTGGCTCGACAAGATGAAGAAGACCACCCGCTACACTTGGAAGACGGCGGCCCCGGCGGCCCCGGCGGCGGCGGCGGCTGCCCCGGCGGCTACGGAGTCCGCCGAGGCGGCGCCAGTGCCTGAGGGCGCGGCCCCGGCAGAGACGACGGTTCCTGCTTCGGCAGACGCTCCGGTTGAAACGGCTCCGGTCGTGGCGTTCGATTCTTTTGACGAGGCGAAGGCTCACTTGTTGGCGACCGCGAAGGACAAAGTCATTCGCTCGGTCGAGCAGGCGCGTCTGCATGGCAAGAACCTCGAGTTGCTGCCGCCGGGCGAAATCCGGGCGGCGATCGAAGGAGCGCTCGAGCGTCAACGCCGCTTCCCCCTTGATACGGCGAATGCGTTGCGCGGCCGGCTACGGCGTGAGCATTTGACGATTTTCAAGAAAGGCTCGAAGGGCGTGAGCTATGTGTGCGCCGTGAAGCGGAAATTCCGGGTGCCCGGCCAAGTATTCTCGGACAGCATCGGTGCGCTGATTTCGTTCATCGAAATGCATCCGATGGTAAAGGTGAGCGAGCTCGGGAAGAAATTCCTCAACGTCCAAGCCCCCCCGTCGCCCGTCGAGGGACAGCCGGCGGTCGATCACGTGCTGACACCCGAACAACGCGAGAAGCTTTCGAAGATGCAGAGTGATCTGCCTTGGCTCGTGCGCGAAGGTTACGTCACGGAGTTTATCGACGGGGCGCTCTACGCGCCGCTGGCGATGGCCGAGTCGAAAAAACGCGAGGTGGAAGCCTCCGAGCATGATCCCGAAAACTTTCCGGATGCTCCCGCGCCGGCGGCGCGCGAAGCGGCCAAGGCGGCCGTTGCGCCGGTTCCGACCGCGGTGCCTGTGCCGGAAGCCGAAGTGATCGAAGCGACCCCGGCGCCGGCCGAAGTCGCGCCGCCGGCCGAAGTCGCGCCGCCGGCTGAGGTTTCGCCGCCGGCCGAGGCGTCGCCCGCGGTGGAGGAGACTCCGAAGTCCGAGCCGCCGTCGGCTTCCGCGGTCTGATTGAAGTGAGCGGCAGCACGGAAAGTTCCGGGGCTGCCGCGGGGCCGGTGCGCGTGAAAGTAGAGAGCTGCCTGCACGAACACAGTCCGATTTCAGCCGCGATGGGTGGGGGTGACGTGAGTCGCGATGCAACGGGCTTGAAGCTCGCGGCTGCGCTGGCGGAGAACATCCCTCACCGGGTAACTGTGTTGGGCGGAAGCGCGTCGTCGGCGGTGATTTTGGCGGCGTAGACCTACCTGCAGGTTGCGCTGCGCGGATCGGGGATGGCGACGCGGCTTGTGATCCAGCGCAACCCCATCGACTACCTTGCCCGGGCCCGAAGTGCCGGCGCGCTGATCAGCGGAGGCGAATCGTGTGGCGCTCGCCGGAGGTAATGCCGAGGTCGAGGTGGAGCGCGTCGGAGGGTAGCCAGTCGGCGATTTTCTCCGGCCACTCGACGGCGAGGCACCACGGCGGATTGAGAAAATCCTCGATGAGGAGCGACTCGATCTGCGCGGCGGTTTCGAGGCGGTAAGCGTCGAGGTGGACGAGCGTGCGGCCGGAGCCGCGATGCACGTTGTAGATGTTGAACGTGGGGCTCGTGACGGGCGTGGTCAGGCCAAGTCCGCGGGCGAGACCTTGCACGAAGGTGGTCTTGCCGACGCCGAGGTCCCCGTGCAGCGCGAGAGTGCAGGTCGCGGGCAGGGCGGCGGCGAACTCCGCGGCGAGGGTTTGCGACCCCTCGGCGGATGTCGTCGTGGCGCCGGCGCGGAGTTTATCGAAGATGTTCATAGCCGGAAAAATCTTCGAGCCGAACGGCGGAGGGGGAAAGCGCGTTTGACCGGGCGAAGTGGCCGATATTCGTCAGGCGCGTGCGGGGAAAGCGGCGGTGCCACGCGCGGGCAAAGGCGACGGCATCGGTGTGAGCCGCGAGGGCGAAGACGAGTTCGTAGTCCTCGCCGTCGGTAAGCGCGGCGCGGAGGTCGGCCCCGCGGCGGAGAGGCAACGCGTCGGGTTCAAGGGCGGGCTTCGTGTGGGGCGGGGTGAGGGCGCCGAGGTCTTTGGCCAATCCGTCGCTGACGTCCATCATGGCGCGGACTTCGGGGCGGCCGGCGAGCCACGCGCCCTCGGCCAGACGCGGGTGGAACGCGAAGTGATGGCCCGAGGCGAGGCTGCGGCCAAGGATGCCGGTCACATAAATCGAGTCGCCGATGCGGGCGCCCGTGCGGGTAACGATCCGGGGGCCGGCCGCGGCGCCGAGGAGAGTAAGACTGGCCGCAAGGACACCGTCGGCTTGGGCGATGTCGCCGCCGACGATGGGGACGCGGTAGCGGCGGGCGCAGGCGGCGAGCCCGCGGTAGAATTGCTCGAGCCAAGCGAGAGAGGTATGCGGGTCCAACGTGAGCGCGAGGACGGCGGCCGAGGGACAGCCGCCCATGGCAGCGAGGTCGCTGAGGTTGCGCTTGAGCAGCTTTGCCCCGACGGCCCGGGGCGGGACTGCGGCATCGAAGTGGCGGCCAAAGATGACGGGATCGACGGTGATGAGCTGCGGGCCGCGCGCGGCGGGCAGAACGGCGCAATCGTCGCCGATCCCGAACGGAGCGCGGGGCGACGCCGCCCCGAGCCAGCGGCGAATCGCCGTGATCAGTCTTGCTTCGCCGAAGGCAGTGACGGAGTCGGCGGATTTTTTGGCGAAGGGATGCACGGCCGAAAGAGGCGCGGCGGCGCGCTCAGGTGGTGACGCCGCAAAGGATGAGAACGATGGTATTTAGGTTGAACAGGCCGTGGGCGATGATGGTGGTGCCGATGCGGCCGGTGCGCTCGTAGGCGAGGGAGAAGATGATCCCGAGCGCGACCAGCGGGGCAAAGCTGGCGAGATTGGCGTGGAGCGCGCCGAAGAGCACGCCGGGCAAGAGCAGCGCAAGCCATCGCGGCGCGCGGGTGCGGGCGTAGCGAAAGATGCCCCAGCGGAAGAGAAGTTCCTCGGTGAGGGGTGCGATCACGGCTGCGAGCACGATCATGCAGGCGAGCAGTGCGGGGGATTTTGCGTTGGCGAAAAGATCGATCAGATCCTGCTTTTCGGCCTCGATTCCGCAGAGCTGTAACGCCCCCTTCCACACGAGGCTCACCACGGTGAGAACGGGCAGCGCGATCAGAAATGTGGCGAGGCCGCTGAGCGCCGGGTGGAGCGTGACCAAGGGTGGTGCGGCGGCAATGCGGCGGCGAAGAATGAGCCGAAAAACGGCGATCCCGGTGAGCATCCCGAATTGGAATGCGCCGCCGGCAAAGATGAGGCGCTCGGTTTGATCGAGGTTGGCCGACTTGAGCAGCTGACCGGCACCGAGTTGGAACAACACTCCGCCCATCGCGACGCACCAAAGAAAGAGTAGGAAATCGCTGACTGAGATTTCCCATGCGACCAAGCGGGGCGCGGTGCCCTCGGCCCGAGCTGAGGGACTGAGCACAAGGCGCCAGAGGAGCCAGGCGCCGCTCAGGATGAGGGCGAGCTCGATCCCTACGGCAATTTGGGCGGACAGTTCGGACATACGGGAAGTAGTGCGGGAGAATTTAGACCGGCGCGCAAGCGTGCGGGCCGGAGAGGCGGGAAGGGGTGGGTAAAAGTGGGCGGTGCGCTGAAAATCGGGTTTGGACAACGCGATCCACCTCAAGGAGCGGGACGCCCAGGCCACGTCTGAAGCGATTTGCCTCAGCGGATCTTACCGTGATCGAAGACGATCTCGCCGGCGAAGACGGTGGTTTTTACGCGCCCGGTGAGCGTGGTCCCGTGCCAAGGAGAGTTGCTGGATTTGCTGAAGCCGGCTTTGGCGTCGTAGGTCCAATCTTCATCGGAATTGAAGAGGCAGAGATCGGCTTCGGCGCCGGCGGCGAGCGTGCCGGAGGGCAGGCCAAGCAACGCGGCGGGGCGGCGGGTGAGCAGGTCGACGACAAACGGGAGTTTGAATTTCTCTTGGCGCACCAAAATACCGAGGGTGACCGGGAGGGCGGTCTCGAGGCCGAGGATGCCGTTGGGTGCGAAATCGAATTCCTTGTCCTTCTCGTAGTCGGTGTGCGGAGCGTGATCGGTGGCGACGATGTCGATGGTGCCATCGCGCAGGCCGGCGATGATGGCGCGACGGTCCTCCTCGGTGCGCAGGGGCGGGTTCATCTTGAAATGGGTGTCGTAGGTCGCGAGGGACTCGTCGGTGAGCGCGATGTGGTGGGGCGTGGCCTCGGCGGTGATTTTCACTCCGCGGGCCTTCGCGCGGCGGATGATGTCGACCGAGTGGCGCGAGGAAATGTGCTGCAGATGGATGTGCGCCCCGGTGTGTTCGGAGAGGATGACGTTGCGGGCGACGATGAGATCCTCGGCGGCGTTGGGCCAACCGCGGAGGCCGAGCCGGGTGGACATGACGCCTTCATTCATCACGGCGCCGACCGTCATGGAGTGGTCTTGGCAGTGGTCCATGATCGGCAGGTCGAACATCTTCGCGTATTCGCAGGCGCGGCGCATGAGTTCGTTGGACTGGACGCAGTCGCCATCATCGGTGATGGCGACGACGCCGGCGCGCTTGAGCGAACCAATGGGCGCGAGGGCCTGACCCTTCATCCCGACGGTGATGCAGCCGGTGGGGAGGACCCGGATGACGGCGTCGCGGCGCACGGCGTCTTTGATGAACTGGATGGTGCCGGCGTTGTCCGCGACCGGCGAGGTATTGGGCATGCACACGACGGTGGTGAAACCGCCGGCGGCAGCGGCGCGGGAACCGGTGGCGATGGTTTCTTTGTGGGTCTGGCCAGGCTCGCGGAAGTGGACGTGGACATCGACGAGGCCCGGGCAGGCGACAAGGCCGGTCGCATCAATTTTTTTGGCGCGCTTCTTTTCGGCGGCGTTGAGGGAGTCGACGAAGAGGCCGTCGCGAATAAAAACGTCGCCGACCGCATCGCGTTTGGCGGCGGGGTCGATGACGCGGGCGTTTTGGATGTGAAGGGAAGGCATCGCTGGAAGATCGTTTTCCTAATCATTCGCGCTCCTCGTTCTCTGGTTATCGGGCCGAGGCCTGACGAAAGAGAAAGCGTAAGAGGAAAGAGAAGGAGGGTTCAGGTCGTCGGCATGACGGATTCGGGTTGGCCGCCGGCGCAGAGGAAGAGGACGGCCATGCGGACGGCGATGCCGTTGGTCACTTGTTCGAGGATGACGCTGCGGGGACCGTCCGCCAGTTCGCTGTCGATTTCGACTCCGCGATTGATGGGGCCGGGGTGCATGATGATCGCCTTCGGGTTCAGCCAGCTGGCGCGGGTTTTGTTGAGTCCGAACATGCTCGTGTATTCGCCGAGTGAGGGGAAATGGCCGCTCGACTGACGCTCGTGCTGGATGCGGAGGAGCATAACGACCTCGGCATCCGCGAGGGCGCTGCGGAGGTCGTGGGAAACTTTGACGCCGAGATCGGTGAACCAATGGGGCACCAGCGTCGACGGGCCGACGAGGGTGACGGCGGCGCCGAGCTTGGTGAGGGCGTGGATGTTGGAGCGGGCGACGCGGCTGAACAGAATGTCGCCGAGGATGACAACTTTTCGGCCTTTCAGCGTGCCGAGGTGCTCGAGCATCGTGAAGGTATCGAGGAGGCCTTGGGTGGGATGCTCGTGGGCGCCGTCGCCGGCGTTGATCACGGGGATGTCGAGGAACTTGGAAAGGTAGAGCGGCGAGCCGGCGGCGGCGTGTCGGAGGATAATCATATCGGCGCCGAGGGCGCGGATGTTTTCCGCCGTGTCGCGGAGGGTTTCGCCCTTGGTGGTGCTGGAGCTGGCGCCGTCGAGGGAGATGACATCGGCGCTGAGGCGCTTGGCGGCCATGTCGAAGGCCATACGGGTGCGCGTGCTGGGTTCGAGGAAGAGGTTGACGATAGTCTTGCCGCGCAGCGCGGGAACTTTCTTCACGCTTCGACCAAGGATTTTTTTGAAGGCGGTGGCGGTGGCGTGGATCTGATCGATCTCGGCGCGGGCGAGTTCCTCGATCGTGAGAAGATGGCGGCGGGTCCAGGGCATGATGGAATTTTCGATTTCTTAATTTCGATTATTTGGCGAGCGCGGGGCGGACGGTGATGCGGTCGCGGGCGGGGCTTTGGGCGTCGAGGGTGACAACAACTTTCTCGGCGGCGGTGGTGGTCAGGGTCAGGCCGATGTAATCGGCGGCGACGGGCATGAGGTGGTGGCCCCGGTTGACGAGGACGGCGAGTTCGACTTTCGCCGGGCGGCCGTGGTCGAAGAGCTCGTCGAGGGCGGCCTTGACGGTGCGACCGGAGAAGAGGACGTCGTCGATGAGGATGACGTTGGCGCCGTTGACGTCGGCGGGGAGAACGGTGGGCGTGAACTCCTTGGGGATGGGGTTGCGGCCGATGTCGTCGCGGTGGAACGAAATGTCGATGATGCCGGTGACGGGCTTGAGTTTGGGGGCGATCACGCCAATGCGGGCGGCGAGGCGATGGGCGAGGAGAATGCCACCGTTGGCGATACCAAGGAGAATCAGCCGGGAATCGGCGCGGTGCCGGGCGACGATGGACGCGGCGATTTGGTTGAGGGCGGCGTGAATGTTATCGGCGCCGATAGTTTTGGGCGTAGCCACGGGAAACAGTGAGGCGGCGGTGAGAAAGCCGGTAAAGCAGGAAAGCAGCAGGAGCGCGGGGCGGCGCCGAGCCTGAGTGTTCACTCGCGAAACCCGCGAACGGCGCGAAACCCGGAGGATGCGGAGG
>CAMCWW010000129.1:0-8848 GCA_945882935.1 Opitutus sp. GAS368
GCGATCCGTCAGCAGCCGGGGCCGCCGGATTCCCCGCGGACTCAAACGGAAAATGTCCGGCTATCCGCTGCGTCACGCCCGCGCCCCCACTCAGGTCCAGCTCCATCTGCCCGTCATCTCTGCTCCCTCTTTTAAGTGAACAGTATTGCCCCAAGCCCTGCTTCCGCTGCATATTTTCGAGCCTCGCTACCGGCGCATGCTTCGCGATGTCCTGGCGAGTAACCGCATCTTCGCCATTGCAGGTTTGGATCAACGTCAGCTCGGCCAGCCCGGCAAAATTGAGCCCCAGCATCGCGTGGTGGGTATAGGAATCGTGCGCGCCTGCCAGAAGAACGACAATGGCACCTCCAATCTTCTCCTGCAGGGTCTCTGCCGCGCCGAAATCGACGAGGTAATCACCGAAGACCCTTATCGCCGCATCCGGATCCGCGCCTTGGTCAGCGAATCCGGAGCAACCATCGAAGAAAACGAACGGTTGCGCCGAGAACTCACCCGACTGATCGGTCTCAAACTCAAGCTCGCCGAAACCGAAGCGGCGGAACTCACCGCCTTCCTCAAGACCGTCTCGGACCCCGAAACCTTCGTCGACCTTGCGGCGTTTAATCTCTGCGAGAATCCGGCCCTAAAGCAGACATTGCTTGAAACCCTCAGCGTCAGCCGGCGATTTGAACTCTTCAACCGTTCGCTGCGCCACGATATCGAGCAGATAAAGCTCCGCCGAAAGCTTCAGGGCGGCCTCGCTGACGATCGCATCGCGGACAACTAAACCGTCACGTCCGCAATCTCCGGAGAGCTGGAGCCGACAATCGGACTTGAACCGATGACCTGCTCATTACGAATGAGCTGCTCTACCAACTGAGCTATGTCGGCGGACAGGCTCGCGAAGAGCGGAAGAAACTCGCCACCCTTGCAAGGGCAAGCCTCATTTTCCCCTTGGTGCCGCCGCTCTCCGCCGATCTTTTCGACTACCACTTGCCCGCTCATCTAATCGCGCAAACTCCTGCCGCTCGCCGCGACGGATCGCGCCTGATGGTCATCGACCGCGCTACCCGCACGCTTTCGCACCATACATTTGCCGACCTCCCGCGGTTCCTGCGCCCCGGCGACACCCTCTTTCGGAACAACGCTTCCGTGCTCCCAGCCCGACTCCACGCCCGCCGGCCTACGGGCGGACAGGTCGAATGTTTCCTGTTGCGCCCCAGAGAGGGTCATGCCGCCACCACGTGGCAGTGCCTGATCAAGCCCGGAAAAAAATTGGCCGTCGGCGCGACGTTTGCAGACGCCGCCGGGACCTTCCAAGCGGAGATCGTGTCGCGCGAGACCGACGGCTCGGCTTTTGTCCGATTCGCCACCCTCAACGGCGAATCGGTCACAGCTTTGGCCAATCGCATCGGCGAAGTTCCGCTGCCGCCCTACATCGAGCGAAGCTACACTCCCGCTTTTGCCTCGACCACCACCTCCCTCGATCGCGACCGCTATCAAACGGTCTACGCCAATCCGGAGCGCCAAGTCGCCGTAGCCGCGCCCACCGCCGGGCTGCACTTTACACCAGAAATTCTTGCCGCACTTCGAGCCCAAGGGGTGATCACGGCCGACCTCACTCTGCACGTGGGTCTGGGCACCTTCAAACCTATCACCGCCAAAATGGTCGAGGACCATGCCATCCATCGGGAGCTCTACGAAATCCCGGTGATGACCCAGCGGGCGCTATTTCCTCCTTTGCCCGGGCGCCGGATCGCGGTGGGTACGACCTCCGTGAGATCGATCGAGGATTTTCTGGCCCACAATCCAGCCGCACGGGAAACACCGCAGATCGCCGAAGCCTCCATTTACATCTACCCGCCGCGGACTTTTCAGGGAATCGATGCGTTGATCACAAACTTTCACCAACCCCGATCCACCCTACTCTGCCTAGTTTCGGCGTTTCTCACCCCCGGCTCGACCGACGGGGTGGATTGGCTCCATTCGATTTACGCCGAGGCCGTTGCCCGCGAATACCGCTTTTTCAGTTATGGCGACGCCATGCTGATTCTTTAAACCCGCATAGTTTCGGGATTTCGCCACGCCCGCTTGCAATTCAATCGATTCCTTTTTGCTTTTTTAAATTCGTTTAATATCGAAGCACCTGCCTCTCCTTGAAAAGAATCCCCCAAACCATCGCCCTCGGACTGTTCGTTGCGACTATTGGTTTTTGGGCGGTCAAGGGGGCTCACACCGGTTGGAGCCAAAATCGCGTCCCAAGGTCAAAAACCGATGAGGTCACCGGCATCGTCTACACGGTCTACGAGAACCGATACGTTCCCGGCATCGATCTGTTGGCGGGCGGAGTCGGACTCGCCGGCGCCCTTTTTGCGGTTTCATTTCTCCTCCGTCCTAAAAACAAAACTGATCAACCTACATGAAGAAGCTCGTCATCACATCCGTCGTCACCCTCGCCCTCGCCGCGTCGCTCAATGCGGCTCCCGTTTCGTTTGATTTCAAAGATCCCAAAGGCGTCAACGCGCTCCAATTTTCGCTCGATTCCGTGCTCGAGCCCATCGCCGGAACTGCCGGTGGTGTCTCCGGAACAGTTTCGTTCGACCCCGCCAACCCGGCGGCAACCAGCGGCAAGATCGTCGTCGCCACGAAATCTCTCGTCGTCCCCAACGCCACGATGACCGAGCACATGCTCGGCAACAACTGGCTCGATGCCGCCGCCAATCCAGAGATCGCCTTCCAGCTCTCGAAGCTCGAGGGCGTCAGCACCGCCGGTAACGTCACTTCGGCGACTGCGACCGGAAAATTTACGCTTAGAGGCGTGTCCAAAGACATTAAGGTCCCCGTCAAACTGACCCATCTCGCCGACGCCTTCGGCAAGCGCATCAACAAACCCGAAGTTAAAGGCGACCTTCTCGTCCTCCGCGGCGAATTCATGATCCAACGCGGCGACTTCGGAATCCAACCCGGCAAGAACGACGACAAGGTTAACCCCGAGATCAAGATCTCCATCGCCATCGTCGGCAGCGCACCCAAGGCCTGAGCGAGTCGCTGTCCTTCAGTTCCCTCTCCTCAGGACGGCCGCAAGGCCGTCCTTTCTTTTTTTCGGCCATAGCTTCAGGCTATACGGAAATGACTGAAGACGAACTCCAAAACCTCATCGAAGACGCCACCGCCGATTATGCCTTGGGTGAGACCGACGCCGCGCTCGCAAAACTCACCCGCGCCTCCTCCACTGCGCCACAGTCCTTCGAAGCGTGGCATGCTCTCGCCGAAGTGAATTTCTCCATTCGCCAACTCGACGCCGCTCTCGCCGCCGGCGACCGCGCCCACGCCCTCCGCCCAACCGACCTGTTCATCAACACCACGCTCTCGCGTATCTGGATGGAACGAGGCGACAAAGCCCGCGCCGAGCACTACGGCGCCCAAGCCAAAATCCAAAGCTGGAAAGAACAGCTTCAAACCCCGCCGGAGCCAGATGCCCGAGCATCCATCTGACCGCCCGTTGACACCCGACCATCGCAGTCGGTAATTTTTCATAAATATGGAAGCTTCGGCCTACGTCTTGGAATTCGAAAAGCCCCTGCGCGAACTCAGCAAGCAGCTCGACGAGTTGCGCCTACAGTCGATCGAGACGAACGTCGACCTCGCCCGCGAAATTCATGGGATCGAGAAGAAAATCGATGCGACCCAACGCGAAATCTACTCCGCCCTCACTCCTTGGCAGAAAGTTCAGGTCGCACGGCACCCCAAGCGTCCTTACGCCCTAGATTACGTGGGTCTCATTTGCACCGATTTCCAAGAACTCCACGGTGATCGCCAATACAATGACGACCGCGCCCTCATTGGCGGCACCGCTTTCTTCAACGGCACAGCCGTGATGATCGTCGCCCAGCAAAAGGGCCGCGACACCAAGGATAAGATCATACGCAACTTCGGCATGCCCCAGCCCGAAGGCTATCGCAAAGCCCTTCGCCTGATGAAGCTCGCCGAGAAATTCAGTCTGCCTGTCCTGACATTTATCGACACCCCCGGGGCCTTTCCCGGCATCGAATCAGAAGCCCGCCACGTTTCCGAGGCCATCGCGGTCAACCTTCGTGAAATGGCGATGCTCAAAACTCCCACGATCTCGGTGATCGTAGGGGAGGGCGGCTCCGGCGGAGCTCTCGGGATCGGGGTCACCGATCGCGTGCTCATTTTCGAGAACAGCTACTACTCGGTGATTTCCCCGGAGGGCTGCGCCGCCATTCTTTGGAAAGATGCCGCCGCCACTCCTAAAGCCGCTGCGGCACTCAAGCTCAGCGCCGATCACTTGGAAAAGATGGGCATTGTGGACGAGGTTATCCCCGAACCTCTGGGAGGTGCACACAACGATGCGGCTCAATCGGCCGCAGCGCTCAAATACGCCCTTCAAAAGCACCTCAACGATCTTCTATCTTTGGATACCGCCAAACTCCTCGACACCCGTTACGAGCGCTACCGGCATCTCGGGGTCTACTTGGAGGCCGGCGCTTCACGCAGCTGAGGCTAACCTTGGCGACCGTCCCGCGTGCGGGCGCCACGGGCCCGTCCTTCGAACTATCTTCGCACCACGAGCAGCTCGATTTTCTCCGCCCGTGCCATTGACGGACTGATCGTCACCACCGCCCCCGAAAGTCGCACATCGCCCTCCGCGACTTCGAAACGCCGCGGCATCCCGTCGATGAATTTTGCCACCACCGGGCCCACCTCGCGCCCGAGCACGCCCGCGTAAGGGCCGGTCATACCCACGTCGCAGATAAACGCCGTGCCTTTCGGCAACACGCAAGCGTCCGCCGTCGGCACATGGGTATGCGTGCCGAGCACTGCCGTCACCCTGCCATCCAAGTGCCAGCCCATCGCTATTTTTTCGCTCGTAGCCTCCGCGTGCATCTCAACGACGATAGCATCTGCCTGCCCCCGCAGTTGCTCGATCATCCGATCTGCGCACAAAAACGGGCAATCCGACTTCATGTTTAGGTAAGTCCGCCCAAGCAGAGTGAAAACCGCCACGCGAAACCCGCGTTTTTCAATAATCAGATGATCCCACCCGGGATTTGATTTGGGTAAATTCGCGGGCCGGCATACCCGCTCCATTTCGACAATTTCCGTCTCCCAACCGCGCTGATCCCAGACGTGATCGCCCAGCGTGATCGCATCCACCCCGCTCTCCAAAATTGATTTCGCCAGCTTTCCCGTGATCCCCGCCCCGGCGGCCACGTTCTCCGCGTTGGCGATCACGAAGTCCAAACTCAACTCCGCGCGCAATCGCGGCACCCGTTCCATCACCATTTCGCGACCGGGGCGCCCCACGATGTCGCCGATAAACAAAAGCTTCAACATTGCGGCACCGTGCCTCACCGCTCCCTGCACGCCAACCCTTAACTCTGAGATTTGGACGCGCCACCGACGCACGGATTTCGCACGGCGCCGCCGCCCATTTCCAAGATTGCCTCCGTCCCTCTTGCTGCCTTCTCCTCTGGGTCCTTCTGCCCACGCCAGCCACTATGAAAACATCCTCTACTCCCGCAACGTTTCCCCAAGCCGAGATCGGCCGCGAGATGAAGGGCTCCGACGCCGTCGTCGAGTGCCTGATCCGAGAAGGCGTGGATGTCATCTTTGCCTACCCCGGCGGCGCTTCCCAAGAGCTCCATCAATCCCTCGCCCGCACCGACAAGATCCGCACGATCCTGCCCCGCCACGAGCAAGGCGGTTCCTTCGCGGCCGAGTCCTACTCTAGGGTCACGGGCAAAGTCGGCGTGTGCATGGCTACGTCCGGCCCCGGCGCCACCAATCTCGTTTCCGCCATCGCCGACGCCTACATGGACTCCATCCCGATGGTCGCCATCACCGGCCAGGTGAAATCGGAATACATTGGGAAAATGGCGTTTCAGGAGACCGATTTCTACGGCATGACGCTGCCGATCGTGAAGCACTCCTACCTCGTGATGAACGTGCACGACCTGCCGCGCATCTTCAAAGAGGCCTTCCACCTCGCCCGCAGCGGCCGCCCCGGCCCCGTCGTCATCGACATCCCGAAGGACGTTCAGCAGACGAAATTCCAGCCCGTTTTTCCCGCCTCGGTCGAGTTTCGCAATCCGACGCTCAGTCACGTCCCGCGCGCGAGCGACGACCAACTCAAGGAAATCCTCGCCCTGATCGCGGCCGCGAAAAAACCCGTGCTCTACGTCGGCGGCGGGGTCGTTTCGGCCGAGGCCAGCGCCGAACTCAAAACCTTCGCCGAGAAAGTAAACGTCCCGGTCGCCACCACCCTCATGGGCGTCGGCACTTTCCCCGAAACCCATCCGCTCTCCATGCACTGGTTCGGCATGCATGGTGCCGCCTACGGCAACTGGGCCGTCGATCAGAGCGACCTGCTCCTCTGCTTCGCCGCGCGCTTCGACGACCGCATCACCGGCAACACCGATAAGTTCGCCGCTTCCGCCAAGATCGTCCACATCGACATCGACGCTTCCGAACACAACAAGAACAAGCGCGTCCAACTCGCCATCACGAGCGATATCAAATACGCCCTCACCCGCCTCAACGAACTCGCCACGAAGTTTACTCCGCCCGACAACCAACCGTGGCACGCCCAGATCGCGACGTGGATGAAGGATCACCCTTTCAGCTACGAGGAGAGTAAGCACATCGTTCCCCAAGAGGCGGTAAAGGTCCTCTACGAACTCACTAAGGGCGACGCGATCATCACGACCGGTGTCGGCCAACACCAAATGTGGGCCGCACAGTTCTACCGTTTCAACGAGCCCCGGCGCTACATCAGCTCTCTCGGCCTCGGCGCGATGGGCTTCGGCTATCCCGCTGCGCTCGGCGCGAAGGTGGCCCGCCCCGACAAGCAGGTCATCGATATCGATGGCGACGGCTCATGGGTGATGAACCTCCAGGAACTCGCCACCGCCCACATTGAAAAGATCGCGGCGAAAGCGATGATTCTAAACAACCAGCACCTCGGCATGGTCGTGCAATGGGAAGACCGCTTCTACGGCAGCGTCCGCGGCAATACGATCCTCGGCGATGAATCGAACGTCGGCAGCCCCGACAACCTTGCCGGCATTTACCCCGACTTCGTGACCATCGCCCAAGGCTTCGGCGTGAAAGCGCGCCGCGTCCACAAAAAGAGCGAACTGCGCGAAGCGATCCAAGAGATGCTCGATCACGACGGCCCTTATGTGCTCGATGTGATCGTTCCTTACACCGAACACGTGCTCCCCATGATCCCGGCCGGCAAAACCGTGAAGGACATGCTGCTCAAATAAGCGGAGCCGCTTCTGACCAAGCACTCGGCTCGCCGGCGCGGCGCCCCGCTTCTGACTTCACCAAGCCCGCACGAAAACGTGCGGGCTTATTCTTTTTACCAATCGCTCTGTACCGGACCCGGCCTCATCTCTCCTTCGTCAGGTAAACTCCGCCCCAGTCCTCCGGCGGCGGCTCATGCTTCGCTTACTCGGCGATTCCCAAGGGCAAAATCCACCTCGGCCTCGGCAAACGGACGCCATCAAGCGCGAGCCAAAACGTTATCACCCGTTGCGCCCAGCCCCGCCAGTCCCACCACCCCAGCCAGCCCACGGGTGATCCCACGGCCACGTTGACCGCTGCGTAACCCAAAAACGGCACCAGCCACCAACCCGCCGGGTGCCACCAGGCTCCCAGCGGTACCGCACCTCCGAGCGCTCCACGCACAAATTTCGAAGCTAGAATCGCCCAGGTGCCCGCAACCGACCATAACCTCATTGCCCGCAGATAAGCGCACCACTCGCGGCTCAGGATCGGACGCACTGCGCCGCTTTCTCTGATTCAGAAAAACAAAAAACCGAGTAAATAAAAACTCGGTTTTCGAAACGTCGCCGACAGCTCAAAAAAGAGCCGCAAGCGATGGCGGCGATTAACTTCGCCTCATGTTGCTTCTGTCGAAAATACGGTCAAATAAACACGCAAAAAACAAGCGAGCTAAGCTACGCTTAAATCGTGACCCATTGGCGGATTATTTTGTGGCAACGTTTCAGCTGCAGAGTGTCCGCTCGATTCAAAGCACATGCGAAATTCAGGGTTTTCGACGAGACGGAAGGCGTTGGGACAAATTACAATAATCCGACTGAAATCCTCGGAAGCGGCGGTTTCTTTCATGTGTGAATGATAGATATTTTTGCGGATCTTGAATGTGAAATATGTTAAAGGTCTTTTATTACAGAAACGAGGCGCGGAGGTTACGATTTAGGAAAATAGCGACGGGATAAAAATAGGGCTTAAAACAATTTGGGACCCATTTTGTTCAGCATCGTGTGCTTTTACTTATGTCTACCAAAGTTTAGCAGTGTTCGTGCCAGAACTAACCGCTCAAAAACAGGAACTACCCTTCCATTCTAGCGGCTTAATAATTTTACCAAGATGCAGCGTTGGACCAACTGGGTTACGGACTTCGGCGCTCGGATTTCGGAGCTCAAAACGATGAAGGAGGAGGCAAAGAAGGAATTCCTCGAAGGCGTGGTCAGCACGATTGCCGCAAAAACGGTCGGAGAGAATCGCTATGAATGTACCGTTCATTTCCGGCTGCCTTACGTTGAAAATTCGCTCGTAGAGGCAACGGGTGCTGCGGTGAAATTCAGGGTGAAAAAAGGCAAAGATCGCATCACCGTCCCGCTCGTGTTTACGGCGGTGAAACGGCGCCGGCGGAAGCAGAGCTAGCGCCAATACTGTTCACTTAGAAGAGGGAGCAGAGATGACGGGCAGATGGAGCTGGACCTGAGTGGGGGCGCGGGCGTGACGCAGCGGATAGCCGGACATTTTCCGTTTGAGTCCGCGGGGAATCCGGCGGCCCCGGCTGCTGACGGATCGC
>CAMCWW010000130.1:0-8824 GCA_945882935.1 Opitutus sp. GAS368
AACTTGCCGATGAAGTCCTTCACGCTCGGGCCGCCGGGACCCATGTCGGCCGAGCCAAGTTTCGTCTTGGTCTGCGACTCGAAGACCGGCTCCTGCACGCGCACGGCGATCGCCGCGACGATGGACTGGCGCACGTCGGCCGCCTCGAAGTCCTTCTTGAAAAAATTCCGCACGGTTTCGACGACCGCCTCGCGGAACGCCTGCTGGTGCGTGCCGCCCATCGTGGTGTGCTGGCCGTTGACGAACGAGAAATACTCTTCGCCGTAATGACTGCCATGCGTCATCGCGAACTCGATGTCGTCACCCTCGAGGTGGATGATCGGGTAGAGCGTTTCGCCGGTGAGGTTCTTCGCGAGGAGGTCCTCAAGACCTTTCTCGGATTTAAACGCCTTGCCGTTGAACGTGAGCGTCAGACCACGGTTCAGGAACGCGTAGTTCCAGAGCATGTCTTCGACGAATTCCGGGCGGAACTTGAAGTCCGCGCCGAAGAGCGCCGCGTCGGGGATGAACTCGATGATCGTGCCGTTACGCTCGGTGGACTTGATGACCTTATGGTCCTTCTTGAGTTTGCCCTGAGCAAATTCCACGAGCTTCGACTCGCCCTCGCGCACGGCGGTGGCGCGGTATTCGAGCGCGAGGGCATTGACGGCTTTTTGGCCTACGCCGTTAAGGCCGACGGCTTTTTGGAAGGTCTCGCTGTCGTATTTCGCGCCCGTGTTGATGATGGAGACGCAGTCGATGAGTTTGCCGAGCGGGATGCCGCGGCCGTAGTCGCGCACGCGCACGGTGCGGTCATTGAGTTCGATTTCGATCTTTTTGCCCTGCCCCATCATGAACTCGTCGATGGAATTATCGATCGTCTCCTTGAGCAGAACATAAATGCCGTCCTCGGCGTGCATGCCGTTGCCGAGTCGGCCGATATACATACCGGGACGCAGGCGGATATGCTCGAGCGAGGAGAGGGTCTTGATGCTGGCTTCGGTGTAGTTGGATGCCATGGGAGGATTTTGAAACGAGCGCTCAGCGTCCGGGCGACGCTCGGCGTGACAAGAGAAAAGCCGCGGTCAGCGTCGGTCTGAACGCCGCGGCGATCAAAGTCCCGCTCCCGCCCTTCGAACTCACCGAGCTCGGCACCGCAGAGGGCGGCATCACCCCCGACCAGCCCACCGCGGCGGAGATGCGGCGGCTCACGCCCGACATCATCTCGGCGGCCGCCAAAGCCGCCCTCCAGCTCGGCGGCCCCGGCGGGAGCACGACCGCTCAACATGCAGAGCAGGATATAAACCTCGGGCTACACCCGACCAAAGGCGGCCTACGGATCAACCACCACCGTCAGCCCCACCCACGCGAGCGGCAGCAGCGTTTCCGCGTCCCAATTCGCCAGGCGGAAGCACCCGTGCGACTCCGTGCGGCCCACTTCCTCCGGCTTCGGCGTGCCGTGAATCCCGTAGCCCGGTCGGTCCAAACCGATCCACGCCACGCCCACCGGATTGTTCGGTCCTGGCGGCAAAATTAGTTTTCGTCCGAGTTTTTTCGCCTCGTCCGATTCCGGAAAATTCGCGGGGTCGAACGTGTAGTCGGGCTTCGCGATGGCGATGATCACGCGTAGCTCGCCCACGGGCCGCTTCTCCAACTTGCGCGCAATGCTCACCGGGAAATGCGCGAGCAACGTGTCCCCGGCATCCCGCACTTGCAGCACCCGTTCCGCGAGCCGCACATGGATCTTCGCCGCTTCGCCCTTGATCACGACCTTGCCGACCGCCGGGACCTTGATCACGGCGCCCGCCAACAACGGCTGCGTCCAGTCCACCGCCGGATTGAGCCGCTGAATCAGCTTCGGACTCGCGTGCACCCGCTCGGCGATGAGCTCGAGCGCCGTCTCATAGTCCAGCGCCGTCTGCTCCGATTTG
Organism: Opitutus sp. GAS368; assembly: GCA_945882935.1. Classification (GTDB taxonomy): domain Bacteria; phylum Verrucomicrobiota; class Verrucomicrobiia; order Opitutales; family Opitutaceae; genus Tous-C4FEB. The sequence continues at coordinate 1,911 of CAMCWW010000130.1, forward strand.
CCCACCCAGGTGCTTTTCAAAACCTGAAGCCGCGCCAAATCGCCCGGGCTCAACGTCAACTCCCCCAGCGGAGGCCACGTCATCACCAGCACTCCGCGCGTCGCCCGGTCGAGCGTCCCGCTTGGCGCAAGCCCGTGCTTCTCCTGAAACGCCTTCAGCGCCGCCGCCGATTGCGCGCCGCCCACGCCGTCGATCGAGCCGCTGGAAAATCCCCGCCGCGCCAGCTCGACCTGCGCTTCCAACCAATTCGTCACCGGCTGCGCGTCGGTCAAAGGTTCTGCGGTCGGTGCCAAAATTTCCACCACCGGCTCGGACGCAGGCTCCTCCACCACCGGTTCCGGCGCGACCGGCGGCGGCGGCAAAACAAATCTCACGACCGGCTCGGCGCCCACGGCACTCACCGCCAGGCACGCCCCCGCGAGAAACCGGAAAACAAAACGCAGGCGAGGATGCATCATCGAAAGGGTGGGCACGCTTGCTCGCTTGCCAAGTCCGGCGCTGATGCGGCCCCGCGCCCGCCAGCATTCTCGGCAAGAGGTTTTCCGGCTGTAGGCCCGACCGCTGGTCGGGCGGATTTTCAGCACAACCGACCAACGGTCGGTTCTACAGTCGGTCCGGCAACACCGCGCCCCGCCCCAGCGCCCTACTCGCCGTCGGCCGCCTTCGGTGCATTTTTACCCCGCGGCTTTGGCTTCAAACTCGCCAAATACGCCACCACATCGCGGATCTCCCGCGGCTGCAAAATCCCGAGCATGGGCGGCATGATCGAAATCGCCGGCGTCTGGCTGGCGATGTCCGACCGAGAAATGGTCTTCGTCGCGCCGTCAAACTGGCGCACGGCCACCGTCGACGGCGTCTCTCGGGCGAGCGTGCCGCCCACGGTCGAACCATCCTTCAGCGTCACACTCACCAACCCGTAGCCCTGCGCGATACTCGCACCGGGCGTCAGCATCGATTCCAACAGATACGCCACATCGCGCTCGGCGCCGATCGCACTCAGATTTGGCCCAACTTCGCTCCCTGATTTCGCTTCGACGCCGTGGCAGGCCAAGCAGTTTGCATTGAGGTGATTTTGGACCAGGTCGCGCCCGGCCAGACTATCCCCGCCGAGAAGCAGCGCACCCTGCTTCGCCGCTTCTGGCGTCGCCAAATAGGCTTTTACTTTTGCCGCCAACGCCGCGTTCGCCGCGCTGCGGGCCTGCGCCGCTTCGAGCACATCGAGCTTCAAATCATCGGCGACCGTGCCCGCGACGAGCGCATCGGCCCAAGCGACCAGCGCCGCATCGGTCGTCGGGTGCGCCCCCTTGGCCAACAGGGCGAGCGCGTGCTGTTGCTCGGGCAAACTGCGGCGCTCGAAGACCGCCTTGGTTTCCCGCACCAATCGCTCGGGCTGACCGGGCAAGAGCAGCGCCAACGCCGCCCGGTGCAGCGGTGCCGGCGAGTCGGCCGCCAGCGCCAGCGCGAGCGCCGATTGGGCCGCTGGATTAGCTTCCGCTCCGCCCGCCATCAGCCGCAGCGCTTGGGCGCGCAAGTCACCCGTCGCGTTCGTTTCCCCGACGATGGCCGCGATCAACTCCGGCGCGGCTTTCAGCGCATGGGCGATCATGATCTCGATGCCAAGGGTCTTCAACGTCGGGTCCTTCAGCGCGAGCAACGCCCCGAGTTTCGGCTCCAATTCGGCCGCGATCAGCTGCGGTTTGAACGTCCGCGCGTAGCCGTCAACCCGGTCGAGCGGGGCCGGCGCGAGCCAGACTTCGAGCGTTTCCAGCGCCTCGCGCCGCATTTCCAGCGAGGCCGCTTCGTCGAGCGCAAAAGTCGTGAGCAACGCCGCGCTGCCGGGCGTCCCGAGCCGCAGGTTGGCGTTGATCGCCCGCCGCGTAAGAATCTCGCTCGGCGAACGCTTCACCACCATCGCCGCCAGTGCGGGCAGCGCCGCCGGCACGCCGAGATCATCATGAATCGCGCGGGCCGCCTCTTCGACCACCCGCCCGTCCGCGTCTTCCAAAAACTCCGCCAACTGCGGCGCGGCCAATCGGCGCAACGCCACCACACTCACGAGCCGCACGTTGACTGAAGGGTCCGAGCGCCTGGCCACCAACTGCTCCGTCGTCGCGCATCCCACCAGACCCATCACCGCCGCATGGCGCAGCACGGGCACGTCAGACTCTTTCGCCGCAAACACGAACAGCGCCTCGACCGCCGAGGGTTCGCCCAATTTCCCCAGCGCGATCGCCGACTGCAGCCGCACCCGCGGCTCCGGATCGGTCAGCAGCGGAATCAGGCGCTTGGCCTCGGACTTCGCGCTCGCGACATCACCCAGAATTTTTGCGGCCTGCGCGCGAATCTCGCCGTCTGCATCCGAGAGCAACGGCACGACAGCCGCGACCGTCGCGGCCTGGCGCCGCAGCAATTGTCCCACGCCCCAGACCGCGTGCACGCGGGCGAGTCGCGGGGCCGAAGTGTCCTTGGCCACAGCGAGCAACAGCTCGCCCCGACCGCGTTTGGCGAGTTCGAGCTGCGCCCCTTGGCGCACGCGTTGATCGCGGTGGCCAAGCAGCGGCACAAGCGCGTCATCGGTCGTGGCGGCAAAGCCCGCGCGTAACAGGCGATGCGTTTCGAGGCGCACCGGGTCCGCGGCTCCAGCAGGCGAATCGACGCGCCAAATCGCCCCGAGGCCGTCGAGCGGATAACCTCCGATCCAATCCGCCAGAAACAGCGACCCGTCGGGATGCCATGCGAGACCGATGCCCATCACGCCTTCGTGGACGACGCTCGCATCGACCATCTTAAACGTCGCCCCGTCGCGCTCGGCGCGGAAGCCGCGCAGTTTTCCGGAAGGAAATTCGTTGAGAAAAAACATCCCGCGCTGCGCCGCACCCAGCGCCGTGCCCGGGTCATAGCGGAAGCCCGCCGGTCCGTCGGAATAATTCGAAATCGCCGGCAATAAATAAGCCGCCTGACCCGGAAAGAGCGGCTTCCACAGTTCTTCGCGCATCCACGGGCTCGCCTCGGCCATGTACTGGTAATTGCAGCGCCAACCGGTGTCGCTGCCCTCGACGATATAGGCGAAACGCTCGCGCTCACCCTTCATGTCGGCGTCGTTGTCCACTACGATGAGATCGCCGAAATCATCGAACGCCGGCTCCTGCGGATTGCGCACCCCGCGGGCGTAGACTTCGAAGTTCGTGCCATCGGGTTCGACCCGGAAGATCGCGCCTTCGTTGGGATAGTAAAAGTTCTTCCCCTCCTTTGAGGTCACGTTGGAGCCCTTGTCTCCGATGCTCCAATAAATCCGCCCGTCAGGCCCCACACTCAGGCCATGCATATCGTGTCCCGCGTAGGCAAGGTGAACGCCGAACCCATGCGCGACCACTTCGCGGATGTCGGCGACGCCGTCATCGTCGGTGTCCTTAAACCGCCAAAGATCGGGCGCGATCGTGGCGTAAACCCAGCCATCGTGATACATCACGCCGGCGGCGATGCCGGTGGCTTCGGTGTTAAACCCCTCAGCAAAGACGGTCATTTTGTCCGCCGTGCCATCGCCGTTGGTGTCGCGGAGCTGATAAATGCGCTCGGAGAAAGACGTGAGATCCTTCCAGTCGATGGAGCCGTCGCCGTTGTGATCCTTGAGCCCACCGCGCGGCGCGCGCAGTTTGCCCGGGGCCAGTTCTTCGCGGAAAAATGCGGTTTTATCCGCGACGCTCGTCAGACCGACATCGCGCGCGATCCACATCCGGTGCTCCCGGATGTCGAGGTCGGCCACCTTGCGCCGCGTCGTCGCCGCCACATAGACGCGGCCCTGAGGATCAACCGCGCACGCGACGGGATCGGGGACGTTGAGCGCACCCGACCATTTTTGAAGGATGAGCGCCGGTTTTTCAGCCGGGCTTTGGGCCGCGCAGAACGGGCTCAGGACTGATCCGAGAAGCACCGCGACCATCGGCCGCAGGGCGAACGCAAGGGGGAAACGCATGGGATAAAAGGAACACAAACTGCGAAACCGCCAGCCGGTGATGCGAGCTGATTCTCCTCCGCCCCCCGGCGAAATCTCACGCCTCGGTCCGCTTGGCCAACAGCCGGTCGATATGATTCAGCACATCGCCGCGACCCGTCCTCTCGACGGACGAGCTGATATAGTAAGTCGGCGGTTCCGCACGCCACTCGGTGAGTCGCGCCAAAAAGACCTTCACGTTCGCGGCAGTTTTGGCCTCCGACTGTTTGTCGGCCTTGGTGAAGATCAGGACAAACGGCGTGCGACATGTGCCCAGCCAGCGCAGGAAGTCCAAATCGATTTTTTGCGGCTCCAGCCGCGAGTCGATCAGCACAAACACCGTGCGCAAGGTCTCGCGGTGCTCGATGTAATCGGCCACCGCCACGTTGAACCCGTGCCGGTCCAGCTTCGATGCGCTCGCGTAGCCGTAGCCCGGCAAATCCACGAGACACCACGAGCCGTTCATGATGAAAAAATTAATCAGCTTCGTCTTGCCCGGCTTGTCCGAAACCATCGCCAACCCCTTCTGCTCCGCGAGCAGGTTGATGAGCGACGATTTGCCTACATTCGACCGGCCGATGAACGCGAACTCGGGCCGGTTCCAATTGGGACACGACTTCAGGTCGGGCGAGCTGACTTCAAAGACGGCGGATTTTATTTTCATGAATGCAAAGAGGCGGCCACCACCAGAACCGCGCGTTTGCCCGAAAGCGAAACACTTCGCCGCTTTCGGGCTCAGATCGCCTCCGACTCAACGATGCGCACCCCCGGCTGCGCTGAAATCACGCTTGCGAGCAACCTCGCCGCGATCCGCTCCGCCGGCACAATTCGATAACGCCGCGGCAGCACCAGCCCCACCGCCGTAAACAACTGCAAACCCAGCGCCTCACCCCAGCGCCGCTCGTCACGTTCGCCGCCGATCAACGAAGGCCGCACGACCGTGAGCGAAGCAAAACCCGCTCCGGCGAGATCGCGCTCCGTCTCGCCCTTGATGCGGAGATAAAACGTGCGAAATTTTGCGTTCGCACCGAGCGAGGACACCAGCGCATACGTGGCGACTCCGGCAGTCCGCGCGAACCGCGCCACCGCCAACGGATAATCATAATCCACTTCGCGAAACGCCGCCCGCGAGCCCGCCTTTTTGATCGTAGTCCCCAGCGTGCAGATCACCGCGTCCACCGCCCACCACTCCGCGCCCACCGGCAGCGCCTCGAAGCCCACCACCGGATTCACCAATTTTTCATGCCGCAAGTCCAAAGCCCGCCGCGTCGGCGCCACCACGCGCGCGATCGCCGGATCCGCCAGCGCAAGCCGCAGCACCGCGCGCCCCACCAACCCCGTCGCCCCGACGATCAAAAGCGTTTTCATGGCCTACAAACAAAGCACCCTCCACGGCCCAAGCCAACCCGCGGTTGAAATCGAGCCCAGCACAACTGAGATTGTTCCCGGTGAATTTTGCCAAGATCGTCACCCAAGCCAGACGGGCACTGCCGCACCGGTCCGTCCCACAATCTTTTGCTTTTCCCGATTCGCCCTTGCCGTCCTTGAAAACAGCCGCACGATATCAACGTACAGTTAGATTGGGATCCAGCCAGGAGCGACGCCAACGCGGCCAAGCACGGCCTTAGTTTGGAGGCCGCATCCGCGCTCTGGGACGGGCCCGTTCTTACGCCGCCATCGATTCAACCCGGTGAAATGCGGCATCTCGCCTTCGGCCGAATCGCCGACCAGCACTGAACAGTTGTTTACACTCCGCGTGGCAACACCCTCCGCCTCATTTCCGCCCGCCACTCCCGACCCAATGAAAAAAAACTCTTCCTCCACCACCTCGGCTAAAACCACCGCCGCCAACCTCGAAACTCGCTTCGACGCCGGTCGCGACGTGCTCGACCACTTCGATCCGGCGCGGGCGGTTCTCACCCACGGGGGCGTGCGTACCGGTGCCGGCCGTAAGTCCCTCAACAAGCTCCGCAAGACCGTAAAGCTTTCCCCCGACGCCATCCGTCGCTTCCAAGCCTTCGCCAAGCGCAAATGCCTCCCCAATTTCTCCGCCGCTCTCGAAGCCGCCAGCCTTAAGCTGTAAAATCGCGTTCCCACCTGAGCCCGATGGCCAATGGCAAGTTTTTCGTCGCTTGGGTCGCGCCCCCCAATCTCCCGGCACATTCCCCGTCGCCCTTGGTCTACGCTCCTCTCCCCTTCGCCGTATGAAATTACCCGCCGCTTTCTCCGCTTCCGGTCTCGTCGCCACCCTCTCACTCACGCTCGCACTGACCATCGACGCACCCGCCGCCTCCGCCCTACCCAAATCGTCCGACGTTTATAACGCGGGCGATCCGGCCGCCGACACCAAGCTCTCCGAAGCCCAACTCGAGTCCTTGCTTGGCCCCGTCGCCCTCTACCCCGACGCACTCATCGCGCTCATCTTGCCCGCATCCGCTTCGTCCTCCGACATCGTCCTCGCCGCCCGGTATCTCGCCGCCAACCAAGACCCGCTCCAAATCGATCACCAGGCTTGGGACGAGAGCGTGCGCAGCCTCGCCCGCTACCCCGATGTCATCAAGTGGCTCGATGAAAACCTCGCGTGGACCCAACAGCTCGGCACCGTTTTTCTCGCCCAGCCCGCCGAGGTGATGCAGGCCGTGCAACGTCTTCGCGCCCGCGCCCGCGCCGCCGGCACCCTAATCGACACGCCGCAGCAAAAAGTCATCACCGAGGGCGAAGTCATTCTCATCGAGCCTGCGTCACCGACCGTGATCTACGTGCCCCGTTACGATCCCGAGGTCGTCTACGTTAGCCGCCCCTACGGCTGGACCCAGCCTTCGCTCTTCTTCGGCCTCGGTTTCGGCGTCGGCTCGTGGCTCTCTTACGATTGCGACTGGCGCACCCGCACCATCATCGTCGGCGATTGGCGCCGCCGCCCGCA
>CAMCWW010000131.1:0-8772 GCA_945882935.1 Opitutus sp. GAS368
GCCGCGATCCCCGCGTTACCGACGTTCGTCCACGGCGTCGTCGCCCCGATTCCCGCCGCCACCACCAGCCGCTCCCAAAATCGCTGCGGCACCCCCGCCACCGGACTCCACGTCGTCACTTGTTTCTTCAGATTTTTCTCCCGCGCCGCCGCCAACTCTTTTACCAGCGTCTCCCGCGAGTGCTCCGGCGCGAAATTCACCACGAGCGCGAATTTGTAATCCATCGCCGCGAGGTCCCGCGCGCCCCACGCCGAGAGTTTCAAAATCCCCGGTCCGCTCACACCCCAGTGCGTCACCAGCAAGGGTCCGCGCTCCTTCAACTTCATGCCGCGCACGCTCGTCTCTACGCGTTCGACCGCCACGCCCGCCAGCCCCTCCAACCGCGCATCCTTCGCGATGTTGAATGTGAACAACGACGGCACCGCCGGCTCGATCTCGTGCCCCAACGCCCGCGCCACCGCCAACCCCGCCGATGATTTATTTCCACCGGTCGCGATCAGCACGCGATCCGCCTCCACCGTTTCGCCGGTCGTGAGTTCAATCTCAAAGCCCGCCGTGTCCTTGCTTAAACTTCTCACTCCCACCCCCGTCACCACCCGCACGCCCGCCTCCGCCGCCGCTTTCAGTAAGCACGCCACAATCGTCGCCGAATCATTCGTCACCGGAAACATCCGCCCGTCGCTTTCCGTTTTCAGCTCCACACCCCGCGCCGCGAACCACGCCACCGTGTCCCGCGGCTGAAACCGCGAAAACGCCCCGATCAACTCGCGCCCGCCGCGCGGATATTTTTTGACCAGCTCGCGCGGTTCGAAACACGCGTGCGTCACGTTGCACCGCCCACCGCCGGAAATTCGCACCTTCGCCAACCAATGCGCCGTCGCTTCATATAACGTCACCGTGCCGCCCGCGCCTCGCCCCTCGGCCGCGTCGGTCCGCAACGTCTCCGCCGCCGTGATGGCCGCGAAAAATCCCGCCGCCCCGCCGCCCACCACCACGATGCTTTTTTGCGCCGCCATCTCCGCACCTTGGGCGGCCCCGCTGCCCCCGCCGAGTCGAAAAGAAAAAACCGCCGTCCGCCAAAAGGCAGACGACGGCTTTCCCGCAGATTGCGGTGATCAGTTCTGTTTCTTCTTTTTCTCGCCGCTCGGCCCGCCGGGGCCGCCCCGCCCCGGAGCCGGCATGTCATCAAATTTCTTGGCCTGCTCCGGCGTGAGCAACGCGCGGACTTTCTCCCGCGTCGCCCCCATCGCTTCGCGCATCTTTTCACGGCGCTCCTCTTGGGGAATCGCCTGCATCGCCGCCATCTGCTCTTGGTAGATCGCGGTGACTTTCGTCTTTTGCTCGGCGGTCAGGGTCACGGCTTCATCGAGCCGGGCCACCATTTGCTCGAATCCCATCCGAGCACCGCCGGGACCGCCGCGTTTTTCCGCCGGCGCCGGACCATTTTGGGCCATCGAGGTTGCGGGCAGGAGCGCGGCGCCGAGAGCGAGCACTCCGATAAAGGAACGAAGGGATGATTTCATCGGATCGGAATTTTTAAGCGTTGGAGAATTTTTTAGGTAAATTCGGTTCAACAGACGCGTGCAACGAATCGTTCAGGAGGCCCCTTCTTTCTTTCCCTTCTTCCCTTTCTTGCCTTCGCGGCCCTCGCGGCCTTCGGGTTTGATCGATTCAAACGTGGTCTGCTGTTCAGGCGTCAACATCGCGCGGACTTGCTCCCGGCCCGTCTTCGCCGCCTCGGCCAGCTTGGCGCGGTCGCCCCGATTGGCCTTCATTCCCGCGGCCTGTTCTTTGCGGATCGTCGCCAGCTTTTCCTGCTGCTCGGCGGTGAGTTTCAATTTCTCGGTGAGCATCTTGTCGTGCTCGTCGGCGGCATCTTTGCCGCGCTTGCCCGCTGGCGCGGTCTTGGCGGGTTTTTCCGCCGCCTGCGCGAGCGGCGCGGCGGCCACTAGGCCGAGGGTAACGAGTGCGAACACGAGTTTAACGGTCGATTTCATGATGATTAGTTTTTTGAGGTTTAAAGCCGGACGGTGTGTCCGATGGCCCCAAGACGCCGGGGGCTACCTCGGGTTACGCGCCGTCCGCGCCGGGCTTGCGGCGTCGGTCGAAGCCCCGCACCGTCGCCGGCCATGATCGAAGTTTCGGCTCTCTCCAAGCGCTACGGCGGTTTCACCGCGGTGCGTGATCTGTCGTTCACCGTGCAACCGGGCGAGGTCCTCGGCCTCGTCGGGCCCAACGGCGCCGGTAAGACGAGCACGCTGCGCAGCCTCGCCGGCATCATCCCGCCGAGCGGCGGCACGGTGCGCATCGGCGGCATCGACCTCGCCGCCGAACCCGTCGCGGCCAAACGCCTGCTCGCTTTCTTTCCCGACGAACCGCGTCTTTTCGATTACCTCACCGTGCGTCAGCACCTCAATTTCGTCGCCCGCATCTACGGCGTCGCTGACCACGCCGCGCTCGCGCAACCGTTGCTCGAGGAGCTGGAGATCGCGGAGAAAGCCGACCAACTCCCCGGCGAACTTTCGCGCGGCATGAAGCAGAAACTCGCCATTGCCTGCGGCCTCCTGCATTCCCCGCGCGTGATGTTTTTCGATGAGCCGCTCACCGGCCTCGATCCGCTCGGTATCCGCCGGATGAAGGACTCCATCCTCCGCCGCGCGCGCGACGGGGCGGCCATCGTCCTCAGCTCGCACTTGCTGCATTTGCTCGAAGAGGTCTGCTCCCACGTGCTGATTCTTAAAAAGGGCGAGAAGATCGCCCATGGCTCGCTCGCCGAAATCTCCGCGCAATTTGCGCACGGCGAGACCGGCGTCAGCCTCGAAGAGATTTTCATCCGCGCCACCGGCGGTTCGGAAAACTAAACCGCCGCCCCCGCCTCTTTCCGCTCATGCTCGGCGCCTTGCTCTATCTGCGGCTCACGTCGCTCAAGAACCTCCTGCTCTCCCGCCTGCGCCGGCTTCGACAACCCAAATACCTGCTTGGGGCGGCTGTGGGCGTGGCGTATTTTTATTTTATCTTTTCCCGGCCCTTCGGCGGCATGGGCCGGCCTTCGACTTCGGCGGGCTCGGCGGCCGCGGCCTTCACGCTTTCGTCGAGCGAACTGTTGCCGCTGCTCAGTGTCTTCGGCGCCTTCGCCTTGGTGTTGATTGCGCTGTTCACCTGGCTCGTGCCCTCGGAGAAATCCGGCTTAACTTTCAGCGAGGCCGAGGTGGCGTTTCTCTTTCCCGCGCCAATTTCGCGGCGACGTCTCATCCACTTCCGCCTGCTGGGAGCCCAGCTGCCCATTTTGCTCTCCGCGATTTTTTTCACGCTGCTATCCCGCGGCTGGAGTTTTTTGGGCGGCCACGTCCTCACCCACATCGTCGGCTGGTGGCTGGTTCTTACCGCCGTAAATCTCCACTTCACCGGCGCCGCGCTCACCCTCAACCGAATCTTCGATGCCGGCATTTCCGTCTGGCGCCGTCGGCTCGTGATCCTCGGCGGTCTTGCCGTCCTGGTGGTCGCCGCGGCGATTCCGATCTGGCAAAATGCACCCGCGTTTCCCACCGGCGATTTCGGTCCGGGCGCATTTTTTAGCGCCATCGCCCGCACGATCGACACCGGGTTGCTCTCCTGGCTGCTCTACCCCGGCAAGTTGCTACTCGCCCCGTTTCTCGCCGCCGATCTCCGCACCTTTTTCTTCGCGCTGGGCCCCGCCGCGTTGTTGCTCGCCGTCCACTATTTTTGGGTATCACGGCTCGAGGTTTCTTTCGAAGAGGCCTCCGTGGCTCACGCGGAAAAACGCGCCGCTCGGGTCGGGCGTTTTCAAGCCGGCGACTATCGCCTCGGCTCCGCCCCCGTCAAAGCCCGGCGCGAGCCCTTCCCGCTCCGCGTTCCCGGCCGGCCCGAATTGGCGTTTCTTTGGAAGAATCTGCTCGGCACCCGGGCCCTATTTCATTGGCGGGTTTGGGCCGGCTGCGCCATCGCGATCACGATCGGTGTGCCGTGGCTCATCCGCGCCGGCGGCGAGGCTCCTTTCGCCGCCATCATCGCGACCGTTGCCGCGGTTTTCGCGATCTATACGCTGCTGCTCGGCCCCCAACTCGCCCGGCAGGATCTGCGCAGCGATCTGCCCAACTCCGATATCTTAAAAACCTATCCGCTCACCGGCTGGCAGATTCTGCTCGGACAATTGCTCACCCCCATCGCGATTCTCACCGGGCTGTTGTGGCTCTCCCTTTTGGCCGTGATGCTCGCTCTCGCGCCCCGCGCCGAGACGGTCAATTGGCTGACCCCCGGCTTCCGCCTCACCGCCGGGCTCTGCGCCGCCGCCGTCATACCCGCCCTTTGCACGCTGCAACTGCTCATTCCCAACGCCGCCGCCTTGCTCTTCCCCGCGTGGTTTCAATCCACGCGCACCCGCGGCGGCGGCATCGAGCTGATGGGCCAACGGCTGATTTTTGTGATCGGACAGCTGTTCGTGATCTTGATTTCACTGCTCCCCGTGGTCCTGAGCTGCGCCCTCGTGATTTTCGCCTCCCAATGGCTGATCGGTCCGGCCGCCGCCGTCGTCCTCGCCACGTTACTCGCGCTTGCCATTCTGGCCGCCGAGATCGCCGGTGGCCTTTGGTGGCTGGGCGAACGGTTCGAAAAACTCGACCTCGCCACCGAACTCCGGCCTTAACCGTCCTTCCGCGTCCGCCATGACCCTCGACCAGCTCACCACCCTCGCCGCCGGCACGGTCACCGCCACGCAGCGTTCCCTGCCGCCCCCGTTGCGCCCACTCGCCGCCGCCGTGCCCGTTCACTACGAGGCCCTGCCCCACGCCGACCTGCTCGCCGAGGGTTTCCCCGCCGACATCCTCGGCCTATTCACCGGCAGCCCCCACGGCACCGAACTCGCCCACGACCAACCCGCCCCGCCGCAGATCCTGCTCTATCTCGAAAACCTCTGGGAGTACGCCGATTGCGATCCCGGCTACTTTCGCGACGAAGTCCGCCTCACCTACCTCCACGAGCTTGGCCACTACTTCGGCTGGGACGAAGATCAACTCGCCAACCGCGGCCTGGAGTGAGTCCTCCCGGCGCCGGAGTTTTTTGGGGGGAGCGCTACCGCCTTCGCACTCGGCCGGAACTCCGCCCAATCCGCGCTTTCCAACCCCCTCCTGTCATGCTTAGTTCCTCAATTATGCAGTCTTCGCTCTTCACCGTGAAAAAACTCCTTCCTCTGCTCATCGCCGCGCTCTTTACCCTCGCGCCCGCCCACGCCTTTGCCAAGGCCTCGCGCGCCGACCTCGTCACCAAAGTCGAATCCTGCGAGGCAATCCTCCAATCCTTTCAACGCGATCCCCGCACCGCGATTCCAGCCAACGTCCTCGCCAAGGCCAAGGGTCTCGTGATCATCAACCAGTTCAAGGCCGGCCTCATCTTCGGCATCAAAAGTGGCCACGGCGTGATTATGGTTAAACAGGCCACCGGCCGTTGGAGCCTCCCCGTCCTCATCAGCGCCAGCGAGACCAGCATCGGTCTCCAAATCGGAGCCAACGACGTCGAAACCATCTATGTGCTGACCGACGACCAAACTGCCCGTCTCCTGTTCAAGCAGCGCTTCCGCCTCGGCGTCGACGCCAAAGCCGTCATCGGTCCCAAGGCCGCCGAAGCCAACAACCCCGACTACAAAGTCATCGACGCTCCGGTGCTGGTTTATTCGAAGACCGCCGGCGTCTTCGCCGGCGCCACCGTCAAAGCCGGTTATATCGCCCGCAACGACGACGATAACGCCATTCTCTACAACACCCGCTACACCCTGCCCGAGCTGCTTTACAGCAACTGGGTCCAGCCTCCCGCCGAAGTTCAGCCCCTCATGAATCTCGTCCAGAGCATCTCGCCCTAAACACGCCTGCCTCTTCCGAACGTAGGGCGGGTCTCCGACCCGCCCTTTTTTGCGCCCGAATACCGGGATTACGTCCGCGCGTTTCTCGGTTTCTGCTTCCAACTTAAACTTCCGTCCTTCAACTCGCCCGCATGAGCGCGCTCATTTCCGGCTTCCACCACGTCTGCCTCAAAACCCGCGACTGGGATCGCACGCTGGCGTTTTACTGCGCCACCCTCGGCTTCACCGAAAAAATCACCTGGCGCACCGCCCCCAATCGCGCCGCCATGCTCGACACCGGCGACGGCAACTACCTCGAAGTTTTCGAAGACCTCGCCTATGCCGCCGCGCCCAACGGCGCGGTGATCCACTTTGCGCTCCGCACCGCCCGCCTCGATGAGGTCGCCGCGCTCGTCCGCGCCACCGGCGCCAAGATCACGATGGAGCCCAAAGACGTCACCATCGCGACCACCAACGCCCACGCCCCCGTGCCGATCCGCATCTTCTTCTGCGAAGGCCCCAGCGGCGAAGTCATCGAGTTTTTCCAAAATTCCCTGACCTGATCTCCGTTCTACCGCGCCCTCCGCCACACCCGCAGATACGCCGCCAGCTCCGCCAACACCGCGCCGGCGACGATCTGCTGCACCGCGACCCGCCGCTCGCCCGGACACTCCACGCGCCCGCTGAGAATCGTCACACGCCGGCCTCGCCGGTGCGCGATTGCCCACCACGCCATCGGCGACGCCACCCCGTCCGCCCTACTTGGCTCCGCATACCCCGTCGTCGCCACCGCCAGATCGGCGCCAAAAAGGTCCGCCGCCCCCCGCGCCATTTCCTCGGCCACGCGCGCCGAAACACCGTTCACTTCCTTCGCGCTCGCGCGATTCACCCCGAGCAAGCGCACCTTCTCTTTAATCGAATAGACCGTTAAGCCCCCGAGAAAATAACCCGAAGCCCCGGAAACACCCGCGATCTGCGCCTGCACGTTTCCCGCCGTCAGGCTCTCCGCCACCGCCAGCGTCAGCTTCGGCTCGGCCAACATCAGCGCCTTCAACTCCGCCGCGACCCCCGTTTTATGCGCCGCTCTCATTTTGCTTCAGACGCCTTCTTGGTTCGCGGCAGCACCGGCAACGCATTTCCCGGCACCAGCAACGGCCCGCACAAAAACACCTGCGGTGAACTCGCATCCACCGTGACCGTCACCGCGTGGATATCGCCCGCGCCAAACGTTGCCAGCCGCGTCACGTTCGCCCGCACCTCGCCGCCCATTTCAAACGGCAGCCCGATCTCGAGCCGGTAGCGATGCTCGTCCGCGTTCACCAGCAGCACCGGCTTCTTCCACGCCACCGCCTCCGCCTCCATCACATCCAGGAAATTCTTGAAACCCGACACCCGCCCGGCGATTCCGGCCGATTGCGCGAACGGCTGCGCCTGAAAAAAGAACGCCACCCCCGCCGCACCCGTCGCCCTCGCCTCGGCAAACGTCGCCCGCACCCACGCCGCGTTTGCCGCTTCGCGCTCGCGAAACTCCGCGACGGCGCCCGGAATCTCCGGCGAGTTGTTATTGTTGCTGCCGACGACATGCACCGTCGCAAACACGACGCCGCCCCGCGTCCACCGCGCGTTTTCCACAAATTTCTCAAACCCGGCCTCGCGCCGCTGCGTCACGAGCGGAATCGGCGCCCGTCCCATGCTGCGCTCCGCGGAAAAATACTCGGTCCGCACCTTCGCCAACCACACCGCCGGATCTTGGCTCCCGTTGTTCGCGCGATGCACGTCCGTCCACTCATTGTCGCCCGGCGTATAAATCGCCGCACCCTCCAAGGAATCAAACCAACCATGCACCTGCTTGAGAAACGCCTCCGTCGGCGGCACCCCGCCGCCCTTGGTGTCGCCGCAATGCACCGTAAACGCAGGCCCCCGCCGGTTGATCTCGGCGAGCAACCGTTCATACGCGGCGAAATTCTCGTCCCCGTAAGGCATGCAGCCCATCGCCACAAAAGTGAAACGCTCCTCCGCGGCTTTCAGCGGCTCCTCGACCCACGCCGTCAGTCCCAAAACGCAAATTGCGATCCAACGAAAAAATGATCGGAGCTTTTCCATGCCGACACGCTCAATCGTTCCTTCAAAATTTCAACTCTACTCCCACCGGGCAATGATCGCTGCCCGGCACCTCCGGCTCGATCCACGCCCGCTGCAGGTGCGGCCGCAGCGACGCCGAGGCCATCACATAATCGATGCGCCAACCCACGTTGTTTGCCCGCGCCCCCGCCCGATACGTCCACCAACTGTAATGCCCCGGACCCGTTTCAAATTCGCGGAACGTGTCGATAAACCCGGCGCCTAAAAGTGCCCGAAACCCGTCGCGCTCCTGATCCGAAAAGCCCGGACTCCCCACGTTCTCTTTCGGCCGGGCCAAGTCGATCTCTTCATGCGCCACATTCAAGTCGCCACACAACAGCACCGGTTTTTTCTTTTCCAATTTCTTCATGTAGCCGAGCAACGCCCGATCCCATTCCTGCCGGAAACCGATTCGCACCAACTCCGGTTGCGCGTTGGGCACATATACGCCGACCACGTAGCACTCCGGAAACTCCGCCGTGATCGCTCGTCCCTCTGCATCATGCGCCGCCGAGCCGATCCCGCGCACCACCGACAAAGGCTTGGTCCGCGAAAACAACGCCGTTCCGCTGTAACCCTTTTTCTCCGCCGCATTCCACGCCCACTCGTAGCCAGCCGGCCACACGATGTGCTCCACATCGGCCTCGAGCGCCTTCACCTCTTGCAGGAAAATCACATCGGCCCGCGACGCCGCCATCCAGTCGAGGAGTCCTTTGCCATGCGCCGCCCGCACTCCGTTTACGTTCCAAGAAAGTAGTTTCATCCGCGCCGTTCAACGCCCCCACCCTGCCCCCGGCAAA
>CAMCWW010000132.1:0-8688 GCA_945882935.1 Opitutus sp. GAS368
CATCAACCAAGAATTCTGATGCCGGCAGTTACACGGTGGTGGTGACCAATAGCGCCGGATCCGTGACCAGTAACTCAACCGTGCTGACGGTGAGCGCGCTTCCTCGCCTGTACAGCCTCGCCGTGCGGACGGTGCTCGAGGCCGATCAAGTCTTGATCGTTGGGTTCACCATGTCGGGCGGAGGTAAGAACGTGCTGCTCCGCGCCGTGGGCCCCACGCTCGGCACGTTCGGAGTGTCCGGGACCATGGCGGATCCGAAGCTCGATCTGTATAGGGATTCAAGCCTGGTTACCTCCAACGATAACTGGGGAGGTGGCTCGAGTCTGGCCGCCACCTTCCAATCGGCGGGCGCATTTGCCTACCCCTCGGCCACCAGTCTCGATGCGGCTTTGGTTGCCTCCATTAACGGCGGTAGGACCGCTCACGTTTACGGCCGGACTGGCGGAGCCGTGCTGGTTGAAGGTTATGATGTGGGCACCGGCGATGCCCAAAGGTTCACCGGCCTGTCCGCCCGCAACCGAGTCGGCACAGGGGCGAACATCTTGATCGCGGGTTTCAGCCTATCGGGTGCAGGTATGCGAAACCTGTTAATTCGTGCCGTGGGGCCCACCTTGGGCGTCTTCGGCGTGCCGGGTGTATTGGCGGATCCGAAACTCGAAATTTACCAAGGCTCGACCAAGATCGGCGAAAACGATAACTGGTCTGCCATGCTCTCGACCGCGTTCTCCTCAGTCGGAGCGTTCCAGCTCACCCCAGGCAGCAAGGACGCCGCGATCACGATTTCTTTGCCGGATAATGGCTACACGGTGCAAGTTTCCGGCGCTGACGGCGGCGTGGGTGAAGCGCTGGTTGAAATTTACGAACTGCCTTGAAATCACCCCGGGTTCTCGCCGGGTTTCTGGGCATCGCCCTGGTGGTCGCATTCGGGTTGTGGCTGCTGCGACCGCAGCAAACGCCGCCCGAGAACGACCGTGCGGCGGTGCAGCCGGTCGCCGGAGCGGCCGCGCCGGTGACGGAGGAGTGGCGCGAGCGCCCGCCCGGACCAGAGCGCGATGCCTCGCTGTTTGTAATGCTCGATGCGCTGCATCGGCGCGATCCCGAGGCCGCGCTGGCGCAGGCCCGCGATCGGGTGGGCACCCGCGAACAGGCGGCGGTTTACGGTCTTTTTTTTGACACCTTTGCGCGGGAGAATCCGACGCTCGCGGTGGCGCGACTGGCGGCGGTCCCGCCGGGTCCCGGCAGAGAGAACGCCCTGCGCGCGCTCGCCTCCGTCTGGGTGCGGGCCGATGCTCCGGCCGCGCTGGCGTGGGCGCAGAATCTCTCCGCCGATGATCGGGCGCCGGCCATGGAGAGCGCATTGTTCGAACTCGCCTGGCGCGATCCCTTGCAGGTGATCGAGCTCGCGCCGCAGTCGCTCTCGGGTCCCGCGCTGGAGCGAACGCTTTTCCACGCGCTGCAACTTATGACCGCCGCCGATCCGGTGGCCGCCGCGGGGCTGGTGCGGCTCCTGCCCGCCGGGGAAACTCAGACGCGCGCGGCCCTCGACGTGGCTCGCGGTCTCGCGATGAAAGATCCCGCCGCGGCTCTCGCCTTCGTCGGGCAACTCCCGGTCGGTCCGGCTCAAACCTTGGCTCTGAACAATGCGCTCACGAGCTGGGCGGCCACGGCGCCGGCCGCCGCCGGCCAGTATGTCGCCGGGCTTCCGGCCGGTGCGGCGCAAGACGCGGCCGCTGCGCACCTCGCGGCGCTGCTCGCGAGTGATCCCGTGAACGCGTTGGCGTGGGCGAACGCGCTCGGCGCCGCGAGTGCGCGCGATGCGGCGTTGATCCGGATCGCCTCGACCTGGGCGCAAGCCGACGCGCCGGCCGCATCGC
Source organism: Opitutus sp. GAS368 (assembly GCA_945882935.1). Taxonomy (GTDB): domain Bacteria; phylum Verrucomicrobiota; class Verrucomicrobiia; order Opitutales; family Opitutaceae; genus Tous-C4FEB. The sequence continues at coordinate 1,875 of CAMCWW010000132.1, forward strand.
GTTGGGCGAGCGCGCAACCGCCGGGACCGATGACGACGACCGCACTCGGCGGCGCGTTGTCCTACTGGTTGCTGGTCGACGCGCCCGCCGTGCGGAATTTCGTGAGCGAGTTGCCGGCCTCGAGCCAACCTGCCGCCGCCGCGTCGGTCGCGCCGCAACTCGCCCAGCGCGATCCCGCGGCCACGATCGCTTGGGCGCAGACGCTCGTGGCGCCGGCCGCCCGCGAGGCCGCCGTGATGGCGGCGTATGCGCGTTGGCTGGACAACGCCCCCGCCGCCGCCCGCGCGTGGTTGGCCACGGCGAATCTCTCGCCGGAGATCAAAGGCCGGCTCGGCGCGGTTTCTTCAAGGAAGAGGTAAGATGCTCGAGATTGTTTCACTGCGCGTTCGAGTTGAGAAAAATTGGCCTGAAGGTGGGAGCCCCGCTCGCGGGCGATTTGAAGCCTCGCCCGTTGAAGCACGCCGAAGTCGCCCGCGAGCGGGGCTCCTACCTCGATCCGGCTTCGTTCCAATTTGAGCGCGGAGTAGAATTATAGGCCACGATTGGCCCGCCAAACCGGATCAAAATCATCGGCCCACGTCCAGTTGTCGGCGGATATCTTCCGGGAGCAATAGGATCTTTTCGGGATAGGTTTCACCGATCCTAATCAGATCGGCTGCGTCTTTTTTTCGTTTGGAAAGACGACGTTTGGGATCGGTCCAGAAGTTGGGTCCGTCAAGTTCTGCAAATAGGGAGCGGTGGTATGTGGCTGGATGAGATAAAAAGATTTATGGGGACGGTTAAGGGAGTCGGCGACGCCTCCGCCCTCACATGGTCGGCCACCCGTGACGATTGATGGCGTCCGTCAGACGATTGATTGGCAAACGACTGCCGAAGCGCGCGCCGGATCGGAAAATTTCTCCTGCCGGGGCTTGTCGAGTTGGGCAAAGCTGGTAAAGAACCCTGTAAGTTTGCGTCTCGATGAATCGCCCCGTTTCCAACCCCGACTGGAGAGTCTCTTTTTCTGCCCGCTGGTTTTTAGCGACCGCAGCGATGTTGCCGACCGTGTTTATCGCGTGGGTGTCGTTTTTGTCCTATCGCGACGTGCCTTTTTGGGATGAGTTTGGGACGACGTTAGGATTTTTGACGCGGTTGCATGATTCCAGTTCGTGGCGGGAGACGCTGGGGTTGTTTTTGGCGGCCGACGCGCACCACTGCATGGTGACGAGCCGTCTGATTTTTGCGGGCAGTTACCTTTTGACCGGCCAGATCAACTTCATCGCGCTCGCGACCATCGGAAATCTCGCGATCTTCGGGGCGATTCTTGTGTTGGCGGCGCAGCCTCGGGATTGGAATCTCCGGTTGGTGTATGCGGCGCTGCTGTGCCTGCTGATTTTCCAACTGCAGCATTTTGAGAATCAACTGCTCTCCTATGCGGCGATCGACCACTACCAAGTGGTGTTGTGGGGCGCGGTGAGCTTGGCGGCGTTGCAGCGGCGCGGGGCGGCATGGTTGGCGTTGGCCGGGTTGGCGGCGACGGCGGGGACGTTTACTCTCGCGCACGGTCTCGCGGTGTTTCCGGCGGGCGTGGTGCTGTTGGCCTTGGGGCGCCGCTGGAAAGGCCTGGCGGTTTGGGCGGCGTGGGCGGTGGCTGCCGGGGTCCTGTTTTTCTGGTTGGCGAAACCTGTCGCGCCCAGCGGAGAGAGTTTGGGGAGCGCCGCGGGACTGTGGGCGGTGGTCAGGTATTGGCTCACCCTGCTCGGCAGCGTGCCGGGTCTGGAGCACCCTTTTCTCTCACCGTTGCTGGGGGTCGTGGGGCTCGGGCTGGCGGCGGGTTTGGCGACCCGGGAAGGGTGGCGCCGGGAGCCGGTTTTGGGCGCGTTCTTGGTCTTTGTCTTGGGCGCGACGCTGTTGATTGCGTATGGGCGGTTCACGCTCGCCGCGCCCCAGATCGCGCCGAGGTATTTTGTGCAAAGCGCGCTGTTTTGGGCGACGTTGCTCACGCTCTTGGTCGAGGTGGCCGTGCCGAAGCACCGGTTCTGGCAGTGGGCGTTGCCGGTGACCTTGGGTCTGAGCGCCTTCAATGTGGTCGCATCGACCCGATACCTGCCGGTGGCCGAGGAGTTTTTCCGCCGGCGATTGGAGACGATCAACTACTACGACAAGTGGCTGACGCTGGGCGGGGCTCCGCATCCGATTTACCCCGACCACGCGCAGGCGGACCGAATTTTAAATGCGGCGTTGGACCGAGGCGTTTACCGGTTGCAGGCCCGGACTTCGCCTCCGATCGCGAGGAGAGTTCAGTCGATCGAGCAATCGATGGCGTATCACATCGACGAGTTGGTCCTCGCCGAGCGGCGACTGCATGTGCGCGGCTGGATGCTGCCGAGCGAAAAGTGGACGGAAGGCCTCCAGCCGTTTTTGGTGCTGAAGACGGCAGATCGGGAGTTTGTCTTCCGAGGCCGGCAGCAACGGCGGCCCGATGTCGCCGAGGAATATAAACGGCCGGACGCGGAGGATTCGGGTTTTGTTTTTGTGGTGAGGCGGATTGAGATCCCGCCCACGGAATTGCGGGTTTCGTTGGAGTATCGCACGGCCAAAGGCGGGGTCTTCACGAATACCGACCACCGGGTGGCGAATCAGGAGAACTACGAGGAGGCGACCTTGGCGAAAATTCACCCCTCTCTGACGAAACCGGCCCGGCAGATTTTCGTAGGGGTGTTACCGTGAAATCCCGGGGTGCAGGCGCCGTAGATTATCGCACACGATGGCGGCGGCGGTGGCGGCGTTGAGCGACTCGGCGGCGCCGTAGCGGGGGATCGTGATGCGGCGGGTGACGAGCGCGGCGACGGCGGGGGAAAGGCCGCGGCCCTCGCTGCCGATCACGATGATGGCGTCGCGCAGGGCAGGGAGGGCATGGACATCGTCGCCGGTCAGATCGCAGCCGAGGACGGGGGTGCTGGGCGCGACCGACGCGAGGGCGGCGGCGAGGTCGGCGGTGTGCGTGATGACGCGCGCGAAAGAGCCCATGCTGGCGTTGATAACTTTTTGGGAAAAGAGATCGGCGCAATCGGGGGAGAGCAGGACGCGGTCGAGGGCGAACCAATCGGCGAGGCGCAGGAGCGTGCCGACGTTGCCGGCGTCTTGCACGCCGTCGAGGGCGAGAGTGAGGCCGTGTTCGAGGGCGGCGGGGGCGAGGGGGACGCGCTGGAGCGGACCGACGGCGAGGACGGAGGAGGGCGTGGGAAAATGGCTGGCGCGGGCCATCTCGGCGGGGGTGAGTTCGATGAAGCGGGCGGAGGGAGGTGGCGTGAAGTCTGCCGCGCTCGTGGTATAAATTTCAGTGAAGGGAAAATTCGCGGCGAGGAGTTCGCGGACGACTTTTTCGCCCTCGACGACGAAGAGGCCGAGTGACTCGCGGGTCTTTTTATCGCGCAGGGAGCGGAGGCGCTGGAGGTCGGCTTTGGCGGGCATGGCCCGATGCTCGACCGGTTCAGCGGTCGCTGGCAAGCGGCTCGGATTTGAGCGCGGGGTCGGAGAGGCGAAGCCACTTGTCGGTCATCACGTATTCGGTGCGATTGCCGCCGGCGAGGAGCAGACCGATCTGGAAATCTTCGTCGGGCAGACGATGGCGAAGCAGCGCGAAGTTGTAGCCGCAGTAGTGCCAGAGCGGCTCTTTGAAGGCCTTAGCTACGTCGGGCCTCGGGACGCTGAGCGTGGTGAAATAGAGCGTGGTCATGGCGGAGCGGAGCACGACGTGGATGGTGCCGCGTTTGGAGCGTTCGGCAGGGAGCATAGCCCAGCCTTCGAAGCCCACCGCCTGCCGGGTGGCGGTCAAATCGGCGACGTAGGTGACGATTTTGGGATTGAGTGCGGGCGCGGTGAATTCGCAGGGAAAACAGAAGCGGGGAAATTTATAAATACCGCGCGCAGCGGCGGCGGAGATGGCGTTTCTTGCGGTGCCTTTGGCCGGATGCAGGCGGAAGGGGCCCGCGTTCGAGTCGTCGCCGAATTGTTTGTAGCGGATGGCCGGGTAGTCGCGGGAGTGCAGGAAGGTCTCGACCCGTTCGACGGTGTTGAGATTGGAGGCGAGGTTGAAGGCAACGAGGCCCGGAAGACACCAGACCAGCAAGCGGTAGGGGCGGTGGGATTCGGAGGTCACGTCAAGAGCGAGGACGACCGCGAGACTCCACGCGAGGGAAGCGACGACGAGGTAGCGGGATTGGAGGTGGTCGCCGGCGAGGCTGAGCCGACCGAAGGCGATCATCGCCAGCGAGCCGACGGCAAAAAGGGCCAAGGCCAGTGCGAACGGCTGGCGGGTCATCGCGCCGCGGGCCCCGAGCCAGCCCAACAGGGCCAACAAGACGAGGCCCAGGAGGGGAGCGTGGGCGCGGTTGCCAAGTGCCAACGGGCCGCCCAACAAGGCGAGCCAGAATTGCAGCAAGCGGCCCAGACCCGCAGCCGAGAAATCGCTCGAAACGTGGGCAGGATTGAACGTGAAGCCGTCGAGAAAGATCGCGAGCGTGGCGGCGGCGAACCCGCTCCAGAAGCTGAGTAACCGCCAGCGGCGCTGGTGGGCCAAGACAAAGGCGCCGACTAGCCAGACCAGGCAGCCGTGGGCCAAGGTGAACGTGGCGAGCACAGCCAGGAGGGTCGCAACAGCGCTGGCGTTGCGTGATGGCATCGTCAGGGCGGCCAGCGAACCGCCGGCGAGCAGGAGGATCTGAAAATGGTCGATCGAGGCGCCGCCCCACAGGAACGGTTCGTAGTGTTGGAGATGAAAGAGCCCGAAGGCCAAGACCACACTCATGCGCACGCGCTCGGCGGTGCCGGTGGTGCGCGCGATTAACAGGGCGCAAAGGCCGACCAGCGTCAGATTCCCGGCGATGTTGATGAAGTGAAAATTGACCCCGCCCGTGAGCCAATAGCTGCCGACGAAAAGCAGGCGGCTCGTGACGGTGCGGTGGCCGCTGTCGAAGCGGAAAAGGCGCTGGTAGAAATCGCTCCATGTTGCGCCGCTTTCGAGGTTCAGCAGGAAGCCGAGCACACTGTCGTAGTCATCCCAGAACGGCACATCGCGACTCGTGAGGAGGACTTGGGTGGCAATGAAAACGACCGGGACGGCGGCCAACAACAGCCAGCCCAGCATGTAAAAACGGGCATAGGGTGAGCGTTGGGTTTGAGCGTCCGACATAACAGAGGAGACGAATGAATAATTAACTATCCGGGCTTGCCCGCCGTCAAGCGAGGGGAGCGGAAAACTGTCCGAAGGCGACGTAGAGCGAAGAATTGGGAGGGTTTTTCCGGGGATATGGGCATTTACGTGACCCCACCAGCCGCTACGGGTTGTGGTCGCCGCGGTTTTTGTAGATGGTTGGGGCGGTTTGCACGGCCCGTCGCGCCAACCGGTAGGAAAGTTTGCCGCGCGAGGACGAGGTGCGGTGGTTGAATCGGAAGGCAAACTCATCGAAATAATCCTGCAGATAGGCGGGACCGCTCGCACCTCGGTGCGTGCCCATTAGCCAGGGTTTGACTAACGAGATCACCAGATGATCGCGCGGCAAAAGGTGCGCTGTGTCGGGTGGCGGGCGACGGCTCAAGCGCAGGTTTGGGGCGCGCGGCAAAGCGGTGGTCGATCGGTCGCGAGCGAGCTCGCTCCCACAGGCGGAAGTCTCCGGGCAGCCGCGCCCGGAGGTCGCGGCTCTACCTCAAGCCGCAGGCTTAGTTGCGGTCGATGAAGGGGAGCTTCAGAGCATCGAGGTTGGCCGTGAAAGAGAGCACGTAACTGGAGCCGAAGTCCCGGCGGCTGGCAGCGCGACCGTATTGGAACGTGCGGAGCGACGGATCTTCAAAAACATTGGAGCCGGTGAGTTCGAGGGCGTAGTTGCGGGAGAGGCGGTAGCGCATCGTAAAGTCCCAGCGTTGATGGCGGGCTTCGTAAAGCGGGTTGAGGTTGGTGGTGCTGGCGGCGGTGCGCACGCCGCCGGGATAGATGACGGTGCGAGCCTGAATGTAAAAGGTCCGGGCGGGGGTGGCGTAGCTGACGCCGTAGTTGGCGTTCCAGTCGTAGAAGTTGTTTCCGATGGTCGGCTTCACGATGAGGCCTTGGCGATTGGGCGCCTCGCCCTTGTAGAACTTGGTGTAGTTGGCGAAGACCTCGATGCCTTGGACGGCCTGCGGCAGCATTTTCAAGTAGGGCTTCAGGGGTTGGCGGGCGCTGAGCTCGACGCCCTCGAAGTGGCCGTTGCCGCCGTTGTCCTGGGTGTTGAGATTATAGCCGGCGTAGAGCCCGTCGAAGCCGTTGTCGTCGCCGGGTTGGATTTGGGTGACCTCGTTGATGATGAAGTTGGTGATCTTCTTGCGGAACCAACCGGCGGACAACGTGCCGGCGGCGGCGGTGAAATACTCGATCTGCGCGTCGATGTTTTGCGAGTAAGTGGGGAGGAGGCCGGTGTTGTTGATCGTCACGTTGGGGATCGTGGCGGTGTCGTTGACGGTGGTGTTGGGGAGAATGGTCTGAATGCCGGGCCGGGACATCGAGCGGGTGGCGGCGACCCGGAGGACGAGATTCGGCGTGAAGCGGTAGGTGAGTTGGTAATTGGGGAAGTAATCGAGGTAGTCGCTCGTGACCCGTTGGGTGCGGGAGTAGACGGCGCTGAGGTATTCGCGGGAAGAGGCGGGGAAACCGGCGGCGAGGACGGGGACACCGAGGGAGTTGATGCGGATGGCGCCGCGGGCGAAGTTTTCCGTCTGCTCGGCGCGGACGCCGGCGAGGAGAGTGAGACGAGGCGTGATTCGGACGGTCGCGGCGGTGTAGGCGGCGGTGATGATTTGG
>CAMCWW010000133.1:0-8609 GCA_945882935.1 Opitutus sp. GAS368
CGGCGAATTCAAAGTTCATCGAGCCCTCGGTCTGGACCGGATGCGGAACGTGCCGAGGGCGTTGCGTCTCGAAGGAGGTAAACCAACAACAAAAAAGCCTCGATAAAGCGGGCACGCGAAAAGTTTGAAGCTTGAGCTTGTGGGGTGGCCATTGATTTGTGAGGCGTGTCGTGTTTCACCCCCATCCCACCATCCCATGAGAATCGGCCTTAACTCCTTCCTTTACGCGTCTCCGTTCACCACCGAGAGCACCAAGCTCTTCGCCAAGTTCAAGAAATGGGGCTTCGATACGGTCGAAATCCCGGTAGAAGACCCAAGTCACATCGACCCCGTGAAAGTCCGCGCGGCCGCCGAGAAAGCCGGCATCGCCATCGGTAGCATTTGCGCCTGCATGGGGCCGGGTCGCGATTTCCGTGGCTCAGATGAGGACCAGAAAGCCGGCATGGCTTACTGCATGGCGCTCATCGATCAGGCGGCCGTCATGGGCTGTCCCCGCGTGATCGGTCCGGTTTATTCCGTGGTCGGAAAGGCTGATGCCGTCGAGCCGGCCCAACAGAAGATCGAGTGGGCGCTCGTGGTGAAGAATCTCAAAGTCCTCGCGAAGCACGCTGAGGCCAAGGGCGTCGAGATCTGCATCGAGCCGCTGAATCGTTTCGAAACCGATTTCCTCAACACCAGCGACCAAGGCCTGCGGCTCGTAAAAGCCGTCGGCTCGAACGCGGTGAAGCTCCATCTCGACACGTTCCACATGAACATCGAGGAGAAGAATCAGGCCGCCGCCATCCGTAAGGTGGGCAAATTGCTGGGGCATTTTCATGCCTGCGGCAGCGACCGCGGCACGCCGGGCGGGGACCACATCGCGTGGCCGGAAATCGTCATGGCGCTGAAAGCGATCGGCTACAAAGGCGATGTCGTGATCGAGTCGTTTACGACCGACGTGAAGGTGATCGCCCGCGCCGCCGCCATCTGGCGCAAGATCGAGCCGAAGCGCGACGACATCGCGGTCAACGGTCTTAAGTTCCTGCGCAAAGTGCTCAAGTAACCCCGCGCGCTTAACTCCAACCCTAAAGGCCGCGATGAAACTATCCTTGATCCTTGCGTTCATTGCGGCCGTTTTTGTCGCCGGCGGCGTGCACGCAGCCGATAAAAAAATCGTGCTGATCGCGGGCAACCCCAGCCACGGGCCAGGGGCGCATGAGCACCGTGCGGGCTGTCTGTTGTTTCAAAAATGCCTCACCGGTTTTCCGGGAGCGAACGTCGTTGTTTATGACGGCGGTTGGCCGACGAAGCAGGTGGCCGGAAAAGCGGTGGACGACGACGCGGCCCTGGATGACGCGGCGGCGATCGTGTTCTACAGCGACGGCGGCGAGAAACACCCGGCGTTGGTCGGAGACCGGTTGGCGGTGCTCGGCCGGCAGGTGAAACGCGGGGCGGGCATCGGGGCCATCCACTACGCCGTCGAACCGACGAAAGAGAAAGGTCAGGCCGAGTGGATCGACTGGATCGGGGGCGCGTTTGAGATCCACTGGTCGGTGAATCCGCATTGGGATGGAGATTTCAAAACGCTGCCGGTGCATGCGACCACGCGGGGCGTAAAACCGTTCACGACCCGCGACGAATGGTATTTTAATATGCGTTTCCGCCCGGGCATGAAAAATGTCACGGCGATCCTCGAGGCGGTGCCGCCGGCCGACACCATGAGCCGGCCGGATGGCAAGCACTCGGGCAACCCCACGGTGCGCGAACAGGTCGCTAAAAAGGTGCCGCAAACGGTGATGTGGACTTCCGAGAATGAGGCCGGCGGCCGTGGATTCGGGTTTACGGGCGGACACTTTCACGCGAGCTGGCAGAAGGAAGACCAGCGCAAACTCGTGCTCAATGCGATCGTCTGGCTGGCGCATCTCGAAGTGCCGGCGGGTGGGGTGGTCTCGAACGTGAGCGACGCGGCTATCGCGGCGAATCTCGATCCGAAGCCCGCGCCGAAGAAAAAATCGTAGCGCGGCGTCGCCACCGCCAACCGTTTTGGTTTTTCACCGACTCGCGCTCAGTGGGCGGGGGGCGTGGCGGGCTTGAACGCCGTTGCGAACCACACGGCGAGCATGATGAGCCCGAAGCTCACGGCGTAATTCCACGTGAGTTTTTCCTTAAGCACGAACCACGCGAACAGCGCGAAGACCGTGAGCGTGATGGCCTTTTGGATGATCTTGAGCTGGTAGCCGCTAAATTCGCCGCTCAGGTAGCCTTGGCAGTTGGCCGGGACCATCAGGCCATCGAAAAACGCGATGCCCCACGATTCGAGAATCACGACAAAGAGGGATTTTCAATCGAGAAACTTTAACTTCAGGTGCCCATACCACGCGAGGGTCATGAAGACGTTGGAGGCGGTGAGGAGGAGAATGGTTTTCTTGGGAAGAAGGCAGGAACCCGCTGGCGGGCGAGTTGGAACGTGGCCGGCGGATCCCGGCGAAGATTGCCCGCAAGCGGGCTCCTACCGTTGGAGCTGATAGTAGTCGCGGAACCAGGCGACGAAGCGCCGTAGGCCTTCCTCAAGCGGGACCTTTGGCGTGTAGCCGACGGCGGCGGTCACCCGCGTTAGGTCGGCGCAGGTTTCAAACATGTCGCCGGTCTGGGGCGGGAGCAGTTCGATCTGGGCGGTGCGACCGAGGAGTTGTTCGAGCATCTGCACGAAGAGGAGCGTCTCAACGGGGCGGTGGTGGCCGAGATTGAAAATGCGGACGGGCGGGACGGGCGCGGCGGCGGGCGGATACAGCAGGACGCGCACGATGCCGTCCACGATGTCGTCGATGTAGGTGAAATCGCGCAGATTTTTGCCGTGGTTGAAGAGTTTGAGCGGGCGGCCCTCGGTGAGCGCCTGGGCGAAAAGGGTCGGTGCCATATCGGGGCGACCCCAGGGACCGTAAACCGTGAAGAAGCGCAGGCCGGTCACGTTGAGGCCATGGGTGCGCGCGTAACTGTGCGCGAGGAGTTCGTTGGCTTTCTTGGTCGCACCGTAAAACGACGTGGGCTGGTCGGTGTCGGCGTCCTCCCGAAAGGGTGCGGTCGCCCCCGCGCCATAGACGCTGCTGCTCGAAGCGTAGACGAGGTGCTTGGGCGGCGTGCGCCGGCAGGCTTCGAGCACACTGGCGAAACCGACCAGATTGCTGTGCGTGTAGGCGGCGGGATTTTCTAGGCTGTAGCGCACGCCGGGTTGAGCCCCGAGGTGGACGACGTAGTCGGGTTTGAATTTGGCGGTGAGCGCGGCAAAATTCTCGGCGTCGGCGAAATCGCTTTGGAGAAAATGGAATTTTTCGAGCGCGGCGAGTTCTCCGAGCCGGGCACGTTTCAGGGCGACGTCGTAGTAGTCGGACAGGTGGTCGACTCCGAGCACTTCGCAACGCTTCGTCTCGGCTAAGCGGCGGGAGACGTGGTAACCGATGAAGCCGGCGGCGCCGGTCACAAGGACTTTCATTCTGCCGAGCGATAGCGCGACCCGTGCGTCGGCGCTAGGAAAAAGACGACGGCAGCGTTATCCGCGCAAATTGGAAGCCGTTGGTTTTCGCTCCGACAAAATTTCTTCGGAAAACCCCAAGAGCGGGCTTGATTGGGAAAAATCACGGCCTATGAGTTGCACCCCGGTTGTCCCTCGCCACGTTTCCATCATGAAGATCAAAGCATATCTCAAGCCCTCCTGCGGTTGGTCCAACGGCGTGCGTGCGGTCATGAAAAAGCATAGTCTCGCCTTCGAGGACATCGATATCATCAACAATCGCTCGAACTACGCCGAGATGGTCGCCAAGTCCGGTCAGCCTCTTTCGCCGTGTGTCGAGATCGACGGCGTGATGCTGGCCGATATCTCGGGTGAAGAAGTGGAAAACTACCTGCTCAGCAACGACCTCGTGAAACCTTCCGACGCTTCCGCCGGCACTGCGCTCAATGCCGGCTGCTCCGACGAAGAACACGCCAAAATGGCCACTAAAACTGTTCGTTTTTTCTAACGCTGAGAGCCTACCGCGCATAACTTCCGGGCCGCTCTCGCAAATGCGAGGCCGGCCCTTTTTTGTGTAGTGCGCACCTGATCCGGCTCCGATCCTGCTTCCGAAACTTTACTTTTATCCGTGAACACCGCCCACCATACTGCCACGCCCGTTTCAGCCGATGAGTCCGCCGCGCCGCCGCTCGCGCGTCCACCCGGCAAACAGGGCCTCTACGATCCCTCGTTTGAGCACGATGCCTGCGGGGTCGGCTTCGTCGTCGATATGAAGGGCCGGAAATCGCACAAGATCGTAGGGGACGCGCTCCAAGTTCTCACCAATCTCGACCACCGCGGCGCCGCCGGCAGCGAGCCCAACACTGGTGACGGTGCCGGTATATTGATCCAGATGCCGCACAAGTTTTTCGCGGAAGTCTCCAAGATCGCGCGCATCACGTTACCCGAGGCCGGCCACTACGGCGCAGGTCTCGTTTATCTTCCGCGTAACCGCACCGTTCGCCGCAAGGTAGAGGAAGTGTTCGAGCAAGTGGTGCAATCCGAGGGGCAGGTGTTTCTCGGCTGGCGCACCGTGCCGACCGACAATAAGAGCCTCGGCGAGACGGCCAAGTCGTGCGAACCGTTCATGCGCCAGGTCTTCATTGGCCGCGGTCCCGATATCGCCAACGACCTGGATTTCGAGCGCAAGCTCTTCGTCATCCGCAAGCGCGCCTACAACGATATCCGCACTTCGACCATCGCCGGTTCCGAGACGTGGTATGTCGCGAGCCTGTCGATGAAGACGCTCGTCTACAAGGGCATGTTGCTGACCGAGCAGGTCGGCCACTACTTCCCCGATCTCGCGCATCCCGCGATGGAATCGGCCCTCGCGATCGTCCATTCGCGTTTTTCCACCAACACGTTCCCCAGCTGGGAGCGCGCGCATCCTTACCGCTATATCGCGCACAACGGCGAAATCAACACGCTCCGCGGCAACATCAATTGGATGCATGCCCGCCAGGCGCTTTTCGACAGCCCCGTCTTCGGCGACGACATCAATAAAATCCTGCCGATCATCAATCCGAATGGCTCCGATTCTTCGATGTTCGACAACACGCTCGAACTACTCGTGCTCGCCGGCCGCCCGCTCGCGCACGCCGTGATGATGATGATCCCCGAGCCGTGGTCCAACCACGAGACGATGGAAGACAACCGCCGCGCCTTTTATCAATATCACTCCTGCCTGATGGAGCCGTGGGACGGCCCCGCCGCCATCGCGTTTACCGATGGCATCCAGATCGGCGGTGTCCTTGACCGCAACGGCCTGCGTCCCTCGCGTTACTACATCACCAAGGATGGATTCGTCGTCGTGGCCTCCGAGGCCGGGGTGTTGCCGATACCCGCCGAGGAGATCGCCGAAAAGGGCCGCGTGCAGCCGGGCAAGATGTTCCTCGTGGACACCGCGCAAGGCCGCATTATCTCCGACGAGGAGCTGAAGCAGGAAATCTGCACGGCGCGTCCCTACCGCCAGTGGCTCAACGAACACCTCGTGCACCTCAGCGATTTGCCCGACGCCCCGAAGCATGAGCAGCCGGACCACGTCACGCTCCTCCAGCGTCAGATCGCCTTCGGTTACACCAACGAAGACGAGCGCATCATCCTCGCGCCGATGGCCAAAGACGGCGTCGAAGCCATCGGTTCGATGGGCAACGACGCGGCACTCGCCGTGCTCTCCAACAAGCCGCGTCTGCTCTACGATTACTTCAAGCAGCTCTTCGCGCAGGTCACCAATCCCCCGATCGACGCCATTCGCGAAGAGATCATCACGTCCTCCGAGACGCGCCTCGGCTCCGAAGGCAACTTGCTCAACCCGCAGCCGACCGCGTGCCGCCGCGTCGAGTTGAAATACCCGATTCTCACCAACGAGGAATTCGCGAAGATCCGCCGCACCGATCTGCCCGGCCTGAAGACCGCCGTGTTACCCATTCTTTTCCGCGTCGCACGCGGCGAGAAGGGTCTCGCGAAGTCCATGGAAGAACTCTGCATGATGGCCCGCCGCCACATCGAGGAAGAGGAGGTCAACGTCATCATCCTCTCCGACCGCGGTGTGACCAAGGAATTCGCGCCCGTGCCCGCACTGCTCGCCGTCGCCGGCCTGCACCATTATCTCATCCGCGAAGGTCTCCGCACGCGCGCCTCGCTCGTCGTCGAAACCGGCGACGCCCGCGAGGTGCATCACTTCTCATTGCTCATCGGCTACGGCGCGTCGGCGATCAATCCTTACGTGGCGTTTGAGACGATCGACGACATGATCAAGGAAGAGCTGATCACCGGCGTCGACCACAAGACCGCGTGCAAGAACCTCGTGAAGGCGGCGTCGAAAGGCGTGGTCAAGGTCATGTCCAAGATGGGCATTTCCGCGATCCAAAGCTACCGGGGCGCCCAGGTCTTCGAGGCCCTCGGGCTCAACCAAGCCGTCGTGGACCATTACTTCACCTGGACGCCCACGCGCATCGGTGGCATCGGCCTCGATGTCGTCGCGCAGGAAGTCCTTGCCCGCCACCGCGCGGCCTACCCGGACCGCACGGCCAACGCCGCCGTGCTGCCCTCTGGCGGTCAATACCAGTGGCGCAACGACGGCGAAGCCCATCTCTTCACCCCGGAGTCCATCCACCACCTGCAAAAAGCTGTCCGCACCGCGAATTTCGCGACGTTCCGCAGTTACTCGAAAATCGTCGACGAACAGGGCACCAAGCTCTGCACGTTGCGCAGCCTGCTTGAGTTCAAGTCTTCGACCGCCGTCCCGCTTGAGGAAGTCGAGTCCGTCGAGGCGATCATGAAGCGCTTCAAGTCCGGCGCCATGTCCTACGGCTCCATCTCGGCCGAGGCGCACGAGACGCTCGCGATCGCGATGAACCGCATCGGCGGCAAATCCAACACCGGCGAAGGCGGCGAAGATCCTTTGCGCTACAACCTGATGGCCAACGGAGATTCGAAAAACTCCGCCATCAAGCAGGTCGCCTCCGGCCGCTTCGGCGTCACGAGCGAATACCTTACCAACGCCAAAGAAATTCAGATCAAGATGGCCCAAGGTGCAAAACCCGGCGAGGGCGGCCAGTTGCCCGGCGCCAAGGTATATCCTCCGATCGCCAAAGTCCGCGGCACCACCGCCGGCGTCGGCCTCATCTCGCCTCCGCCTCACCATGACATCTACTCGATCGAAGATCTCGCGGAGCTCATTCACGATCTGAAGAACGCCAACCGCCACGCCCGCGTCAGCGTGAAGCTCGTCTCCGAAGTCGGCGTCGGCACCATCGCCGCTGGCGTCGCCAAGGCGCACGCCGACGTCGTGCTTATCTCTGGCTACGATGGCGGCACCGGCTCATCGCCGCAGACTTCCATCACGCACGCCGGTCTCCCCTGGGAACTCGGTCTCGCCGAGACCCACCAGACCTTGGTCTTGAACAACCTTCGCTCGCGGATCGCCGTCGAGACCGACGGCCAGCTCAAGACCGGCCGCGATGTGATCATGGCCGCACTGCTCGGCGCCGAGGAGTTCGGTTTTGCGACTGCGCCATTGGTGGCCTCGGGCTGCATCATGATGCGCGTCTGCCATCTCAATACCTGCCCGGTGGGCGTCGCGTCCCAAGATCCCCGGCTCCGCGCTAAATTCGCCGGCAAGCCTGAACACGTCGTGAACTTCATGACGTTCGTTGCTACCGAGGTCCGCGAACTCATGGCGCAGCTCGGTTTCCGCACCATCGAGGAGATGGTCGGGCGCACCGACCGGCTCGAAGCGCAGCGCGCCGTCACGCACTGGAAAGCCAAGGGGCTCGACTTCTCCAAGATCCTTTACTCGCCGGACGTCGGTCCCGAGGTCGGTCGCTTCTGCTCGATCAAGCAGGACCACGGCCTGGACAAGAGCCTCGACCTCACGACGCTCCTCGGCCTCGCCCAACCCGCCATCGACCGCGGTGAAAAAGTGATCGCCGAGCTGCCGATCAAGAACGTCAACCGAGTCGTCGGCACGATCACGAGCTACGAGATCACCAAAAAACTCGGCGCCAAGGGTCTGCCCGAGGACACGATCCGCTTCCGTTTCAAGGGCTCCGCCGGCCAAAGCTTCGGCGCCTTCGTCACGCGCGGCATGACGCTCTCCATCGAGGGCGACGCCAACGACTATTTCGGCAAAGGCCTGTCCGGCGGCAAACTCATCGTCCACCCGCCGGCCAACGCCGGCTTCAAGGCCGAGGATAACATCATCATCGGCAACGTGGCCCTTTACGGCGCCACCGCCGGTGAGATCTACGTCAACGGCCGCGCCGGCGAGCGCTTCGCCGTCCGCAATTCCGGCGTCACCGCTGTGGTTGAGGGCGTGGGCGACCACGGCTGCGAATACATGACCGGTGGCCGCGTCGTCGTGCTCGGCCCCACCGGCCGGAACTTCGCCGCCGGCATGTCGGGCGGTATCGCTTACGTGCTCGATGAGACGGGCAAGTTTGCCGAGCAGGCCAACGTCTCGATGGTCGGTCTCGAAAAGGTGGAGACCAAAGCCGAGATCGCCGAACTCCGCGCGATCATCGAGCGCCACGTCGGTTACACCGGCAGCGCCCGCGGCAAACAGGTGCTCGCCGCCTTCGAC
>CAMCWW010000134.1:0-8517 GCA_945882935.1 Opitutus sp. GAS368
CTCACCGCGATGTGATCCACGCCGTAGGCCGCGCACAACTTGGCGAAATCCACCGTCTGCGGCGTGGCAAAAAACTCCTCAAACGGCGGCTCGAATTCCGCGATCGGCAAGTGCTCAAAGATCCCGCCGCCCGCGTTGTTGATCAACACCACCGTGAGCGCGCCCTTGAACTTCGGCACGATCAACCAGCCGTTCGTGTCGTGCAGCAGCGCCAAATCCCCCGTGAGCAACACCGTCGGCGCGCCCGCCGCGTGGGCCACCCCCAGCGCCGTCGAGAGCGTGCCGTCGATCCCGTTCGCGCCCCGATTGCACATCGGTCGGATAAAGGTGTCGCCCGGCGCCCAAAAATATTCGAGGTCCCGCACCGGCATCGAGTTTGCGACGCACAGGGTCGTCTCCACCGGCAAATGGTTTGAAAGCATCGTCGTCACGCGACCCTCGAAAAACCCGTCGATCTGCGTCACGCGGTCGTCCAGCGCCACCCGCACATGGTGCTCGTAGCCCGCCCACATCTGTTCGTAGCCGTTGGTCTCCATCGTCCGGGGCAACTCCGCCGCCAGCGCCGCCAGAGATACCGGCAGATGCACGGTGCGACCGTGCAGCGGATCGCGGTTGTCGGTGCGTCGCGTCACCAGCCACATCCGCGCGCCGCTCGCCTCGAGCCACGCCCGCAGCACCTTGCTGGTCGGCCAGCTTCCTAGGCAGATCACCACTTCCGGCTTCAACCGCTCCGCGACTTCGGGGTTGCGGAGGATCGTGTCGTAGGTGCTCACCAGATGCGGCACTGTGCCGGAAAAATTCCGCAGCGGCGAAAGCCCGTCCGCCAGCACCGGCCAACCGAGCTTCTGCGCGATCTCTCCAACCACCGCCGCGTGCGCGCCCGGATCACCCGGCTGCGAGGGCCCGGCGATGATCACCCCGTGCACGTCGGGCGAGAACCGCGGAATTCCCCCGCTCACGCTCGTCGAAACCGGCGAACCCAAATTCTGAAAAAACGCCTGCCAATCAGTGCCGGCCACCGCCGCTGCGGTCACCCCGCCGTCGTCGGTCGGCGCCAACGGATCACGGAACGGCGCGTTCAAATGCACCGGTCCTGCCACAGGCTGCATCGCCCGCTCGACCGCGTGGGAGAGCGTCTGCCGCAGATACCGCAAGCGCGCTTCGTTCGCCTCCGGCAACGCCAACTCGTGGAAGAAGCTCACGAAATCCCCGAACATTTTCAGCTGGTCAATGGTCTGGCCCGACGCGCAGCCGCGCAGCTCCGGCGGACGATCCGCCGTGATGACGATCAACGGCACCGCCGACTCCCGCGCCTCGATGATTGCGGGCAGATAATTCGCTCCGGCCGTCCCGCTGGTGCAGAGCAACACCACCGGCTCACCGCGCTGCTTCGCCATGCCGAGCGCGAAGAAAGCCGCCGAGCGCTCGTCCAGCACCGGAATGCACTCGATCTCCGCATGGCGCGTTAACGCGACCGTGAGCGGCGTGGAGCGCGAGCCCGGCGAGATGACGGCACGCCGCACGCCGCAGCGCGCCAGCGTCTCGGCCGTGACGCTACCCCAAAGGGTGTTTACCGAACGGAAATCGAGATCGGGCAGGTTCATGAGTTTCGAAGCGCTTCGAGCATAGCCTTAAACTTGAGTTCAGTTTCCGCAAATTCCTTCTCCGGGGTCGAGCCCGCCACAATCCCCGCCCCCGCATAAACGCGGGCCGTGCCCCCCTCTACCAGCGCCGAGCGGAGGCCGACGAAAAACTCACCGCCGCCCCGTGCGTTCGACCAACCGATCGCGCCCGCATAAAGCCCGCGTGGAAAATTTTCCAAACCGCGGATCGCCGCGCCCGCCGCCGCCAACGGCGCCCCGCCCACCGCCGGCGTCGGGTGCAAGGCCGCCAGCACCGCGAGCAGTCGCACGTTCTCGGGCAGCGCCGCCCGAATCGGCGTGTGCAGATGCTGCACGTTGGCCAGCCGCCTCAGTCCCGGTTCCGCCGCATAGTCCGGTGCCAGCCCGAGGTGCTCCAGCCGGGCTGTGATCGCGGCCAGCACATGCTGGTGCTCCCGGCGGTCCTTCTCGCTGCGCAACAAAGTCCCCGCCAGCGCGGCGTCCTCGCTCGCGCCCGCTCCCCGGCGAATGGATCCGGCCAGCGCCTCCGTCTCGAGCACCCCTTTGCTCACCCGCACCAACCGCTCGGGACTCGCACCGATGAAGCTCTGCCCTCTTCCGTTTGCCAAAGAGAACGCATAACAGTCCGGAAATCGTTGCCGCAGCCCGTTGAGCACCCGCAACGGATGCAAGGGCTGATCCGACGCAAACTCCTGTGCCCGGGCCAAAACAATTTTCGTAAACTCGCCCGCTTCGATCCTCGCCACCGCCTTCGCCACGACCGCGCGGTAGTCACCCGCTTCCCGCACCTGAAAGATGGCTTCAGCCGACGGCTCTGTTAAGGGAGTCTCCCGATAGCGAAACCCGCCAAACTTCCGGTGCGCCCGCCAGACCCGCTCGGCCAATGCGCTCAGATCCGCATCGGGCGGCACTAGGAAATTTGCCACCGCCGTCGTCACCGCGCCCGCCCGCGCCACCTGCCAACGCGGCACAAACACCCGCGCCGCGGCAAACGGCTCGCCGGCCTCCACTTCGTCCGCAAACGCAAAGCCCGTGAAAAAATGCGGTCCGCCAAAGGGTGCGCTCACGTCGCCCACCGCGATCGTGTCTTGCAGCATCGCGTCGATCCACCGTTGCACGGCCTCAAACCGGCCCGGCCCCGTGCTTTCAAACGCCGTCGCCGTCTCCGCCCCGGCGATCGCGCTGCCGATGTCGGGCCGCTCCGCATAAAAGTGCGGCTCGCTCGGCTCGAAAATCGACTCCAACACCGCCAGCGGATCGAGTGCGTCCACCACGATCGAGATACTCACCAGCTTGGACCGTCCCGACCGGATCGCCGCGGCCCGACACTGCTCCAGAAACGCGGCCAATGCCTCCGGGTTGGCGTTGGCCGCGGGATTGATTGGCAGGATAGTCATGGCCCGGAACCGTTCCGTTCCCTCGCAAGTTCGGGCATTATTTGACCGCCGGCTTCTCCGGCCGGGGAAACAGGACGAGCGCCTCTGCGACTTTCAGCCCGGTCAACCGGCCGTCCCACGCCAACTCATTTTGCCAAACCGCGCCGGGCGTGTAGCCCAGCACCGCATTGATCTTTTCGACCGTGCCGGGCATCACCGCCGTGAGCAGCGCCGTGCCGAGCCGCAACGCCTCGGACATGGTCGCGACCGACGTGCGCAGAAGCGCCTGATCGTGCGCCTCGGCCGACTTGCCGAGTTTCCACGGCGCGCGTTTTTCGATGTAGGCGTTCGTCGCCGTGATGAAGAACATCGTCTTCTCTAGGGCCGTGTGAAATTGGAACCCCTCGCAGAGCGGAATCACCTCGGCGCGCGTCGTCTCCCAAAGTGCGCGCAATTCCTTTTCCGCGTCTTCCGCGACCTCCGCGGCCGGGATCACCCCGCCCGCAAACCGATTGGCCATGTTCAGCGTGCGGTTCACCAGATTGCCAAAATTGTTCGCGAGCTCGCTGTTGTAGCGCACGAGAAACTGCTCGCGCGTGAAGTCGCTGTCCTGCCCCACGTTCATCTCCCGGATTAGGAAATACCGAAACGCATCGACCCCGAACTCGGTCACCAGATCGAGCGGGTTGAGCGCATTGCCCGTGCTCTTCGACATTTTGGAACCGCTCTGCATCCACCAGCCGTGCGCGATGATTCCGCCCGGGAGCGGCAGGCCCGCCGCGTGCAGCATGATCGGCCAATACACCGAATGCGGCGGCAACAGGATGTCCTTCCCGATCACATGATACGTCGCCGGCCAAAGCCCCGGTTTGTCCGCCACGGCCGAGTAATAGTTCAGCAGCGCGTCGAACCACACATAGGTCACATAGCCGTCGTCAAACGGCAGCGTGATACCCCATTCCAACCGCTCGCGCGGCCGTGAAATGCACAGGTCGTTCAGCGGCTCCTTCAGAAATTCCAGGACCTGTTTCTGTCGGTAACGTGGGAAAATGAAATCCTCGTGCGTGGTCAGAAACTCCACCAGCCACGCCTGATACTGCTGCAGCTTGAAGAAGTAGTTCGACTCCGTGATCTCGGTGACCTCGCCAAAAATCTCCGGCCACGAACCGTCGGGCAGACGGTCCTTTTCCTGCAAAAATTGCTCCTGCCGCGTCGAATAAAACCCCTGATACTCGGCTTTATAGATTTCGCCTTTGTCGAAAAGCTGCTGCAGCACCCCGCGCACGACGCGTTTGTGCCGCTCATCGGTCGTGCGGATGAAGTCGTCGTTGGAGATATTGAGCTTCGGCAACAGCGCCCGAAATTCCTCGCTCACTTCGTCGACAAACTGCTGCGGCGGGATCCCTTTCTTCTTCGCGCTCTGTTGCACTTTTTGCCCGTGCTCGTCTACGCCGGTTAAAAAATGGACGTGGTCGCCTAGCATCCGCCGAAAACGCGCTATAACGTCCGTCAGCACTTTTTCATAGGCGTGGCCCAAGTGCGGCGAACCGTTCACGTAATCGATCGCGGTGGTGATATAAAACGACTTCATGCTGGTAGCCGGACAACCAAACGCACGCTTCGCCCGTTGTCGAAAGTTTTGACGCTCCCTCTGCGCCGACTCAGCTTTGGCCGATTCCGGCTCGCCGCCCCGCATGACTTCTTTCGTTCGCCTCCTCGGTTACTCCACCCCTCTGCGCGCGTTATTCTCGGCGACCCCACCCGCCGCGCAGCCGTGGCTTCAAAGCCAGCCGACTCGCCTGCGCGCGGAAACCATCGCGACCAAGCGCGCTCAGTTCAACGAAACCCTCGCCCCGCGCGCGACCGGCATCAACCCCAGCCCTAGCGGCACCGCCGCCCTGCGCTTTCTTCTACTGGCCCTCGTCGCCCTGCCGCCGCTGGCCGGTGCCGCACCCACCGCGTCCCTCGATGATCCGGTCGCCCGCGCGGCGCTTCCCGAATTCCGTTTCATCCCCGCCGCCGACCCGGCCTCGCTTGCGCCTGCCGCGCCCGACCACGCCGACTCGAAAACGTGGCCCCGCTCACAGGGCGATAACGCCTCCCGCCGCTACTCCGCGCTCACCCAGATCACCCGCGAGAACGTCAGAGACCTTGCCCCCGCTTGGACGTTTCGCGCCGGCGACGGCGCATCAAATATCCAATGCACGCCCATCATCGTCGACGGCGTGCTCTACGCCCCGACTCCCGGCCGTGCCCTCGTCGCCCTCGACGCCGCCACCGGCCGCGAGCTCTGGCGTCGCCCCCTAGCGGACAATCCAGCCTCCAAACGCCTCCAAGACGACCCCGCCCGCCGCGGCCTCGTTTACTGGCCCGGCGACGCCGAGAACTCTGCGCGCCTGCTCGTCGGCGCCGGAGACTTCATCTACGCCCTCGATCCAAAAACCGGCGAGCCCCTCGCCTTGTTCGGCACGGCTGGACGCACCTCGCTCCCCACCGGGGCCACGGCCGCGGGCGCGGTCTTCCGCCACGTGTTCGTGACGACGGGTCTCTTCGGCGATGCCTTCGGCTACGACGTGCGCACCGGCCAACAACTCTGGCGATTTCGCTCCATTGCGCGCGATACCGACTTCGGCGCCGAGACTTGGGTCGAGCCCCGCGCCGGCGCCAACGGCTGGAGCGGTCTTTCCATCGACGACACCCGAGGGCTCGCCTTCGTCGCCTTTGGCGCCCCGCGCCCCGACATGGTCGGCGTTGACCGCCTCGGCGACAATCTCTTCAGCAACTGCGTCGTCGCGCTCGATGTGCTCACCGGCGAACGCCGCTGGCACTTTCAAGACGTGCGCCACGACATCTGGGATCTCGACGTCTGCGCCCCGCCCAATCTCCTCACCATCACGCGCGACGGCCGCCGGGTCGATGTCGTGACCAGCCTCTCCAAAGCCGGCCACCTCTTCGTCCTCGACCGCGTCACCGGCCAACCCGTGTTCCCCGTGCGCCTTCGCCGCGCCCCCCTCTCCCTGCTCTCCGGCGAACGCACCGCCGACTATCAACCCGATCCCGAACTGCCCGAGCCCATCTCGCGCATGGGCTTTGATCCGGCGGACATCACCGAGCGGAATCCCGAAGCGCGCGCCTTTGTTGAGGCGCAGGTCGCGCGCTCGACCTACGGTTTTTTCCAGCCCTTCGTTGAGGGAAAACCGAATCTCTTCACCGGCTCCCGTGGCGGTGCCGAGTGGTCCGGCGCCGCCGTGGATGTGCCGACCGGCCGGTTCTACGTGACCTCCAATCGGGTCGTTTCTAAAATCACCGTCATCGCCAACGACGAGCGCGAACGTGACCCGAAGTTTCCTCCCTCAGCCGGCGAGACCCTTTACATCGAGCACTGCGCCTCGTGCCATGCGCCCAACCGCCAAGGCCTCGGGATGGTCCCACCGCTTCTCGGCCTGAAAGCGCGCATGACCGAGGCCGCCATCGAGGAGATCATCGTCAAAGGCCGCGGCGTCATGCCGCCCAATCTTGTGCCTGACGCCGCGCCGCGCCGCGACCTCGTCGATTTTCTCCTGCGCCGCAACCAACCGCCCTCGCGCTCCGGTGGCGGTGGCCCCGGCGCCACGGACAACCCGAGCTATTTCTTCAACGGTTTCGGTTTTCTCAACGACCACGAAGGCTACCCCGGGATCAAGCCGCCCTGGGGCCTGCTCAACTGCTACGATCTAAACACGGGGAAAATCCTCTGGCGTTCCCCGCTCGGTGAGCACCCCGAACTCGCCAAGGCCGGCGTGCCCGCGACCGGCGCGCACAACCTCGGCGGCGCGAGCGTAACCGCCGGCGGCCTCGTCTTCGTCGCTGGCACCGCCGACGAAAAATTCCGCGCCTTCGACGCCGACACCGGCGCCGAACTTTGGTCGGCAAAACTCCCCTTCGCCGGCACCGCCGCGCCCGCGATCTACGAAGTGAACGGCCGGCAGTTCGTGGTCATCACCGCCACCGGCGGCGGTCGCGTGGGCGGTGCCAGCGGTCCCGGCGATGCCTACGTGGCCTTCGCACTCCCTCCGAAGTAGGGTAGGGTCTCCGACCCGCCCTCCCAGCCCACGCCAACGCCAGAGGCGGGGCCAAGCCCTACTCCCGCCCCCGCACCCATTCTGCCAACCGCGCCCAGGCCCGCGCGCGATGACTGATCCCGGCCTTCACCGCGTCGCCGAGTTCCGCAAAACTGTGCTCATGTTCTGCCGGCACAAACAACGGATCATACCCAAAACCCGCCCCACCCTTCGGCTCGCACGCCAGCCGCCCCGCGCTCTCACCCTCGAAAATCTGCTCCTCTCCACCCGGACCGATCAGCAGCAGCACGCATACGAATTTTGCGCTGCGACTTCCTGCCGGCACCGCGCGCATCACCGTCACAAGCTTGGCCAAGTTGGCCGCGCCGTCACCTTGCGGGCCGGCAAAATACGCGGACTCGACCCCCGGCCCGCCGTCCAGCGCGTCCACGCAGAGCCCGCTGTCGTCAGCGAGCGCCCAAGCGTCGGCCGGCAGTTTTGCGCGCAACGCGAGCGCCTTCTTCCGCGCGTTGCCGATAAACGTCCCCGAGTCCTCCACGACCTCGGGCATTCCGCCCAACTCTCGCGCCGATACGATTTCGATAGGTAGGAGCCCGCTCGCGGGCGATGCATCGGCGAGCGACTGCAGCTCCGCCGCCTTGTGCGCGTTACCCGAGGCTAAATACAGTTTCATCAATCGAAAGCTTCGGCGGATAGAGCACGCGTCCGCGGGTGAGCACATCGTCACCGTAAATTTCCGACCGCACGTCGGCCAGCCGCAGGGCGCGCGCGAGGCTCTCCGTCCGGAGTCCAGTCAGCATCGGCTTGGCCCGCTCATCCGCCAGCAGCACCGGCGCGCGATAAAGAAATAAATAGTCCAGCTGCCGCTCCTGCACGAGCTGACTCATCAACTGCGCCCCGCCCTCCACGTAAACGCCGCTCAACCGGGCCTCGACGCAGCGCCGGCGGAACTCCGCCCAGCTCACTCGTTGGGTCTGCGATTCACACACCCACACCTGCACGCCCATATCCTGCAGCTTTCGCACGTAACCTTGCCCCGCATTCGTCGTGGTTACCACGATCGTCCTCGCACGGAATTCATCGGCATAAACGTGCGGCACAAACCGGTCGCTCACCGTACGTAGCCGCCCGTCGAAAACAAACCGCAGCGGACACCACACGTCCTGACCTTCCATCCGCGCCGTCAGCCGGGGGTTGTCCTTCAGCACCGTGCCCGCGCCCACCGCGATCGCCGGAAACAACCGGCGCCAACGGTGCACGTCGGCCCGCGCCGCCTCCCCCGTGATCCACTGCGAATCTCCGGTGCGGCACGCCGTGCGTCCATCAAGGGTCACCGCTGCCTTGGCCGCGATCAACGGCTGTTGCTGCGTCACCCAGTGGTTGAAAATCAGATTCAGATCCGCGCACTCGCGCTCCAACACGCCCGTGATCACCTCGACCCCCGCGGCCCGCAACACT
>CAMCWW010000135.1:0-8455 GCA_945882935.1 Opitutus sp. GAS368
GAGTCGGCGCGTGCCGGGCCGCGCGAATTCAGGGGATTTTGATAAAGCGAAGTTATCTGGCGAGGGCGCGGTTGAGGGCGCTGACGATGGCTTTGATGGAAGCGAGCTCAATATTGGTGTCGATGCCTGCGCCGTAGAGTGTGAGTCCGCGTTCAGTCTTGATCTGAATATAGCTCACGGCGCGGGCTTCGGCGCCGCGGCCGAGGGAGTGTTCACTGTAATTGAGCACCTCGAATTTCGGCAGCGTGGTGGTGGCAAGGGCACGGACGAAGGCGTCGATCGGGCCGTTGCCGCTGCCGGTGAGGGCGTGGAGGACGCCGTTTAACGTCATCGCGGCGTCGCAGGTGACGGTGCTATCGCGCTCGGTGGTTTTGAAATGTTGTAGCCCGAGCGCAGGCGCGGGTTGCTCGAGATATTCGTGGCGGAAGATCGTGTTGATCTCGGCGGCGGAGAGCTCGGTGCCCTTGGCGTCGGCGCGGTCGTTGATGAGTTTGCCGATTTCCTTGTGCATGAGTTTCGGCAGTTGGAAGCCGAAGTCGTTTTCAAGGACGTACGCTACGCCGCCTTTGCCGGATTGGCTGTTGATGCGGATGATGGCTTTGTAGCTGCGGCCGAGGTCGGCGGGGTCGATCGGGATGTAAATTACGTCCCAAGGTGCGTCGGGTTTTTGGACGGCCCAGGACTTTTTGATCGCGTCTTGGTGCGAGCCGCTAAAGGCGGTGAAAACGAGCTCGCCGGCGTAAGGCTGGCGGGGAGGAACTTCGAGTTTGGTGCAACGCTCGTAGACGTCGCGGACGTGATTGATGTCGGAGAAATCGAGGCGGGGATGGATGCCGTGCGTGTAGAAATTCAGGGCGACGGTGACGAGGTCGAGGTTGCCGGTGCGCTCGCCGTTGCCGAAGAGCGTGCCCTCGACGCGGTCGGCGCCGGCGAGCAGGGCGAGTTCGGTGGCGGCGATGCCGGTGCCGCGGTCGTTGTGGGTGTGGAGAGAGATGAACGTGCGGTCGCGGCGGGTGAGGTGCGTGGACATCCACTCGATCTGATCGGCGTGGACGTTGGGCGTGGCGTATTCGACGGTGGCGGGGAGATTGAGAATGATTTTGTTCTCCACGGTCGGTTGCCAGACGTCGGTCACGGCCTCGCAGATTTCGAGGGCGAAATCGAGTTCGGTGCTGGTGAAGCTCTCGGGCGAATACTCGAAGCGCACGTGCGTGCCGGCGGCGGCGAGGGTGGCGGTGTGTTGTTTCACCCAAGCGGTGCCGCGGGTGGCGATGGCGACCACGTCGGCTCGGGCAGCGTTGAAGACGTGCTGGCGCTGGGCGGGCGAGGTGGAGTTGTAGAGGTGAAAGATGATGTGCTTGGCGCCGGCGAGAGCCGCGCAGCTCCGCGCGATGAGGTCTTCGCGGCATTGGCAAAGGACCTGGATGGCGACGTCGTCGGGGATGCGCCTCTCCTCGATCAGGCGGCGGCAGAAATCGAATTCGATCTGCGAGGCAGAGGGGAAACCGATCTCAATTTCTTTGAAACCGATTTTCACGAGCAGATCGAAATACTCGAGTTTCTCATCGACGCTCATGGGTTGGGCGAGGGCCTGATTGCCGTCGCGGAGATCGACGCTGCACCAGATCGGGGCTTGGGTTAAAGTGCGGTTGGGCCACTCGCGGTTGGGCAGGGCGACGGGGGGAAACGGACGGTATTTGGAGACGGGCGCGGATTGCATGGCGGAAAATGGAGAATGAAAATGGGAGGTTGAAGAGACGTGGAGCGGGAAGCGAGCAGCCGAACCGTCAGTCCGCGACACGGCGGACACGGGAAATTTCTATCAGGCCAACGCGCGATCAACCGACAAGCGGTCAATCAATGATCGCGCGTGTTCGTAAGTCGAAGGGCCTGGGAGAGGAGAGTCATTGCAATGCACAGACGGCTAGCGGTGCGGTGGAGCGAGAGTCAAGAAAGGGCTTTGTGCGGTCGAGTGTAACCGGGTGGATTCGAGGCCCGTCTTGCATGAAGTGCAGGTTTTTAACTCTATCCTCCTATGTCTGATGAACCGCCGTTCGACGTGGCCGGCTGCTTGGATCGCGTGCGCCGCCGTGACCAGGCCGCGGCACGCGAATTGGTCGACCACTTGTATCCGCTGGTTATCCGCATTGTTCGCTCCCACCTGCCCCGGCGGGTTGCCGAGGAAGACTTGGCGCAGGATATTTTTTTGAAAATGTTCACCCGACTCGAACAATATCAGGGCGCGGTGCCGTTTCCGCACTGGGTCTCGAGGATCGCGGTCACGACGTGCATCGACCAGCTGCGCGCGCAGAAACGCCGGCCGGAATTTCGTTGGGCGGATCTTTCGGAGAACGAAGCCGAGGTGCTTGATGCGGTGATGACGAACGAGAAGGACGTGGCGGCCAATGACGCGATGGCGGCGCATGAATTGGTCCATAAGCTCCTCGATCAGTTGAAGCCCGACGACCGGATGGTGCTGCAACTGCTCGATATGGAGCAGAAGACCATCGCCGAGATCGGCGAACTCACCGGTTGGAACACCTCGCTCATCAAGGTGCGTGCCTTCCGGGCCCGTCGGAAGTTGCGCTCGATGTTTTTGGAATTACAACAAAAGGAACGAACATGAAACCGACCGATCACGATCAATCCTGGGCCCGGCTCACGGCCGGCGCCCGGCGGGCCCCGCGCGGGCCGGATGCCGCCGCGCCCTTTGGCTTTTCGACTCGGGTGGCGGCGCTGGCGTTTGCCGCGGAGGGGCCGATGCGCTCGCTGCTGGAACGGTTTTCGCTGCGGGCGGTGGGCGTCGCCAGCCTGCTGGCGGTGGCGAGCGTCGTCGTGAGCTATCCTGTGCTCACCGCGCACCCCGTTGACGACGAGTTGATCGCGCTGGAGGACCCGGTAGCGATGCTGCTTGAGGACGGCGAATAAACCGATGAACAAACCTTGGAAAGTGGTTCTCGCCTTTGTCGCCGTCTTTGCGGCGGGTGCGATCTTTGGCGGATTGCTGATGGTGCGGATCGGGCCGCGGATCATGGAGCAGAAGCGCGCGAAATCGATGCCGCCCACCCCGCCGATGTTGCTGCGTCACTTCACCGATCAGCTCGACCTGACGGCCGCGCAGAAAGAAAAGATCCGGCCGATGGTGGAGAAGATGGAGGAAGAAATGCGAGCGCTCCGGCAAAATTCGCTCAAGGAAACGGGCGCCATGCTTCGCGGGTTGCAGCAGAGATTTGCCGCGGAATTGACCCCGGAGCAGCGCAAGAAATTGGACAAATTGCAGGAAAATCAGCGCGAACGGATGCGGGAGGATCGCCCTAGTTTGCAGTTTTTCCGCGAGCGAATCGGGGGCAAACGCGAGGGCCCGCCGCCCGAGCCGAAGAAGGACTGAAGTCCGGACCGGGTTGGGGCGGGAAATTAGGGTTGCGCGGCGTTTCGACCCCCGCATGGTCCGCTCCGGCCAGGTGCCATGCATGGGCAGGCGCGTGAACCCCGCCAGGGCCGGAAGGCAGCAACGGTAATGTCGTCCTCCCAGTGCCGTGGATTGCCTGGCCACTTTTTTTTTGCGGGCCGATGTAGGAGCTTGCTTGCAAGCGCTCCGGGGGTTGCGCTGAGAGTTTAATCGCCCGCAAGCGGGCTCCTACTTCCGAGATGCCCACCGGTTACCAAGTCATCGCCCGCAAATGGCGTCCGCAGATTTTCGCGGATGTCGTGGGGCAGGACCATGTGGTCAGGACGTTGAAAAACGCGATTGCCCGGAACCGGATCGCGCACGCCTATCTCTTCGTCGGGCCACGCGGCACGGGCAAGACTTCGACGGCGCGGATCTTTGCCAAGGCGCTCAACTGCACCGGCGGGCCGAACGCGGATTTCGATCCGAACGATCCGGCGGTCTTGTCGATTGCGGACGGAACCCACCTCGATGTGATCGAGATCGACGGGGCCTCGAACAACGGCGTCGAACAGGTGCGCGATCTCCGCGAGACCGCGCGTTATTCGCCGGCGCAGGGCAAGTTCAAGGTCTACATCATCGATGAGGTCCACATGCTCTCGACGGCGGCGTTCAACGCGTTGCTAAAAACGCTCGAGGAGCCGCCGCCGCACGTGAAGTTCGTCTTTGCGACGACGGAAGTGCAGAAAGTGCTGCCGACGATTCTCTCCCGATGTCAGCGGTTCGACCTGAAGCCGATTCCGGCGCCCCTGATTATTGAGCGCCTCAAGAAGATTGCGGTGGAAGAGAAGATAACGGTGACCGAAGCGGCGCTCGCGTGCATCGCGCGCATGGCGGACGGCGGGATGCGCGACGCGCAATCGATTTTTGATCAGATGATTTCGTTTTGCGGGACGGAGATAGCCGAGCCCGATGTGCTCGACGTTTACGGGCTCGTGGGCGCGGAGAAGATCGCCGAGTTGGCATCGACCCTGGCCACGGGCGATCATGCGAAGCTGGTGGCGATCGTGGACGAGTGCGACGCGGCGGGGCGGGACTTGGTGCGTTTGCTGACGGATTTGCAGGAACTGGTGCGCGGGGCGTTGCTTGATGCGATTGCGAAGGGCGGCCGCAGTGACCGACTGGGCGGCTTGCCGATGACGACGGAGCAAATCACGCGGTTGCTCGACGGGCTGCGCGAAGGCGAAGGCAGTGTGAAGCTAGGTCTGGCGGAGAAGATAAATTTCGAAGTGACGTTGCTGAAGGCCATCGAGGCGAGCCGCGCGCGAGCGATCGACAGCCTGATCAAGGAACTGGCGTCGCTTGCCGAGGAAGTGCCTGTGGCGACGATTTCCCCGGGCGACGACAGCGAAAAAAAAAAGGACTGAGTGAGCGGTTGGAGCGGCGGTTGAGCGCGGCTTTGGCGTCCGGGGCGCCGCTGACGGTCTCGAAACGGATGGCGGCCGACGGTGAGTTGCCGGATGAGGCCGGCGAAGGCGTGGCGATGCTGCCGGCGGTAGTGCCGGAAGCGCCGAGCGCTGGCGGGCTGTTTGGCGACGAGGCGCCTTGGCCGACGGATGCGGCGAGCGAGGGCGCGTTTTTGGCGGAGGCACGCGAGCGAGGGGAGGCGGTGGTTGGGTTGCCCGTTGCGGCAACTCGGGCGGAAGAAGTCGAGGAAGTGAAAGGTCCCCTACCGCCACTGGATGAGATGATACAGCGAATCCCGACGGCAGTGCGGGAGGTGTTGGAAGAGCTTTACCGGGCGAAATTCACGACGGTGCGGCGCGTGCCCGCGAAGGATTTGAAATCGTAACGACCGGTAAGCGTTCAAACGGGCCACATCGGACCGAGGTGGGGTCGGCCGGCGACCGGGCGGGCGTAGAAGTAGGTTTCGATCGGTGCGACGAAGCCGTGGGAGCACGGAGTGGCGAGGGGAATCTCGGCGCGGCGGTAGAGATTTTCGGCCATGCCCTCGAACTCGTCGAGGTGAGCGAGGCAGGGATCGTCGACAGACCAAAGTTCGCCGGTCACGCCCTCACGGTCTTTGGGCGAAAGGACGAGACCGGGGTAGGCGCCAAGTGAGACCAAGGTGTAGCCGGCGGCAGTGCGGGCTTGGCCGAGGAACTTTTGGCCGGTGAGGTGGGCGTGGTTGGAGCCGCCGCGTTTAAGGGTGCCGTAGACGAAAAGCGTGGTCATCGCGGCTTGGCGCGGGAGCGTTTCGGGCGAGAAGGTGCGGCGGGTGCGATGAGTTCGAGTTCGAGCGCGGTCGTGTTGTCGCGGCCGGAGCTTTCGAGCGATGCGGCGACGAGACGTTCGGCGGGAGAGAGAAGGGCTTCAGTCGGCGTGGGCGTGCGGATGAGTTCGGCGATCTGGCGATCCCACAGACCGTCGATGAGGCCGTCGGAGCAGAGGACAAAACGGTCGCCGGGCGAAAGGGCGACGGCGCCAAACTGGGGATCGATGAATTGGTGGCCCGCGCCGAGGGCTTGGTGCAGGGCGTTGCGGAGCGGGTGAGAGCGGGCTTGGCGCTCGTTGAGTTCGCCTTTGCGGCGGAGCCAACCGACGTGGGAGTGATCGTGGGTGAGCTGAGTCATGCCGCCGGAATGCGGCAGGTAATAAAGCCGGCTGTCGCCGAGGTGACCGAAGTAGAGCCAGCCGGGCGTGAGCCAACCGATGGTGAGGGTGGTGCCCATGCCACGGCACTCTTCGTAGCTGGCGCCGAGTTTGAGCAACTCGTGGTGAATGGATTCGAACACTTCGAGCAGGATGTCGGTGAAACCGCTGCTCATGCCGCTGGCGGAAAGTTTGAAGCTCTTGGGGAGGAGCTGGGTGATCTTTTCGACGGTGATGCGGCTGGCGAATTCCCCGGATTTGGCGCCGCCCATGCCATCGCTGACGGCGAACACGTAATCGTTGGCCGAGGCCGAGGCTTCGCCGATCTTGCCGAGCCGGCGAACCTCTCGGCCGTCGAAGGCGAGAGCGATGAATGAGTCTTCGTTGTTGGGGCGCACTTTGCCGCGGTGGGATAGGCCGGACCAGCGGAGGTCGGGCCGGGGCGCGGGAGGGGCGGGGGGCTTCATCATTTTTTGGTCGGGGCGGGCGAAGGCGCCGTGGGGCCGAGGATGGTCGCGAATTCGAAGTCGATCAGACAGAAGCGTCCATCGGTCGCGCGGTAAGTGACGTTGCGCAGGAAGGCGTCGTCGTGGCGGACGCCGTAGGTTTCGAGCTCGGCGAAAAGTGCTTTCATGCGCGCAGGACTGAGTTGGTCGACGATCGAGCCGCAGTTGGTGGTGACGATTTTAAGTGCGGCCGGGTCCGATTCCAAGAGGCGGGGGACGAAGTCGCAGCCGCGGTTTTCAAGGTATTGGAGCACACGGACTTCGTTGGCAAAACGTTCGGAGGCTTGGTGTCCGCGGAAAGTCTTGTGGACCCGGCCATCAAAACCGATGCGGACGATGGCGCGTTGGGTGTCTTTGACCTCATGCATGGGGACTGGACGGGGAGGGTTAGGGCCACGGGCCGGGAGGCAAGGGGCAAGCATGATGTGAGGGGGCCGGGAGTGAGAGGAAAACTTGAGCCATGAATCGAATTTCTGATTGCCGCTGGCACATGAGGTGCTGAATAGGTTCAGGTTTATCCTTGGGCTCGCCGGCGTAGTTGTTCGCCGGTGGATCCATCAAACCCCTCACAACAAAACCGTATCATCATGGCAAAATACAAATTAGAATACATCTGGCTGGATGGCTACAAGCCGTTGGCCAGCCTCCGCAGCAAGACCCAGATCAAGGAGTTTAAGAGCTTCCCGAAGCTTGGTGAGCTGCCGAACTGGGGCTTCGATGGCAGTTCGACGCAGCAGGCCGAGGGCCGCAGCTCGGATTGCGTGTTGAAGCCAGTGGCCGTTTTCCCAGACAGCACGCGCAAAAATGGTGTCCTCGTGATGGCCGAAGTCATGATGCCGGACGGCGTGACGCCCCACGTATCCAACTCCCGTGCCACCATTCCGGATGAACCGGATACCTGGTATGGCTTCGAACAGGAGTATTTTTTCTATCAAGACGGTCGTCCGCTCGGTTTCCCGGTTGACGGTTATCCGGCGCCGCAGGGCCCGTATTACACCGGGGTGGGCTATAAGAACGTGGGCGACATCGCCCGCGAGGTCGTCGAGAAGCACATCGATATCTGTCTCGATGCCGGTATCAACCTCGAGGGCATCAACGCCGAGGTCGCCAAGGGTCAGTGGGAGTTCCAGATCTTCGGCAAAGGCTCCAAAAGTGCCGCCGACCAGATGTGGGTCGCCCGTTACTTGCTCTCGCGTCTCGCTGAGACCTACGCCCTCGACATCGAGTGGCGCTGCAAGCCGATCCTTGGGCCCTTCCAACAGGCGCTCGATTGGAACGGTTCCGGCATGCATGCGAACTTCTCGACCAAGTTCATGCGCGAAAAGGGCGGTAAAGCTTACTTCGAAAAACTCATGGCGGCGTTTTCCAAGCACTGCGACGAACACATCGCCGTCTATGGCCCCGAGAATCACCTCCGTCTCACCGGTCTGCACGAGACGCAGTCGATCGACAAATTCAGCTACGGGATCGCTGATCGCGGAGCCTCCGTTCGCGTGCCGCATAGCTTCGTCAACAACGGCTACAAGGGCTACCTCGAGGACCGCCGGCCAAACTCGGCCGCCGATCCGTATCTCGTGGCCGGTCGTATTCTCAAGACGATCCAGTCCGTCCCGACGAAGTGAGATTCGTATAACAGTTAACTTTTAACTGCCACCGTCGCTTGCGGCTCTTTTTCGAGCTGTGAGCGTCGTGCCGAAAAACCGAGGATTCAACGTCCTCGGTTTTTTAGTTTTCCTGAAACAGAGAAGGCGGCGCTAGCTCCAATACTGTTCACTTAGTGATTGACGTTCGTCGCCGAGAAGTGAGGGATAGGAGTCATGGCACGAAGCGCGATGACGATGGGAACGGGCGGAAAAATTGCCGAGCACCTGAGCGTTGGGGTGCTGGCCCAGATTTACCCATGGGAGCG
>CAMCWW010000136.1:0-8412 GCA_945882935.1 Opitutus sp. GAS368
CCGGCTCGACCGCGACTGCTCGGCCCTCCGCCTTTCAAGCGAGCTCGTCCGACCGGTATTCCGAAACCAACAACCCTTCACTCCGCCTCTCCAGCGGCCTTGATTTCCCCGGATGTCCGGCTCTTCCTAATTTCAACTGCCACCTCACCTCCCAGCTCGAAACCCACGCGCTCAATCTCGATTGCCTCTCATGGAATCCCATCCCGCCCTCCGTTTTGCCTTCCTCTTCGCCGCGCTTGGCCTTGCGCATTCCATCACCGCCGGCGCCGAAGCCCAGACTGCCAACCTTCCGAAAGGAGACGAGGCCCTCGTGCTTTCTCCGTTCACGGTCGATACGACGCGGGAGACCGGCTACGCGGCATCGAGCACGCTTTCGGGCACGCGCTTCAACACCGCGCTCCGCGACGTGTCCGCCCCAGTGTCTATCCTCACGCCCGAGTTCATGAGCGACATCGGCGCGCACACGATGATCGAGGCGGCCTCGTTTGCGGTAAGCGCGGAGCGGGAGCCCAATGCCTTCGACAGCAGCAGCAACGCGCCCGGTTCCGTCCGCATTCGCGGACTCTTCGTGCGCTCTAACTCGCAGGATTTCTTCAACACCAACTTCCCCCTCGACGACTACAATCTGGAGCAGATCAGCATCAACCGTGGCCCAAACTCGCTGTTGTTCGGCGTAGGCAGCCCGGGCGGGCTTGTGACCGGCGTGACCAAGCGGGCCGGGTTCACCGACCGCGGGTCCGCCTCGCTGGAGGTCGGCAGCTATCGGCGCGTGCGCGGGATGTTCGATCTCAACCGCGTGTTGATTCCGGATCGCCTGGCGTTGCGGTTGTCGGTGTTGCATCGCGATACCGATACGTTTCGCGAAGCCACGGAGTGGAAGGACCGGCGGCTGTTCGCGGCGCTGACTTGGAAGATCAATCGCAAGCCCAACTTCCAGACCACGCTCCGCGCTAACTACGAGAACGGCGGGGCGGATCGCATCAGCGGCACCTTGGCCACGCCGACCGATCAGATCAGTTCGTGGATCGCCGCCGGGCGACCGCTCGTGAACGGCGTGCGCCCGGCGGCAGCGGGCGGTCTGCCGGCCGGGGTCGTGAGCGCGGCCGGCCAGGCCAATCTCGTCGTGATCGATGGGAGTCCGCAGGCGGTGCCGATCCTAAATTGGATCAGCACGGTGCGCGGCAGCAATCCCGTGCCCGGCGGCGCGGGGCTCGGCCCCACCAGCCCGGTCGGCCTGAACTATAATTTCAACGGCCCAATGCGCAGCGTTGATTACTTCGGCAACAGCCACTCGGTGTTTATCGAGCAGCAATTGGGCTCGAATCTGTTCATCGAGCTGGCCGGTTTCCACAACGCTTTGGACAACACCTGGGTGCGCGAAGGTGGCGGCGGTGGCGCGCTCAACGTGGACGCGAATCGGCTGCTCCCCAATGGCGCGCCGAATCCCAATGCGGGACAGATTTACACCGAGGGCACGATCCGTCCCCAAGCCCAAGAGCGGCTCGCCGAAGAAGTGCGGCTGAGCGTTTCCTACAAACTTGATCTCACCCCTCGCTCGCGCTGGTTGGGCGAGCATCGTCTGGGCCTCCTGCTCAGCGAGCGCCGAGATGAATTTGCCTTCGACGACATGCAGGAGGTGAACACGACTCCGCTTCCCGGTTACAACGCCCGGCTCGACAACGCGCAGAACCTGATCGTCCGGCGCTCCTACCTTTTTCAGGGCCAAGGCAACGTCTGGCTTGGGGCCAACCGCTATCCCGATGTCCCCTTCATCAATGCAGGCGGCATCCGTTCGGCCTTTCTGCCGGTGCAGCGGATCCAGCGCACGAAAACCCTCGTCGATTCTAAGGTCTTCGGGACCCAGAGCTATCTGCTCGACCGACGCCTCGTGCTGACCGGCGGCGTCCGGAACGATTGGAACCGCGGTTACACGCTAGACCCGGCCTTCGCGGTGCGGGATGCCCGCGGCGTCTTTCCGACGTGGCGCACCGTGCCGCTCACCGCCAAGCCGTCGAGCGATCGTAAGGGAAACACCTTCACGTTTGGCGCCGTGGCGCATCTGTATAAGGGCGTCAGTCTTTTCTACAGTCGTTCGGAGTCGCAGGATGTCGCCGATCCGCGCGAGGATTGGTTTGGCCGGGCGCTGGAGGTGCCCACCGGCTTCGGCCGCGATCTCGGACTCCGGTTTGAGGGTTTGGGTGGCCGCCTCACGGCTTCGCTCGCCCGCTTCGAGAGCGGCCAGAATTTCCAGCAGAACAATCGGATGACCGCTTGGGTCGCCCGCGTGAACGACATGGCCACCATTCTGGGTCGTCCGGAACTGAGAGTGCCGGTGAATGGCAGCGATACCCAGGATCTCGCCAACCGCGGCTGGGAATTCGAGGCCGTGTTCAATCCGGTCAAGAATTGGCGCATCGCTTTCAACGCGAGTCGCAACGAATCCATCACCTCCGACGCGATTCCCGGCGCCGCCCGCTTTATCACTGAGCGCATCTTCCCGCTCGAAGCCGTCTATGGTGGCACCGTCTTCACCAACGGCCGGACGCTTTCCCAGGAAATCGTCGAGTTGAAAAACCAAATTCTAAACAACCGCGACGCGGTCGAGGGCACGCCGACTTCGGAAATCCGCGAGTGGACCGCGAATCTGGTCACTAACTATAAGTTCTCCGGAGGTTTCGCCAATGGGTTCTCCGTCGGTGGCTACGCGCAATACCGCGGCCCCTCCGCTTTGGGCGCGACCGTCAATCCGACCACGGGCCGCCTAGACCCGTCACGCGTGATCGCCGGCAACGACATCTGGCTGCTCGGTCTGAACCTGGGCTACGAGCGGCGGCTGGCGAAGGGCCGCGTCTGGAGTCTTCGACTCGGCCTCGCCAATCTTTTGGATAACCGCGAACTGATCGAAAAGAACGGCGACGCCGCGACCGGCAAAATCGTGCAGTGGGGCGTGCAGGCACCGCGCTCTTGGATTTTGCGCTCGTCGACGACGTTTTGATTTTTGCTCAATCCGCCCAATCTGCGCAGCCTCGACCTGATTCTCCGCCTGATTGCCCTTGTCTCGATCTTTACCTGCTCCGCACGAGCTGGGCAGCCCGGTTCTCGGCGCACGCCGGTCAGAGCCAAAGCATGCTCCGAATTTCCCGTCGGAAACTGGCGGGCAACAGCCCTCGCGATTTCCGGGGCGGCGGCGACCGGTGGCTGTTGATCTCGCAGCACCTCCAAGAGTGTATTTCGTAATAACACACTTTTGTTCGATTTAAAAATACACCATCAGATCAAGGCGATTGAACCCTGCGGCATGAATCTCGAGTTAATCCGGAAATGTAGCCATTTCTGCGCAAACAACGGGTAACTCTTCCCGCTTTTCGCCTCAAAGACTCGTGGCCGTAGTTCTAGAATTTCCCCGACCGTGAATCAAAAAAAGATCCGATTTTGCAGGCCTACCTTACGCCCGGAACCCGCCATCGCTCCGTCTTCGACGTGAACTCGTCCGACTGTTATTCGAGCATTTAAAATCAACTGCTCCTCCGGTTCCGCGCCCTTGATTTCTCCCACTCCCCGGCTCTTCATCACGCTTTCAGCTGCTTTTTCGTCCCTGCCTGCCGCCCCGTAATTTACCCGTTACCCATCGATCTTTCACTATGAAATCCCCCCGCGCACTCATCGTTGCTCTGCTCCTCGCCCTGCCCGCTCTCGCCCTCGCCGCCGCCCCGGCAGCGCCGAAACCGCTCCGCATTCTTCTCATCACCGGCGGCTGCTGCCATGACTACGCCGCGCAGAAGGACATCCTCAAGGAGGGCCTCGAAGCGCGCGCCCACGTCGTGGTCGAGCATCTGCACACGGCCGACAAAACCACGCGTCCCGGGTTTCCCTCCCACACCAACCCCGACTACGCCAAGGGCTACGATCTCGTCATCCACAACGAATGCGCCGCCGACATCGCCGATCCCGCGATGGTGCAAAACGTCCTCGCGCCGCACATGGCCGGCCTGCCCGGTGTGAACCTCCACTGCGCCATGCACAGCTACCGCGTCACCAAAGATTTTAAGACGCCCCTCGCTCCCGGTTCCGCCGGCGCGCTGTGGTTCGACTACCTCGGCCTGCAATCCAGCTCCCATGGTCCGAAAGAACCGATCATGATTTCGTTTTCGGTCTCGAGCAGTCCCATCACCAAGGGCCTGGAAAACTGGCTCACGGGCAACGAGGAGCTCTACAACAACGTCCAAGATCCGAAAAATTTCCCCAGCCACCGCTCGCTCGCGACGGGCCTCCAAACCGTCACCGACAAACAGGGCAATAAAAGCGATAAAACCGCGGTCGTCGCGTGGACCAATCTTTACGGTCCGAAACAAGCCCGCGTCTTCAGCACCACCATCGGCCACACCAACGCCACCGTCGGCGACCCGCGTTTTCTCGATCTCGTCACCCGCGGCGCCCTCTGGGCCGTCGGCAAACTCGGCGACGACGGCCGCCCCGCCGCCGGCTTCGGGCCTAAGGGAAAATAACTTTCGCCGCCCGCGTCATTCGTTCCCGCGGGTAGCGTCGCCACGTCCGGGCGCGCCGCAGTTCTCCGAAAACGATCCCGCTGCCAGCGGCACCCGTTCACCGCGTTCACTTTGTCCATGTCTGCTTTCTCCGACCCGCTCCGCGAGGCCCGCCAAAAATCCGGCATCCTCAAATGCCCGTTCCACGGCGAGGACATCACCATGCTCCTCCGCCACGAGGAGGTGCGCCAAGCCGCGAAGGACTGGCAGACCTTCAGCTCCGACGCGCCCTTCCGCGTGCCGATTCCCTCCGAGGAAGCGGTGCGCACGATGCGCCAACTGCCCATCGAGACCAACCCGCCCGAGCACGGCGACTACCGCGCCATCGTCGAACCGTTTTTCGCCCGCGCCAAAGACCCCGCCGTCATCGCGCAAGTCGAGGCCCTGATCGCCGACCTGCTCGACCAAGCGTTCGCGCGCGACTCCATCGAGATCGTCAACGAGTTCGCCCTGCCCGTGCAGTCGCGCGCCCTCACCCACCTGCTCAACGTGCCCGCCAGCGAGGGCGAGATCTGGCTCGGCTGGGGCATCCACGTTTTCAAGGTCACCGGCGGCGAATTCAAAACCGGCTCCGTCCTCGAAGACTACCTGCACCGAAAATTCGACGAAGCCCAGGCCCGCCCCGGTCCCGATTTTTTCAGCGCGCTCACGCAGGCCTCCTATCGCGGCCGCCCGCTCACGCGCGACGAGATGATGGGCTTCGCCAACCTCGCCTTCGCCGGCGGCCGCGACACCATCATCCACACGATCGCCTGCGCCCTCGGCCATCTCGCCGAGTACCCCGAGGCGCTCGAATATCTTCGCGCCGACCCCAAGCGCATCACCCTCGCGAGCGAAGAGTTTTTCCGGGTCTTCATGCCGCTCACCCACATCGGCCGCGTGTGCCCCGCCGATACCACCGTCCACGGCACCACCGTGAAAGCCGGCGAACGCATCTCGCTCGCCTGGGCCTCCGCCAATTTCGACGAGACCGTTTTCCCCGAGCCCGAAGAGGTCCGCCTCGACCGCAAACCCAATCCCCACCTCTCCTTTGGCTTCGGCCCTCACCTCTGCCTCGGCGCCCCCCACGCCCGCCTGATCCTCCGCACCTTGCTCCGGCTCTGCTGCGAAAAAGTCGGCGCCATCACCGTCCTCCACGCCGAAGAACGCGTGGAACACGAAGCCACCTTCGACCGCAAACTCGGCTACCACACGTTGACCGTAAAACTCACCGCGCTCGGCCTCGCGCCCACGTAAGGCTCCCGCCGCCCGCCCTCCGCTCCACCACCCCAACCGATCTCTGAGCCGCCGCGGAAAAAACCTCGCTCCTCTCGCCCCGGTGCCACGTCTTACTCCCACCCACCCATGAATCACGTCCGCCCCACGCGTCGCGAATTTCTCCACACCTCCTCCCGCTTCGCCGCCGTCTCCGCTCTCGCCGGCATCGCCCTGCCCCACGTCCACGCCCAGGGCACCGATGTCCTCCAGGTCGCCCTCATCGGCTGCGGCGGTCGCGGCGCCGGGGCCGCTTCCAATGCCCTTTCGGTCAACACCGGCCCCGTCAAACTCGTCGCCATGGCCGATGTCTTCGCGCCCCGCCTCACCGCCGCCTACGACGCCCTCAAACGCAAACACGCCGCCAGCGTCGACGTGCCCGAGGACCGCAAGTTTGTCGGCTTCGACGCCTACAAACACGCCATGGACTGCCTCCGCCCCGGCGACATCGCGATCTTCACCACGCCACTCGCGTTCCGCTGGGTCCACTTCGCCTACGCCATCGCGAAAAAACTCAACGTCTTCATGGAGAAACCGCTCACGGCGGACGGCCCCACCTCACGCCGCATGATCCAACTGGCCGAGGACGCCTCGGCGCAGAACCTCAAGGTCGGCGTCGGCCTCATGTCCCGCCACAGCCGCGCCCTACAAGAACTCCACCAACGCATCGGCGAGGGCGAGATCGGCGACATCACGCTCATGCGCGGCTACCGCATGGCCGGTCCGCTCGCTTCGGCCTTTTCCGAACCCAATCCCGGCCCGCTCACCGATCTGATGTATCAGATCCGGCGCTTCCACAGTTTCATTTGGCTCAGCGGCGGCTGCTACAGCGATTTCTACATCCATCACATCGATCACCTCTGCTGGATGAAGAACGCGTGGCCGGTAAAAGCCCAGGGCATCGGCGGCCGGCACTACCGCCAGAGCCCCGCCGGCAAGCCCTACATCGACCAAAATTTCGACTCCTACGCGGTCGAATACACCTTCGCCGACGGCGCCAAACTCATGATGAACGGCCGCTGTGTCACCGGCAGCGCCAACCTGTATTACAGCCACGCCCAAGGCACCAAGGGCATGGCCGTCGTCTCAAAAAACGGCGACTGCGGCCTGCCTTCGTCGATCTACTCCAGTCAACTCCCCACCGTCGAACGCCGCCTCTGGGAATCGGTCGTCCCGCCCGACCAACAAAATCCCTACCAAAACGAGTGGAACGCCCTCACCCGCGCCATCCGCCACGACACCCCGTTCAACGAGGTGAAACGCGGCGTCGAGGCCAGCGTCGCCACCTCCATGGGCCGCTTCGCCGCCCACACCGGCCAAGAAATCACTTGGGACCAGTTCTACAATAGCCCGACCGAGCTCGCGCCCGGCGTTGACCAACTTACCCTCGACGGTCCGTCTCCTCTTCGGCCCAACGCCGACGGCCGCTACCCGATCCCTGAACCAGGCATCAAACGCGACCGCGAATACTGACCGCTGATTTCAGCAGGGGGGTTAGCCGCTAATCTTCGCCAATCCGCGCCAATCCAGAGGCAAGAATCCGATCGTCGGTCCATGAATTCTCGATTCACCAATTTGGAAGCAGCATCTCGCACGGAAACTGATTCAGTCTTCTTCATTGGCGTTTATTGGCGAAGATTAGCGGTTCCTCCTTCTGCGGTTCTTCAGCTGACGGCTCCCTCCCTCCTCCCTTTCCATCCATGATTCCTCTCCCCTCCACCCGCCGCTCCTTTCTCAAAACTTCCGCGCTCCTGCTATCCGCGCCGCTCATTCTCCCGAGCCGCGTCTGGTCCGCCGAGACCGCCCCGAGCAAGCGCCTCACCATCGGCTGCATCGGCATGGGCAAAATGATGGGCGGCCATCTCCGCGGCTACCTCAACCGCGACGATGTCGAGGTGCTCGCCGTCTGTGACGTCGACACCACCCGCCGCGAGCACGCCAAGAAAACCGTGGACACCGCCTACACCGCCAAGACCGGCGACACCTACCAGAGCTGCGCCGCGTATAACGATTTCCGCGAGGTCATTGCGCGAAAGGATATCGACATCATCGTCATCGCCACGCCCGACCACTGGCACGCCTACATCGCCATCGCCGCCGTCCGCGCCGGCAAAGATGTCTACTGCGAAAAGCCGCTTACCTACAACGTTCACGAGGCCGTCGAGCTCGTGAAAGAAGTGCGCAAGGCCAATCGCGTTTTCCAAACCGGCTCGCAACAGCGCTCGTCCAAAGAATTCCGCATCGCCGCCGAGCTCGTGCGCAACGGCGTCCTCGGCCGCGTCAACTCCGTCCACGTCTCCTTCGGCAACCCCGCCAAACCTTACACGCTCCCCGCCGAAACGATGGAGCCCGGCCTCGACTGGGACCGTTGGTGCGGCCCCGGCCCGCTCGTCGCCTACAATCCGTCGCTCAGTCCGCGCGGCATCCACAACAACTTTCCCGATTGGCGCCTCACGCGGGAATTTGGCGGCGGCATGATCACCGACTGGGGCGCCCACCACATCGACATTTCCCAATGGGCGCTCAACGCCGATGCGAGCGGCCCCGTCGAGGTGCGCGCCCCGCAGAACTGGGAGACCGCCAAGCGCGGCGCCCAACTCGTCTACGCCGACGG
>CAMCWW010000137.1:0-8354 GCA_945882935.1 Opitutus sp. GAS368
TTCAAGACCGGCGGCAAACTGCGCTTCATGTCCCGCGAATCCGACCGCGATCAGAATTTTTGGCGCCTGACGAATTTCGCCACGTTCGACTTCGCGAACTACCTGACGCCGGCCGGCGACCGGACGGTCTCCAACTTCCCGATGGGTTACGCCCCCAGCACCGGCCGCATCATCGCGGAAGCCACCGGCGGCAACGCGAACTTCACGGCTGATACCAGCAACGCCCGCCGGCTCAACTCCCTCAGCGCCGACTACGAGGCGAGCGAAGACTCTATCGAAGGCTATGCCATGGGTGTTTTCGCCGTGGGTCCAAAGCTCAAGCTCACCACCGGTGTCCGCGTGGAGCACACCACCTTTGAGGCGACCACCCCGTTCTACGACCCCCTCAATCTCCCGCTGGCCCGCCGCGCCCCGCAGACCCTCAAGAACGAGAACGACTACACCGTTGTCCTCCCCGGCCTGCATCTGCGCTACGAAGCCCGCAACAACATCGTCGCCCGCGCCGCCTACACCCAGACTTACGGCCGTCCGGCTTTCCGCGAATCCATCGCGGTCACCAGCTTCGATGACGTGAACAACACGATCAGCACCGGCAATCCGAACCTTGATCCCTACAACTCTGAAAACTGGGATTTCTCGATCGAATACTTCGGCAAGCGAGCCTCCTACTTCCAACTCGCCCTCTTCCAAAAGAAGGTGACGAACTTCGTGCTTGAGCTCGGCGAGACCATCGACGGCTCGGCCGGCTTCCCTGGGCTGACGTTGACCCCCGGCGAAACCTACACGCTCGCTACGTTCTCGAATCAGCACGATGCCATTAATCGCGGCGTAGAGATCGCCGGCCGCTACCGATTCGTCACGCTGCCCTCCCCGTTCGACGGCTTCTACGTTGACGGCTCCGTGACCTACACGAACTCCGACGGTAAGTATGCTGACCGCCCCGGCGAAAATCTGCCCACCTACGGCGCCTCCGAGTGGCTCTACTTCGCCGGTCTCGGCTACGAGAAAGGTCGGTTCGCCGCCCTCCTCTCCTACCGCTACCGCAGCGACTACCTCGAGGGTCTCGAATCCGTGGACCAACAGAATCGCGATCTCGGCTTTCCGCCCGACTCCGGCGACGACTGGTGGGGCCCCGAGAAGTACTGGAATCTGGAGACCAGCGTACGCATGACCGACAAGCTCAAGGTATTCTGCAACATCTCCAATTTGGGCGAATACACCAACTACTCGACCCAGTCGCCGGTCAAAAACGACTACCCCGAAGACAGCTACTGGCACAAAATGCGCATCAGCTTCGGCATCAAGGGCCGCTTCTAAAGCAACCGCGCCTCCTTCGCATAAATTTGGGTTAGGCCATAGTTAGGACCCAGCCCGGTCGCATGGTGCGGCCGGGCTTTTTTGTGCCCGCCTCCCGGCCGAGGCCCCGCCTTAACCCAATCTTCACCATCCGCCCCACTCATTCTTCACACGCGCGCGTTATTCTAGCACCATGTTTTCCACTCCATCTCCCGCCCCCGTGCAAGTTACCCAGAAGGTCATTGCCGCCGCCGAACGCGTCGCCCGGTTCGAGCGCCTGCGCCGGGGCACCACTCCTATCGCCATCGCCTCCCTGCGCGGCCAGTTTCGCGCCGTCATCGATCAGGTCATGGGCGAGGCGGGGCTCTACGCCTCCGAGCACGCCGCGCTCGCTCTGGCCCAAGCCGAGGGCGATACCCACGAGGCCGTCGTGATTCTGCGGGCGTTTCGCGCCATCCTCGTGCGCCGTTACACCTCGGCGGTGATCGACACCACCGGCATGTTCGTCGAACGCCGCATCTCATCCGCCTTCCGCGAGATCCCCGGCGGCCAGATCCTCGGGCCCACCCGCGATTACTCCCAACGTCTCCTCGATGCCGCCCTCGCCACCGAGACCGCTGCCACCGTCGACGCGGCCGCGACCGCCTTCGACGCCGGCCTAGATCGCAAGGCCCTCAAGCCCCTGCGCACGTTCGGCAAAGTCACGTCATTGCTGCGCGCCGAGGGTCTGCTCCGTCCCGCCACCGAGGATGAGGAAAACCGCGTGCACGACATCACCCGCGAGCCCATCCGTTTCCCCGCCCCGCGCTCCGCCCGGCTCCAATCCCTCGCCCGCGCCGAGACCGGCGCCATTATGGCCCTCGCCTACTCCGGCATGCGCGGCCAGGGCGGCGACCATCCCACCATCGGCGAGGTGCGCGTCGGCCGCGTGACCGTGCGCGTGACCGATGCCCGCGGCCGGGCTCGCGTCATCGGCAGCATCCGCGTTACTGAGGCTGAGAACATCTCGAAGATCAAAGTGAAGAAAAAGGACCCCGTTCCTTACATGTCGCTCGGTTACGGTCTTTGCTTCGGGCAAAACGAAACCAAGGCGATTTGCATGGGCATCCTCGACCGCTCGATGCGCCTTGGCGGCGACGGCGCGCCCGCTATCAGCCAGGAATTCGTGATCTATCACACCGAGGGCGCCGACTCCTGGGGCTCCGTCAACAGCCTCAAGCTCCCCGCCCACGTCGAATTCGCGAGCGATCTCAACCTCCTTCGCGCCGCCGTCGAGCGCAAGTTGGCCCGCGACGCCGACAAAGCCGCCGCCACCTCTTCCCAATCGTAACCACCGTCGCCCCGAGTCCGGTTGGCCGGGCCGCCATGAGCTCCCTCAAGGTCCATATCGTCGGCGCGTCCGGCTCCGGCACCACCACGCTCGCCCGCGCCCTCGCCCCGGAGTTGGGCGCCATCGCGCTGGATTCCGACGACTATTACTGGTTGCCCACGCAGCCTCCGTTCACCGACCGACGCGACCGCGCGCTCCGTCATCAGCTCGTCATGGCCGACTTGGAGCAGCATCCCCGCGCGATCCTGTCCGGCGCGATCATCGGCTGGGGCGACGACCTCGAACACGCGTTCGACCTCGTCGTCTTTTTGTCTCTGCCCCACGACCTCCGGGTGAGCCGGTTGCGCGACCGCGAACTCGCCCGCTACGACCGGATCAACGAGCCGTTCATCGCGTGGGCCGCCGGCTACGACGACGACCCGCCCACCTCTCCCACCCGCAACCGCCGCCGCCAGCACGAGTGGCTCGGCGAGCGTCGTTGCCCGGTGCTGCGCCTGGAGGGGGACCTCACGGTCGCCGAACGGGTGACGCGCACCCTCGCCCAACTCTCGCCGGTCACCCGATGATAGCGGACAACCCAACGTTGCACTCACCCGCCGAAGCGCCCGCGCCCGGATTGGCCGGGGCCCGCCCGGAGGAGTCCATGCCCTACGCGTTCAACCCCTGCCGCATCCATATTTTGGGCGGCCGCGGCTCCGGCGCCACCTTGCTCGGACTCGCTCTGGCCGGTGAACTTCACACCACCGTGCTCGATACGGACCACTTTTTCTGGTGCCCCACCCGGCCCACGTTTCAAATCCGCCGCAGTCCCCATTCGCGTCGCGTTCAGTTGCTCGAAGCCTTGCATGACAACCCCCGCGTGATCGTTTGCGGGTCGGTCGCGGGCTGGGGCCAGTCGGTCGAATCGGTTTTTGATCTGGTCATCGCCCTCGTACCGCCGCGCCCCATTTTTGACCCCATCATCCGACGCCCCCGCCCCGTCGCCATTCGGCCCGACAGTCGCGGCCAACGTCGTCATGACCATTGGGTCACCCGTTGCATCTGTCCCGTCGTCCAGCTAGAATCCACCTTGGAAATCGGT
Source organism: Opitutus sp. GAS368 (assembly GCA_945882935.1). GTDB lineage: Bacteria > Verrucomicrobiota > Verrucomicrobiia > Opitutales > Opitutaceae > Tous-C4FEB. The sequence goes on from CAMCWW010000137.1 coordinate 3,708, forward strand.
GACCGGGTCAAAGAGACGCTCAGATTTATCCGCCACGAGGGCCAGCGCCAACTCGCCGGTCTCTTCCCTTCCTAGCCCATTCATTTCCCACTCATCCATGAAAAATTTGCGCTTCCCCTGCTCCGGCCACGCCACCGTCGGCGGCGTCGTTTTCTTCGCCCGCATGCTCGACAAGATCCGCCTGCACGCGGCCGGCGAGCTCCCCGACGACTACAATCTCGGCAGCGGCCACGACGCCCGTATGTGCCGCTTCCTGCACATCGACTACGCCGCCGTGTCCGCCCGGGCCCGCGTGGAAACAGACGATGCGGTCGTGCTCGAGTGGTGTTTCGCCCAAGGCCGTCGCCCTTCCGACGATGACATTCTCTACTTCAACGCCTTCATGACCAAGCGCGGCTGGCGCGACGATTACACGGAGAAACTGGCCGCGGCGAAAGCCCGGCGCAACTGGTCCGACCGCGCGGATTTGCAGACTTCGTTCGATTTGCAGGACGCGGAAGAGGGGCGGAAATAAGCCCGTGCTCCGCCGCCTAAGCTCGGCCGGACCGCGTTCACAGCCTGACGCGCTCTCCTCCTTCGCCGCATGTTCCGCGCTCTGAAGCATACCAATTTCCGCCGCTTCCTCGGCGCGCAGGCCTGCGCGATGACCGGTCATTGGGTGCAACAGGTCGCACTCGGTTGGCTCATCTACCGGCTGACCGACTCCGCGTTCTACCTCGCGCTCGCCGGCACCTTCAGTCTGCTCCCGAGCCTGCTGTTGACCCCGTTCGTCGGCGTGCTCGCGGACAAAGCGGACCGTCGCCGCATGCTCCTCGCCACCCAGAGCGCCGCGCTGGTCCACTCGCTCCTCCTCGCGACCTTGGTCCTCACCGGTGCCACCAGTATCCCGCTGCTGCTCGGACTCGCCCTGTTTCAGGGCGTCATCCAAGGTTTCGACTGGACCAATCGCCAGAGCCTGCTCGCGCAACTCGTGGATGATCGCGCCGATCTGCCCAACGCCATCGCGCTCAACTCGACGTCGTTCAACCTCGCGCGCATTTTGGGTCCTTCCCTCGCCGGCGCCCTGCTCGTGGTCTCGGGCGAGGCCGCCTGCTTTCTCGCCGCCGCCATCGGCGAAGTCGCGGCCCTCCATTTCACCCGCCGCCTCCGCCTTCCGCCGCACAAGGCTCCTGCCGGCCCCCGCGCACCCTTGGCCGATGAACTGCGCGAGGGTCTCCGCTACGCATGGCACGAGCCGGCCATTCGCCAGACCCTCGCCTTGGTCGCCCTTTCCAGCGCCACCGTGATGCCTTACGCCGCGCTGCTGCCGCTGTTCGCGACCCGGGTTTTTGGCGGCGGCCCCGAGGTGCTCGGTCTGCTCAACGCCGCCCCCGCCGTTGGCGCTGTCCTTGGCGGCCTCCTGCTCGCCTCCCGCCGCGAGCAATCCGGTCTGGATCGGCGCATCTTTATCGCCGGGCTCGTCACGCCCGCCGCCGCCGTCGCGCTGGCCTTCGCCCCAACTCTCCCCTTGGCGCTCCCGGCCCTCCTGCTGCTCGGCGGCGCCCAGATTTCGTGGATCGCCTCGATGAACACCCGATTGCAAACCGCCGTGCGGGACTCGATGCGCGGCCGGGTCATGAGTTTTTTCAACATGGCCTTCATGGGCGCCTTACCCCTCGGCCAGCTTGTGTTCGGCCTCGCCACCGACCGGTTCGGCGTCGCCCGCGTCCTCGCCACCGGCGCGGTCGTGGCCCTGATCGGAAATTGCTGGCTGCACCGGCGCGCGCGGCCGACTCCGGCGCTGACGCCCTCGGTCGCCGGCTGACTGCGATGAGTCCGCCATTGCAGGCTGCCGCATTCTGATGAACAGCCTGGTCTCAATCTCCCTCGCCACAGTCGGCGAGGCCCCGCTGGTCGCTTCGCTGCTGCAACTTTGCCTGCACGATCTTTCTGCCTGGCACACCCGGCCAATCCGGCCCGACAGCAGTTACGCCTATCCTTGGTTCGCCCTCTATTGGGAAAGTCCGCGACGATACCCGTATCTTCTCCGCTCCGCCGGCGAAATCGCGGGCTTCGCCTTGGTCAGAGCCAAAGATGACGACGAAACAACCGACTGGGACTTCGCCCTAGCGGAATTTTTTGTGCTTCCCAAAGAGCGAAGGCGTGGCGTGGGCCTAGCAGCCGCCGGTTACGTGCTCAATCAACACTCCGGACATTTCGAAATTTCCTATGACCGTAGAAATTTGGCCGCCAAAAATTTTTGGCACCAAGTCAGCGCCGGCTACGGAGATCCCGGTCCCATGCCGATGGGAGAGCACGGCGAGCGTTACCTGCTCCACGCCGGACCACGGTGAAGGTCCTTTCGTCACCGATCTAAATTCTCCCACCCTACGATGACCCCATTGAACATCACGATCCGATCTGCGGCCCTCGCCGACGCTCCCGCTCTTGGCCGACTCATGACCCAGCTCGGCTATCCCGCCACTGAGGGTGAACTTGCCCGCCGCCTCGCCCGGGTGATCGCCACCCCCGGGCACACTGTGCTCGTCGCCGTGCTTGACGGGCAACCGACCGGTCTGGCCCATGGCGCGTTGCTGCCGCTCCTTGAAGACGAGGGCTCAGCCCAACTGCTCGCTCTCGTGGTGGACGAAGCCCACCGCGGCCACGGTCTTGGCGGACGCTTGGTTGCGGCGATCGAAGCATGGGCGGAAGCCGCCGGCGCCGCCCGTATCGTCGTGCGGTCGAACATCGTGCGCACCCGCACCCACACGTTCTACGAAAACCTCGGCTTCGGCCGCACCAAGATCCAACTCAATTTCAGCAAGCCGCTGCCGCCTTCCGCCTTCGCCGAAACGTAACGCCGCCTTCATTGCCCCTTAACCGCGTGGGGTGACGCTCATGTCACCATGCGGTTCACCCATCGGCTGCGCGCTACGTTTGTCATCGGCTCATTCGACTCAGCTCCTGTCGCAACCGCGCACGGCCGATCTCTGCTCCCGCGATGACGTCACGTCTGTTTCTCATCAGCTCAAATCTCGCGCTGCCGCACTTTGCCGCCGTCGTCAGCACTCTCGCAAGGGGCGCAAGTCGAGCCGCCGTCGTCACTACGGCCGAGCCGAAGCTCAAGGAGCGCAACCGCAACGCCGTACTCGCGCGCGACACGTTACTCGCCGTCGGCGTGCCTGCGGTGGAGTTTTTTGATTTCGACACGCAGCCGAGCGCCGGCCTCGCCGCATTCGACCTCGTCTACCTCGCGGGCGGCAACCCGTATCACCTCCTGCAACGCGTCCGTGAGACCGGCGCGGATGCCGTCATCGAGGAAATGGTCGAGGCAGGCCGGCCGATCATCGGCTCGAGTGCCGGCGCACTGCTTCTCGGCCGCAGCCTGAACGTCCTGCCGGTCTTCGATACCTCGGTCCCAAACCTGGGCTGCAAAGATACCGAAGCGCTTCGCCTCGTGCCCTTCACGGTGTTGCCGCACGCCAACCGCTGGAAAGCGCGCTTCGCCGACTACACGGCCCGGGTCGCGGCCGCAGCGGTGCTCTGCCGCTCCGAGATTTTGGAAATCGCCGACGACGAAGGCCTGCTCATCGACGGCGATACCCTCACCCGCATCGGCAGTATTTTTCCGTCAACACCGGTCGAACTCTCCGCGCCGCCCACCGCGTGACCGACGCGCCCGATCTCATGACAACCTTCATGGCTTTCTGGAATTCTCCGGCACGTGCCACTGACTTTTCCATGCGCTCGTGGTTTTGATCCGCACGCTCACCGCGGGCCAAAACCGATCTGGTCCAACACAAAACGTTCCACCCGCCGGTTCTCCCCCACCGCCGGATAGTCGTGGATGTGAAGCGCCGGATTGAAATTCAGCTCCAAGATCGAATACGCCGCGTCCTCCCGCGTATCTCTCGCGTCGGGGATGATCATGTCCAGTCCGCAAATGTTTGCCCCCGCGGCCGCCGTCGCCCGCTCGGCCAGACGCTGATACACCGCCGGCATTGTATCCGTGAAATCGATGCTGTCGCCTCCCGTGCTAATGTTGGAATTCTTGCGCAGATAAACCCGCTCGCCCGCCGCCGGCACGCTCGCCGCCGTGAGCCCTTGCCCGGCCAGAAAAGCCGTCTCCACCTCGCCCAGCCGGATTTTCTCCAGCGGCTTCCGATAACCTTCGCCTCGCTTCGGATCACGGTTTTTCTCCGCCACCAACGCGGTGATGTCGCTCAGCCCGTCGCCCGTCACGTTGGCCGGCATGCGGTGCAGCACCGCCCGAGTCGCCCCGCCGATCACGAGAAAACGAAACTCCCGCCCCTCTACGAACTCTTCCACCAGCACCGTCCGGTCCAGCGCGAACGCCGCCGTCACCGCTGCCCGATACTCCGCCTCGCCGGCATCGGCGCCGAGCAGCGCCACGCCTACGCCGAAATTCGTCGCGTTGGGCTTTACGACGATCCGCCGCCCGGCGTGCCGCGGGAAATCCCCCGCCGCCTCCGTCTCGTGGTCGTAACGCGCCCCGCCGGGCGCGCGCAAGCCCGCCGCCGTCAGCACGAGCTTAGTCACCGCTTTGTTCTCCATCAGCAACGCGCTCACGTAGGTATCGGCCGAGGTCCGCGTCGCCTGCTTCACATACTCCGTGCGGCCGTCGCGCCGCAGCACGATGAAGTTGTC
>CAMCWW010000138.1:0-8248 GCA_945882935.1 Opitutus sp. GAS368
ACCTTCGTCGCCCCCGCCGCCCCGCCGGCCGTCGCCTTGACCGGCGTCACTGCCACCGATGCCGCCCGCTTCCTCACCCAGGCCACTTTCGGCCCGAAGAAATCCGAGATCGACGCCCTCACCGGCGGCAACCTCGACACCTGGATCACCGCTCAGATCGCCCTGCCTTACACGTCCCACCAAGCCGCCGTGCTCGCCGACCGCACCACCTACGGCGGCAGCGGCAGCTTCACCAATTGGAACGCCATCCACCCGCCCAATCGCCAGTCCGCGTGGTTCAAAAACGCCCTCACCGCGCCGGACCAACTCCGCCAACGCGTCGCCTTCGCCCTCAGCCAAATCCTCGTCATCTCCGACGTGAGCCTCGGCGGCGACAACCAGACTGAACCCGTCGCCCACTACTACGATCTCCTCGGCAACGGCGCCTTCGGCAACTTCCGCACCCTCCTCGAAAACGTCACCCTCCACCCGACGATGGGCAGCTACCTCAGCTCCCTGCGTAACGCCAAAGCCGACCCCGTCGCCGGCACCGCGCCCGACGAGAACTACGCCCGAGAGATCATGCAGCTTTTCACCATCGGGCTTTCGATGCTCCAGCCCGACGGCACCCTCGCCCTCGGGACCGGCGGACTCCCCGAACCCACCTACAATCAGACGACCATCACCGAGGTGGCCAAAATCTTCACCGGCTGGGCCTACTCCGACACCACCAATTTCCGCACCGGCGGCAACTCCGTCAACGGCTTCACCCGGCCGATGGCCCTTTTTCCCGCGTTCCACGATGACGGTATCAAAAATCTTTCGCCCGTCCTCGAGACGCCGATCCCGGCCGCGCAAGGCGGAGCGCGCGATCTTCAGCTCACCCTCGACGCCCTCTTCACCCACCCCAACACCGCCCCGTTCATCTCGAAGCAACTCATCCAACGGCTCGTCACCAGCAACCCCAGTCCCGCCTACGTTTACCGTGTCGCCCAAAAGTTCGTAAACAACGGCTCCGGCACTCGCGGCGATCTTGCCGCCGTCGTCCGCGCCATCCTCACCGACCACGAAGCCCGCTCGCCCGTCGTCGCCGCCAGTTCGTCCTACGGCAAACTCAAGGAGCCGCTCCTCCGCCTCACCGGCCTCCTGCGCTCCTTCAACGCCTCCTCTACCAGCGGCCGCTTCCTCGGCTATCAAAACACCGTCGACGGCGTGCCGATCACCAGCGCCACCCCGCGCCCCGCCACCGCCGCCCAAATCAACCAAGCGCCTAACACATTCTCTTCCACGCGCTTAGACAGCACGCAAACCACCCTCGCCCAGGCCGCGATGCGCTCGCCCACCGTCTTCAATTTCTACCGTCCCGACTACGTCCTGCCCGGTCCCCTTGCCTCCGCCGGCCTCGTCGCCCCCGAATTCGAAATCACCGACGACAGCTTCGCCATCAGCGTCCCCAACGCCCTGCGCAACTACGTCAACGCCGCCATCCCCACCAGCGGCGGCGTCCCCACTCCAGCCGCGCCCTACGTGGTCATCCCGGATTTCTCCTTCGAGCAAACCCTCGTTGCGACCCCCGCGGCCCTCGTCGATCACCTCAACTTGATCCTAGCCTCCGGTTCGCTCACCTCCGCCACGCGCACGCGCATTACGACTGCGCTTACCGCGCTGCCGACCGCCACGAGCACCATCGATCGCGTGCGCAACGCCGTCCTCCTCGTCCTCACTTCCCCCGCCGCCTCCATCCAAAAATAAAAGTAGGGCAGGGTCTCCGACCCGCCCTCCCTTGCCCTCGCTCCGCATTCCGTAATCGAAAATTAAAAATCCCCCCTTTCCGTGAACAAGAAATCCGCCCCTTCCCCCGCCCCCACCCGCCGCGAGTTCCTCGGCTCCGCCTGCTGCGCCGCCGTCGGCACCACCGGCCTGCTCTCCGCGCTCGGCAGCCTCCGCCTCATGGCCGCCGCCGCCAGCCCCACCAATGGCCCCCAAGTCCCGTCCGCCGCCGCCGCCTCCGGCATCGGCTCCGATTACAAGGCCCTCATCTGCCTCTTCCTCAACGGCGGCAACGACGCCAATAATCTCATCATCCCGACCGGCGCAGACTACGCCGCCTACGCCTCCGCCCGCTCTAATCTCGCGATTCCTCAAGCCAGCCTTCTCCCCTTCAACCCCAAGACCTCCGACGGCCGCACCTGGGGCCTCCACCCGTCCGTCGCCGAACTCAACACCCTCTTCAATTCCGGCCAAGCCGCCTTCCTCGCCAACGTCGGCACCCTCGTCTACCCCACCACTAAAACCCAATACAACGCCAAGTCCGTCCCGCTCCCCCCTCAGCTTTTCTCGCACAGCGATCAACAGGTCCAATGGCAACACAGCGTCCCCGATAAACCCACCGCCACCGGCTGGGGCGGCCGTGTCGCCGACCTCGTCAACAACCTCAACACGAGCGACCAGATTTCCATGTCGGTCAGCCTCGCCGGTAAAAACACCTTCGAGATCGGGTCTAAGGTCAGCCAATACGCCATCAGCACTTCCGGCGCGGTGACGTTGCAGGGCTCCACCTCCTCTGCCACCAGCGCCGACGGCATCCGCTTCCGCGCCCAAAAAGACATCTTCGCCCAAGGCCAGTCCGCCCTGTTTGAAACCGCTTTCGGCTCCGCCACCGGCGACGCCATCGTCAGCGCCGATCTGCTCAACACCGTTCTCGCCGCCGCGCCCGCTATCACCACGCCGTTCCCCACCACCGCCGGCACCACCAGCACGACCGGCACCGGCCTCACCTCCGCCGCGTCTCAGCTCCGCATGGTCGCCCGCCTCATCGGCGCCTCGCCCACCCTCGGCCTCAAGCGCCAGATTTTCTTCGTGCAGCTCGGCGGCTGGGACACCCACGCCGCCCAGCTCAACAACACCGATCCCGTCGCTGGCTCCCACGCCGGCCTCCTCCAACAAATCAGCCAAGCCGTCGACGCCTTCTACAAAGCCACTGTCGAGCTTGGCGTCGCGAACCAGGTCACCACCTTCACCGCCTCCGACTTCGGCCGCACGTACCGCTCCAACGGCGACGGCTCCGACCACGGCTGGGGCAGCCACGCCTTCGTCATCGGCGGCGCCGTCAAGGGCCGCGAACTCTACGGCAAGATGCCCACGCTCACGATCAACGGCCCCGACGACACCGGCCAAGGCCGCTGGATTCCCACGACCAGCGTGGACGAATACGCCGCGACGCTCGCGACTTGGTTCGGCGTGAGCGCCACCGATCTTCCGACCGTCCTCCCCAACATCGGCCGCTTCGCGAAACCCAACCTCGGCTTCATGTAAGGGCGTCGCACTCCAACGCCCGCTCCCCCGCCCGGGTTCCGCGCCGCCCCCTCGACCGTGCTCCGCAAAAACGCCCTCACCCTCGCACTCGTTGCCGCGATCGCGGTGCTCGTGTGGCTCTTCCTCCGCCCCGCCCCCACTCCTGCCTCCGCCCCTCCGCCCGCCCCCAAATCGAAAATCCAAGATCGGGAATCAAAAATCGAAACCTCGCCCCGCGAGGTTTCCACGCTCGCCGACGCGCTCAACTCCTCCGCCACCACCGCCGCCGACGACCTCCGCCTCATCGCCCTCGTGCTTGAGAATTTTCGCAGCAACTTTCCCCGCACCGGCAATCCCTTCGGCCTCAACTCCGAAATCACCGCCGCTCTCACCGGTCAAAACCCGCTCCGCCTCGCGCTCATCCCGCCCGACCACCCCGCGATCAATAAATTCGGCGAACTCTGCGACCGCTGGGGCACGCCCTTCTTTTTTCACGCCGAAAGCGCCACGCGCATGACCATCACCAGCGCCGGCCCCGACAAAAAACTCCACACCCCCGACGACGAGTCCTTCGCCCCCTGAAGCCCGTCCTTCCTTCTCATTAGAAGATGGCGGCGGCGTGACCCCACCCGGCTTCTGAACCGCCCCTCGCCGCCGCCGGCACTTGCCAAATCAGGTCCGCTCCGTTGACTCCCGACCGTGCGCCACAAACTCTCCCTCGTCCTCACGCTGTGCGCGTGGCTTCTCGCCACCGGCAGCCACTGGGATGTGGTGCAGACGTTCGCCTGGGGCCGCATGATCGCGACCTACTCGCAAACCATGTCGCTCACCCAAGCCGTGGAAAAGACCTTCAGCGCCGGCGCGACGTGCAGCGTGTGCGAAATCGTCGCCACCGCCAAATCGCAGGACTCCGCCCATCCCACCACGCCCACCGCTCCCGGCAAGACCCTCGAGAAAATCCATCTCGTCTTCGCCCCCGCGCCCGCCGCCCCGCTCCTGCTCTCCTCCGCTTCATTTTCGTGGTCGCTTAGCGACCAATCCGTACCCGTGTCCGGCCGCGCCGCGCCCCCCGTGCCGCCGCCGCGAGCCTTAGCCTGAGATTTCCCTGCGCAGCGCCCGGCATCCCGCCGGCCTACGTTTCCGTGGTCGTGATTTCGGCTTGCGGCCGTCTTCGCACCCGCTCCGCCGAAGCCCGGCGAATTCCTCACCGGCTCCTAAATCTGCATCCCAAAGATCGCGCTCGCCGTATTTCAGGAAGAATCATCCTCCGCCACCTTCGCCTTTGGCTCAGTCCAGAAATCCGCATCTCAAACCCGTCGTCCCATGAAGCCTCTCCGCGCCCTCGCCGTCCTCCTGCTCATCTCCGCGCCCCTCCTCGCCCACGAGTTCTGGCTCGCTCCCGACAAATTCTTCGTCGCGCCCAACGCCCCGCTCTCGCTCACCCTCAACGTCGGCGAGGATTTCACCGGCGTCGTCCGTCCCTTCACCGCCGAGAAAGTCGCCGCCCTCCGCCACTACTCCGCCGCCGGCACCGTCGATCTCATCTCGCGCGTCCCCACCGTCGCCGGGCTTGACGCCCTCCCGATTACCTTCGCCCAACCCGGCACCCACCTCATCGCCGAAGATGCCCGCGCCAGCACCATCACCCTCTCGCCCGATAAATTTCTCAGTTACCTCAACTCCGACGGCCTCGAATTCATCGACGCCGCGCGCAAGGCCGCCAAACAGGAAAACGAGCCCGGCCGCGAACGCTACCTGCGCTGCGTCAAGACGCTCGTCCGCGTCGGCGACAAATCCGACGCCACCTACGCCGTCCGCACCGGCCAACGTCTCGAAATCACCCCGCAGTCCGATCCCTTCGCCGCCCGCCCCGGCTCGCGCCTTGCCTTCACCATCACCTTCGACGGCCAGCCCCTCGCCGGCGCCCAGGTCCGCGCCTGGCATCACCGCGAAAAAATTCTCGTCACCTTGAAAGGTCGCTCCGCCGCCGACGGCTCCATCGCTTTCGACCTCCCCTACGCCGGCCCTTGGATGATCAGCCTCGTCCACATGATCCCGCTCAAAGACGTCCCCGGCACCGACTGGGAGAGCTACTGGGGCAACCTCACCTTCGCCGTCCCGGCCTCCTGAAATCCGCGCCTCGTCGTTTAAAAAATGCGCCGCAAGCTCTCCCTCGTCCTCACGCTCACCGCGTGGCTTCTCGCCACGGGGAGTCACTGGGACTTGGTGCAGACCTTTGCCTACGCGCGCATGTTTGCCGACAACGCCCGCACCCTCCCGCTCACGGCCGCTCTCGACCGCACGTTCAGCCCCGAGGGCCGTTGCGAAATCTGCACCGCCGTCGACTCCGCCAAACAATCCCCGGATCACGCCAACGCCCCGGCCTCGGCCGAAAAATTCGCCGGCAAGATTCCGCTCACGCACGAGTCCGAGGCGTTTTTCCTCTTCGATCTTTCCCCCGTGTCCGCGTGGTTCGACTCCGCCCCTCGCCTGACCTCCGCCGAGCGCGCCGCCCCGCCGCTCCCGCCCCCGCGCGCCTAGCGCGCCCACTCGTCCCGCCTGATCCGCGCCGGTTCTTGCGCGATCACCTCCACTCCGTTCGCGTCCGCGCGAACCTCGCCGCCGCGTCCGCGCGCGCGCCGGCGTGACTCAGTCCAATGCGCACCCATTCACCATGTCTCTCCCTCTCTCCGTCTCTCTTTCTCTCCGTCTCTCCCTCTGCTCTCTCGTCCTCGTCTCCGCCCTTTCCGCGCAGACGACAAAACCCGCCACCAAGGACGACCTCGTCGTGCTCGACCGTATCGATGTCACCGCCGACAAAGCCAAAAACTTTTCCCTCCCGCTCGACGCCGCCCCCGCCACCGGCTCCCGCCTCGGCCTCGCCGTGCGCGACTTACCCGCGAGCGTCTCCGTCATCACCCAGGAAATGATGCAGCTCCGCGGCCTTCGCACCGCCGTCGAGTCCGTCGAATCCGCCGTCGGCATGACCGGCGGCACCAACTTCGGCTCCATCCCCACTTACTCCACGCGCGGTTTCGGCGGCAACAACGTCACCATCCTCCGCGACGGCATCCGCCAAAACACCGCCTCCCAATCCTCCCGCACCGTCGACTCGTTTCTCCTCGATCGCGTCGAAGTCTTGAAGGGCCCGTCGTCCCTCATGTTCGGCGAAGGCGCCGTCGGCGGCGCGATCAACTACGTCTCGAAAAACCCCGACCGCACCCGCCGTGGCGAACTCCTCGCCAGCGTCGGCCCCTGGTCCACCTATCGCATCGGCGTCGGCCTCGGCGGCCCGATTCCGTCGCTCAACGCTCAACCCTCAACTCTCAGCTCCCTAGCCTACCGCCTCGACCTCGTCCAAAATTCCACCGGCGGCTACCAAGACCGCAACGCGCAGGACTACTTCGGCTTCGCCGGCGCCCTCGGTTGGCGGGTGAGCGACCGCCTTTCGCTCACCTATTTCACCACCTGGCTCTCCGATTCCGTCGAGAGCTACTACGGCAACCCCGTCGTCTACGACGCCGTCGTCAACACCGCGGTCGCCGGCGCCCAGCCCGAGGTCCGTCTCTTCAACGGCGCCACCGACCGCTTCGTCAACCCCCGCGTCGATCCCGCCGCCCGCCGCACCAACTACAACATCCTCGATAACTACGCCGACACCGAAAACTCCTTCAACCGTCTCCGCGCCGAGCTCACCCTCGCCCCCGACCTCGAGCTGCGCAACGAGACCTACGCCGCCACCCAGGTCCTCAAATGGCGCAACCTCGAGACCAACACGTGGAATCCCGTCACGCGCCTCGTCGCCCGTTCCTCCTTTTTGCACATCTACCGCGACGATGTCCTTCTCGGTAACCGCCTCGACCTCTCCCTCCGCCGCCCGCTCTTCGGCCTCACCAACCGTTTCCTCCTCGGCGCCAGCATCGAGCACAACGATCAGATCCGCGGCGGCACGCCAGGCAATGTCCCCACCGTCCTCTCGAGCGTCTCCCTCCTCAACCCCGACGTCGGTCGCGGCCCCGTCGCCCGCGAGCAAAAAACCTCCCGCGTCGTCGTCGGCACCCACGCCTTCTTCGCCGAAAACATTCTCGAACTCACGCCCGCCGTGAAACTCGTCGGCGGCCTCCGCTACGATCACATCTCCCTCCAGCGCGACACTCTGTTCAACCCCACCACCGCCACGCCCACCCCGTTCTCGACCTTCAAGAAGGGCTACCGCCCCGTGACCGGTCGCGCCGGCCTCGTCTGGTCCGCCTCCAAAACCCTCAACGCCTACGCCGCCACCAGCACCGCCGCCGAGCCCGTCGCCCAACTCGTCGGCCTCGCCGCCGCCAACGCCGATTTCTCCCTGCAAAAAGGCCGCCAACTCGAAGTCGGTCTCAAGGGCTCGCTCCTCCGCGACCGCCTCGACTTCACCCTCGCCTACTTTGACATCGAGAAGAACGACCTCCTCACCTCCACCCTCGATCCCACCACCGGCGTGCGCATCAGCCAGCAGATCGGCTCGCAGAAATCCTCCGGCGTCGAAGCCGCCTTCGCCCTCTCGCCCGCCGATGGCTGGCGCATCGAGCTGAACGCCGCCTACACCGCCGCCGAGTTCGGCGCCTTCAACGAAAACCTCGGCACCGGCGTCATCTCGCGGAAAGGCAAAGTCCCGGGCAACGTCCCCGACTGGGTCGCGAATGCCTTCGTTTCAAAACGCTTCGCCTCCGGCCTCACGTTCAGCGGCGGCCCGCGCTACGTCGGCGACCGTTTCGGCAATACCAACAACTCCGTCGTCGCCAAAGCCTACACCACCTTAGACGCCGCTGTGAGCTATCCTTTGGGCCGCTCGACGATCACCCTCCGCGGTCGCAACCTCCTCGACAAGGACTACGAACCCATCGCCGGCACCACCATGCGCCGCCTCGCCGACCCCATCTCCGCCGAACTCAGCCTCCGCACCTCCTTCTAAATCTTTCTCTTAATCTTTCTCTTT
>CAMCWW010000139.1:0-8078 GCA_945882935.1 Opitutus sp. GAS368
TTGGTGATCGCGCCGCCGTGAAACCAGAAGCCGTCGACCGTGACATGGGCGGCATTGATTTCCAACGAAGACGCCCCGCCCAGCTTCACGCCACCGGGCGTCTCCGCCCGGATAACCAGAGGATTACCCGGCTCGCCGCCGCGATTGACCACGATCTTAACGCCGTTCCACGGGCCGTTCTTGAGCGTCACCGTATCGCCCGCGCGCGCCGCCTTGAGTGCCGCCGGAAGTTGGCCCGGGCCTTCAACGAAGTGATCCCGAGCCGCAAGTGGCCCGGAACACGCCGCGATCAAACCGCCAACTGCTAGCGCCACCCTTAGAGGAACTAGGCCGAGCGAACCGCTCATTAGAACTTGGTCCCTTTGCGGTTGATCGTGTACGTAAAGAAGATGGCGCGGTCGTCACCTTGCAGGATGCGCGTGGCTCCGCTCGTGCCGGCGCGGATGAACTGCTTGTTGAAGGCATTGTTCAGGTTCACCGCAAAGGTATGGCTCATATTCCGACTGCTTTGGAGGGTGTAACGGGCGCCGAGGCTCCAGACTTGGTAGGAGGGAACGGTGAGCGCCCATTGGCGGGAGGAGAAAGTGACCACGCGCCGGCCGGCAGGACCGGTCACGACGTCGCCCGCGATCGGCGTTTCAGTGGGGGTCGCACCCACAAAGGTCACGCCGAGATTGGTGGAGAAGTTTTTCAGCGAACCCCGTGACGGGCTATACTTGACGGTGAAGCTGCCGTTGTAGGGGGCCACATACTGCACCTTGCGGCCGATGGCCTGCGGATTTGCATCTCCAAAATTCGTGTAGATCGAGTGAACGTTGCCGTAGCTGCCGAGCAGGAACCATTCGTTGGTCAGGCTCCAACTGGCGTCCGCCTCGTAGCCACGCACCAACTGGTCCCCGTCGCGCCGACTGATCGTGAGGCCGGTGACCGGATCGATGTCGTCCACACTCACGTTCTGCCGATTGATATAGAAACCGCTCAGCGTGTAGGTCAGGCGGTCGCCGAAGAAGGAACCCTTGAAACCATAGTCCCAGCCGTCGGCCGTTTCCGGCTTGTAGGTCGGATTGGCGATCTCGACGGGGTTGTCGCCCTGGGATTGGAAGAAGCTCCGGCTGTAGCTGGCGTAGACGCGGAAGTTTTCCTTGAGCTTAAAGTTGGCGCCCAAATTCGGATTGAAGGAGGTGATCGTTTTCCGGATTTGATCTCCGACCTGATAGCCGGGGATGAACGGCGTAAACGAGGACGCGGCGGTCAAGAAATCGCGATGGCGATAGCGGATGGAATCGAAGCGGGCGCCAGTGAAGCCCAACAGGCGGCCATTGAGGAACGAGGTCTGGTGGCGCAGCAGTCCGCCCATGACGGAGATGCGGCGTTTCATCTTTCGCGTGGAGACAAAGCCGTTTACCGGGTTAGGGTCCTTTGTAAAATATCCGATGGGCCCGACCGGATTGAAATTGGCGTCAACCGGCACGCTGCGGGCCTGATTCCAGGCCACGATGTCAGGATGCGTGGCGGCAGCATAGCCGATGGTCGGATCCCACCGATAATAATCGTTGAAGTCGAAGGTGAGCAGCGTGCGATGCTCGAGCTTGCGATTGTTGGTCCAATACTGGGCAAGCAGGTCGCCCTGAAAGGAACCGCCGTCTTCAAAAATCCGGCCCCAATTGGGCGTGGCCCCACGCTGGGAAAAGGCCGGCACGGTGTTGGCCTTGTTGATGAGAATGGCGCCCCAATTGGTGTTCTGGTTGTAGTCATCGCGACCGGCCGAATAGAAATTCCCTGAGGTGCGGATGCTGAAGATGTCGCTGAGCTTCTTCTCCAGCGTGCCCGTGAGCGAGGTGTTGTCGCGGTTAAGGCGGCTGTTGGGGCCGTAGGTGCTATTTTTCGCGAGATTGTAGGCGTAACCGATGGCGACGTCGTCCGCATCGATGGTGGCGGTGGTGCCGGTTCCTTTCTTATCGATAATGACCGGCGCCCCGGACAGCGGAGAGTTGCGCTGCTGCTCGAAAACCTCGGCCATGAGCGTGAGCTTGGCGCCGTTGTTGAAAATGTGATCGAGGGCGGCGAAGTATTCCTTGTTCCGGGCCAACGTCCAATCCGCCTCGAAATCCCGCTGATAGTAACTCGCTGTCAGGAGGTAATTGGTCTTGCCGAACCGGCTCGTGACGAGGGGGCCGGTGCCCTCGAAGGTGACGCGTTGCGTGCCATAGTCACCGTAGTTGAAAGACAGTTTCTGATTGGCCACGGACTTGGGTGTCTTGGAGATCATATTCATCATGCCGCCCGGCGAGGAGCGGCCGTAGATCGCAGCGTTGGAGCCCTTGATGATCTCGATGCGGTCGATGTTGCTGGAGCCATAACGGCCGAGGCGGAAAAATCCGTCGCGCAGCTGGTTGTTCGAAGTAAAGCCGCGCAGCACGAAATTGCCGCCCACATCGAGACCGGTGAAACCACCGACGTGGCTGACGTTGTCGGAGAGTTCAAAAATCCCGAAGTCCTCAAGAAACTCGTTGGTCATGACGTTCACGGTGTAGGGCAAATCGATGATCTGCGTCTTGACGCGACTGCCGCTCATTGTCTCGGAGGCGACGTAGCCGCGGGCGGACTCGGAGCTGACCTCAAACGGAGAGAGTTCGACCGGCGCGGATTCCTTCGGCGGTGTCGGCGCAGTCTGGGAAAAGCCCGGCAGCGCGATCAGCAAGCCGGCGGCAAGTAGGGTAACGGAATATTTTAGTGTCATGGATCTGGGTTCGAGGGTTTGGTGAAAGTGAAATTACCGAGCGAAAATCAGGGCTGCTTTTTCTTTTTGGCCTTCTTCCCTACGTTACTCGCGTGGCGGCCGGACTCGTCGCCGGTGTCCGGGATGCCGCCCGCGGGATTGAGCTGGGCGAGGGCGACTTGGAGGCGCTGACGGGCCGCGCGGGCGTCGGGGCTTTCGGAGCCAGCGGCGACGAGTTTCTCAACAAACGGCGCATCGCTCAGGTCGAACAGTTCACCGGCCTGATTGAGCTTCCAGTCCGCTTCTCGCACATACCAGTTCCGGGCGAGCTGATTGAAGACCCAAGGACGCGGCTCACCTTTCTCACCGCGCAATTGGCCGTCAAAACTACGGCCGTCGATCACGGTGTTCTCCGGGAGCTTCGCGCCGGCCAATGCGGCAAACGTCGGGAGGAAATCGCTCGAGTCCACCAAGTCCGCAGAGACTTTACCCGCCGGCGTGACCCCCGGCCAGCTGACGATCATCGGCACGCGACCGCCGCCATCGAGCATCGAGCCCTTGGCTCCGGTCAGTTGTCGGCCGCCGATGGTGGCGCGGTCGGACCGACCGCCGGTGGTGCCGTTGTCGCCGAAGAAAATCACGAGCGTTTTCTCGCGCAGCTTCAGCCGGTCGAGCTCGGCCATCAGTTTCCCGACGAGCTTGTCCATGTAGACGACGTTGTCCGTGTAGTGGTCTTTGCTGTCCGGCGCACTGTCGGGCGTCGGCAAAATGTCGCTGTGCGTATGCGACAACGAGTAGTGGGCGTAAAAGGGCCGGTCGCGGTGCTTCGTGATGAAGTCGATCAAGTGCCGGTGCATCAGGTCGGGCATGTATTCCTGGTCGCGCAAAGGCCGCGTATCGCCGTTCACGACATAGGTCTTCACCCGTTCTTGGGTGTTCCAATAAGCGCCGCTGCCGGCATAGCGCAGATAGTCGTCGAAACCGAAATCGGAAGGCTGCAGCGAGAACTGGCTCCACTTGCCGATCATCGTCGTGACGTAGCCGGCCGGCTTCAATACCGAGGGAATCAGTTTTTCTTTCTTGGGCGAAATTTCGCCGACCGCGTCCTGATTGCTGCCACCGGTGCGAAAGCCGTAGCGGCCGGTAAGAATCTGCGCCCGCGAGGGTCCGCAAAGCGAAATCGTGTAGCCGTGCGTGTAGCGCGTGCCGCTGCGGGCAAGGGCGTCGATGTTCGGCGTCTTGTAGTTGTCGGCGCCGTAGCAGCCGACTTCACCGATGCCGTAATCGTCGGCGAGGATGAAGATGATGTTGGGCTTGGCGGGAGTCGGAGCAGCGGCCGCGACCACCACCGAAGCCGTAGCGGCCAGAACTGAGAGGAGATGGGTAATACGTTTCATAAAAAAATTCGGTCAAAATTTGACGGTGACCTCCGCGCTGTATTGCGGCGGCATCACATAGGAAAAGCGGTAAACGTTCGCGCCGCTCGCGAGGGTGGTGAAGCTGGTTTTGCGGACATCGTTATTTTCGAGGTCCACCAGATTCCTGACGCCGACCCGAATGCGCGTCTGCTGGCCCCAGATTTTCTGATCGCGCATGACATAGGCGTGCACGAGATGGGACGAACCACCGATCATCTTTTGGCGGTTGGGCACACCGAAGAGATAGTCATCGCGCCAGATGCCGTTCACGCCCAAACGTACGCCGCGCAGAGCGCCGGGCGCGTCTTTGGCGAACGCGTAATCGACCACCCAGCTCGCGGACCAGGGCGCGGCGCGCGCTCCGGTGGCGCCGGCAGAATTATCGAGGGTGTCGAGCAGGTTCTTGGCGTCCAGCAGCAGTGTGGGGCTCTCATCGGGCCGCTTCGACGCGGCCTCATAATAACCGCGGAACGACGTCAAATTCGGCTGGCTCGCGACTTTGGCGTGTCCGACCGTGAGCCGGAGCTGCATCCCTTTGACCGGGCGGGCCATGAGGGTGAGATCGAAGCCTTTGGATTGCTCCACCGCCGTAAAATTCCGGGAGGCGCTCGCCGTGCCGGGTTCGCGAAATTTGTAGTTCGGATCGCCGGGCAGGACGTTGTTGGGGTTCATCAAGTCCTCCGTCTGGGTGTCGGAAAAGCTCACCAAGTTATTCCAACTCAGCACCACGTTTTGCCGGTCAATTTCGAACGCAGCCAGGGTAAAGGAGACGCGCTCGTCGAGCAGCGTGCCTTTCAGTCCCACTTCCTTCGTCACGCCATCAATCGGGCCGATCGTCTGCCGATCAAACGTCCGGTTGTCCTGGAACCGGAACGACTCGGAATAAACGCCGTAAACATTGATGTCCTTCGTGAGCACATAGGTGAGGCCACCGGTGAAACTCGTGTTTGAAAGCCGTAGGTTGCGGTTCTGCACATACTCTCCGGGCAACGCGTCCTTGCGGTTCGGCGGCGCGATATCCTCGTTCCAACGGCCCTCTTTCCGCAGGGCGAGGTAGTCCCAACTGCGACCGAAATCGCTGCGCACGCCAAAAAGCGAGAGCAGCTTCCCGTTGAAGTAACGGCCGCTGGCCGAGAGCGAGCCCGCGTAGGCTTGGCGCCATTCCGTGCCGTCCGTCGCCGAAGTGCCGGAGGCAAAATACCGTAGCGCCACCATGTTGACGGCATTGGTGACGGGCAATACATCGGGTTTCATGCGGTCAAAAATCGCCCGCGAATAGAAAGCCGGATCATCGAGATAAATACGGAGTCGGCCGCGATCGTTGGTGGTGTTGATCGAGGTGGCCGTGCCGTTCTCGACGGGCTTGGTGTTGAAATACTGCCAACGCAGATTGAGCACCTGGTCCTCCCGATACTCGGCGCTGGCGACGAGGATTTGTTGCATCCACTTGAACCGGTCGAAGCGATACACCGCCGACCCGCGGAAGGCGTGAACATCGTTGCGGAAGTATTTTCGGTCGAGCGACGAGTCGATGAAAGGGCGGCCGTTGACGTCGACACTGATCGTCTGGTCGAAGGCGTTGTCATTCCGCTGCTCCTGCTGCGTCTGATAGTTATAGGCGAGCTCGGTGCTGATCGGCCCGAGTTGTTGCTCCAACGTCAACGAATAGGTGTGAAAAGGCCGGGAGTGATTATCGAAAGAGCCGCGGATGTTGTATTCTTTCGGGAAAGCATTGATCCGCTTCGTGCCGACGATCAGCCCGGCGTCATTGCGCATCTGCACGTCAAAGAACTGGCCTTCGATCAGCGACGGCTGGCCGCCGAATACGCCGTTGGCGGCGCCCCGGTCGATGGCCGGCAAAGGCGCCGACGGAAGCCAGACGCGGTCGGAGGTGTAGTAGGTTCCCGCGGTGTTGAAACTCAGTCCTCGGCCCGATTGCTCGCGCACAAAAATGCCGGCAAACCCACGGGCGTTTTCATAGCTGCCTTGCTCGGCTTCAAAACGGATCGACGTGGTCTTGAACGGCTGCCAAAGCGCGGCGATCGTTTCGCCGGCAAATTTGTAAGTGGAGGCGTCCTGAAACGTCCGGTCCTGCCGGCGCACGGCGTTAACGCGTAGCGCGAGATTCGAACCGATCTTCCGGTTGTAATCCAACTGCCCGCGATAAGCGCCCTCGCTGTTGTAGAGCGCCATCACCTCACCGAAGTTCGCATAGCGCGGGCGCTTGGTGAAGACCGCGCCGTTACCACCGGGTTCGACCTCGCCAAAGATGAGCGAGTTGGAGCCTTTGCCGAAATCGATTCGCTCGACGTTGTAGGTGTCCGACGGAATGTACCAACGGAAGTAATTCCGGCTGACGTTATTCGTCTGGCTAAGACCGCGGAACGCGAAATTGCCCTTAGCGTTGTCGTTTTCCATCACCGGCGCCGCGTAGACGTTGGCCACGTAGCCGGCGACATCGTCGGCCGAGAAGAGCCCGAGATCTTGGATAAAATCCGCCGTGATCGCGTCGATGTTCACCGGCACATCCTTCAACGCCTGCTTGGTGCGATTGGCCGACAACGTGTCGTTGGCCGACCAACCCGTATCGCGCTCGGTCGAAAGCACGAAGGGTGAGAGCTGAACCGCTTCCTCGAGCGCGGCCGCCCGTGGAGCGGCCGGCTCGGGCACCACCTGACCGGACAGGATTGAGGCCGCGAGTGCTCCGGCCAGACCTCCAATCCGAGCTACGCGGCGGGGTGACGTGAAGGCGCTAATCATCATGGGAATTGTGATTATAGAAGAATAAGAAAGAGGTTTTTTAAAAAAGGTCGGGCGATTCTTTTTCCATCACTCAGAACCGCCCGGCCGCGGCTTTAGAACCTGACCGTCAGCGTGAGATCATACTGCGCGGGCATGACGTAACTATAGCGGTAAACACTAGCGCCGCTCGCTAGGGTCGTGAAGGAGGTCTTCCGGATGTCTTCGTTCTCCAAATCGAGGAGGTTCCTCACCCCGGCGCGGATTCGCACCTGCTGGCCCCATATTTTTTGGTCGCGCATGACGTAGGCGCCGACGAGGTGCGTGGAGCCCCCGACGAGTTCTTGGCCGCCAGCGATGCCGAGGAGATAATCATCCCGCCAGCTGCCATTGACCCCGAGACGCACGCCACGGAGAGGAGTCCATGCGCTCCGATTAAACGAATAATCCGCAATCCAGCTCGCCGACCATGGCGCCGCCCGCGCCCCGGCGGGTTTGGTCGCGATGTCCAGTGAATCGAGCAAGAGCTTCGCATCCGAGAGCATCGCCGGGCTTTCGTTCCCGCGGGCGACGGCGGCGTCGTAATAGCCGCGAAAAGCTTTGAGGTCCGGCAAGCCCAGAACCTTGGTGCGGCCAAAGGAAAAGCGGAGCTGCAAGCCTTGGACGGGCCGCACCATCATCGTGAGATCGGCACCGGTGGAACTCTCGGTCGAGCGGTAGTTGCGCGAGGCACTGGCGGTGCCTGGTTCCACATAGCGGTAACCGGGATCACCGGGCAGCACGTTATTTGGATTCATCATGTCCTCGGTCTCGCTCGCGGAAAAATCGATGACGCCATTCCACGTCCGCACGACGTTTTCGCGGTCGATTTCAAAGACGCCCAAGGTGAAGGAAGCGCGGTCACCGAAAAAGTTGCCCTTCAGACCGACCTCTTTGGTCACGCCGGCAATCGGACCGAAACGTTCGCGATCGAAGGTGCGGGCGGCTTGGAAACGAAACGACTCCGAATAGACCCCATAAAGGTTGATGTCCTTCGTGAGCGCAAGCGTCAGCCCGCCGGTGTAGCTGGTGTTGGCCTGATGCATGAACATGTTTTCGACATATTCACCCGGAAGCGCATCGGACCGCTTGGGCGGAGCGATATCTTCGTTGAACCGGCCAAAGGTGCGCGTGCCGACATACTCATAGACGCGGTTCCAATC
>CAMCWW010000140.1:0-7910 GCA_945882935.1 Opitutus sp. GAS368
GGGGCGATGCTCGCGCCGGCGACGGGGCCGCGGTTCTGGTCGGCGCGCCATGTCCAGTTGAGACGGACATTATAGCGCGGGCGCGTGAAGCTGAGGCCCCAAGCGGCGCTGCGGGGAATCTCATTGAAGCCGGTGCTGCCGAGGAAGCCTTTGGCGGCACTGGTGCGCTCGAGGCTACCGTTGGCGAAGACTTGGAAGCCGCGCGCCCAGACCGGGAGAAACGCGAGGGCCTGGCGGTAACTGAAATCAAGGCCCTCGATGCGGATAGTGCCGGGCACGTTGCGCTGGGTGCTGACATCGTAGTCGGCGAACTCGCCGGCATCGAGGCCGTAGAGGGCGAGGAATTCAGGGGTGGCCTGAAAAATGGTGGCGCCGAAGAAATTCTGGAAATGACGGCGAAAGGCACCGAAGGAGATCTGACCGACGCCGGCGAAATAATACTCGGCGCGGACTTTCACGGTGTTGGCGGTCCAAGGCTTGATGGCGGCGTTGTTAACGACGATGCGGTTGTTGGCGGCGGGGGGGTTGTCGGTGTTGGGGAGGGTGAGGCCACCGGCGTATTGGGCGAAATTTGGCGGCCCGATGCTGGTGGAGACGGCGGCACGGAGGAGGAGGTTTTCGCGAAGATTATAGGTGGCGTTAAGCGAGGGGAAGAGGCGGAGATATTGTTTTTCGACGTGAGAGGCGAGTTCGAGGAAGGTCAGTTTCGAGGTCGCGAGGGCGTTGGTCGTGATCGGGATGACGGCGCCGGCAGCGTCGCGGAGCGGGCGGCCTTGGGCGTCGCGCTGGACGTTGCGGCTCAGATCGGTGAGTGGGCCGTCGGCGTCGACATCGGTCTGCTCAACGCGGACGCCGCCGACGAGGAGGAGGCGCCGGTTGAGGAGGGCGACATCGCCGCGCAGGTAGGCGGCAGAGACGGATTCCCGGGCGCGGATGGAATTGGTGACGTGGGAGCGGTAAAGGGCGTTTTCATCGAGGGTGAACTCGGTGGGGTGGGTGCGCCAGTAGGCGAAGACTTCTTGGGAATCGGGGTATTGGATCCGGGGAAAGCCGTAGGGCGCGGAGCGGGTGGAGAAGAGTGGGTCGAGAAAGGGGAGGGCGGTACCGTTGGTGAGATTGCCGCGGCCGTCGCGACCGACGTAGGTGTAGGTGGAGGACCACGCGCGCTTCTCGCGCGAGGTCTGGCGGAAATCGAGGCCGGTGCGGAGCGTGACGGGCACGCGCCAGAAGAAATCGCGGCGAGCGTTGGCGGTGGCGGTAAAGTTGATGTCGGAGGCGCGCTGTGGGCTGGAGGTGAGGGTGTTGAGCGCGTAGTTTTCAAGGAGGTAGGGATCGAGGGGCCGGCCGGTGGCTTGGTCGGTGACGGTGATGGTGCCTGGGCGGAGGAAACCGGTGTCGGCGAAGCCAATGGTGACGCCGGTGCGGCGGGAGGAGACGGAGAAGAAGCGCTCCTTGTCCATGTCGCGGATGGCGTTTTTCCCGTAGGCGCGGCCGGTGGCGAAATCGAATTTCCAGAGTGGGCCCTCGTGACGCCAAGTTAGCGTGGGCAGATAGGTGCGATTTTCGCGGACGCGGTTGTTGCCGTTGTTGAGGGTGAGTTGACCGACGCCGGCGACGCCCTGCACGCCGGTGGGAGAGATCGAAGAGGCGACGATTTGGTTCGGCGCGAAGGCGAGGGAGCGGCTGGAGATCCAGCCGTCGAATGAGGAATACTGATACGAGAGGGCAAGGCGGTCGCGGGCGGAGAGGCGGAAGTCGAGGGTGATGCCGAGGGAGTCGCGGTCGGATTCCTTGGGGCCGTCCTGGATGGTAAATTGCGAGAGGTAGGGGCGGTCGGGCGTGGTGGCGGGAAACGCGGTGCCGGCGGTGGCGGTGGAGGCGCCGCGCCAGACGTTGGTGGCGCGGTCCTGGCTGGAGTATTGCGTGGAGGCGCCGGCGGAGAGCGTGAAGCCGAAGTTTTTGCTCACCGGGACGACCCAAGAAAAATCAGCGCCGGGCCAGACTTTGCGGCGCGGATCGCGATACATCGCGGCGCCTTTTTTGAGGCTGCGATGATCGTCGCGCATCATGAGATAGACGCTGCCGTTGAAGATGGGGCGGGAGCGCTCGAAGGAGCTGCGGGGGACGAGATTGACGGCGCCGGCGAGGGCTTTGCCGGGAGTGTCGGGGGTGGGCGAATGGGTGACTTCGATCCGGGAGATGTTGTTGAGGTTGAAGAAGCCGACTTCGACGCCGCGGCTGGTGTTGTTGTCGCCGGGCGAGGAGAGGCCGATGCCGCCGAGGGTGACGGGGGTATTAGCGGCGGGGGCGCCCTCGATGGAGATGTAGCGTCCGTCACCGCCGGACATGTCGACGGTGACCCCGGGGAGGTATTTGAGGAACTCGGTGACGTTGCCCTCGGCGACGGCACCGAATTCGGCGGTGGAGACGACGGTTTTGATATTGGAGGCGAAGCGCTGCTCGTTGATGGCGATGGCGGCGCCCTCCATTTCCTTCGAGGTGGCGATGATAAATTTTTCTAGTTTAACGGGACCGTCGGGTACGGGGGCGGGGCGATCGGGGGCGGCGAGTGCGAGGTCGTACGCGGTGGTTTGGCCGGCGGTGACGCGCACGGTGGTGACCTGCGTCGAGGCACCGGTGTAGAAGATGCGCACGCGGGCTTCGCCGGCGGGGACGGACGCGAGGAGGTAGGCGCCGTCGGCGTCGGTGAAGGTTTCGAGGGGGGTATCCTCGACGGTGATGCGGGCACCTTCGACGTAGGCGCCGCTAACGGGATTGAGCACGCGGCCCGAGATGGCGCCGGTGGCCAGAGTGGATTGCGCGCGGAGCGTGCAGGCGGCGGTGAGCGTGAGGGTGAGGTAGAGCAGGGAGCGGAGGACGTGGCGGGTAAGCATGGGTAGAAACGGGGTGAATGGGAGCGGAGGGGGGTTATCGTAAAAACAACGATCTGAGTCGGTGGCTGGCAGGATACTCGGATTTAAAGGAGAGGTTATTTAGAAGGAGCCTTTGATGCCGAAGGTCCAGAGGGCGCCGAAGTCGGTGGATTGGCGGAAACGGGCGCTGGCGGGAGTTTGCGGGCCGTAGACGACGGTGTTCTCGGTCTGGTCGTTCACGTTGCGGAGGTTAAAAAAGAACACGAGGTTGCGGCGCAGGGAAACCTCGCCGAGGACGTCGATGTAGAGGCGATCGTCGCGCCAACTGTAGATCGACGGCCCGATGCGCTCGGTGGCGGTCGCGGTGATCTGGCCCTGACGCCGCCGGCCCTGGTAGTTGAAATTTACGCGGAGGTTGTAGCGGGGGCGCGTGAGGCTGACGCCCCAGTTGGCCCCTTTCGGTTGATAGCCGGAGAAGAAATCGGCGGCGGCGCCGGTGACGCGCTGGCGGCTCAGGTTGCCGAACACTTGGATGCCGCGCGCCCAGTGCGGGAGAAACGTGAGCGCTTGCTTGTAGTTAATGTCGAAGCCCTCGACGCGCGTGGACGTGGAGAGATTATACTGCGTGGCGACGTCGTATTTGCCGTAAACGGCGGGATCGAGGCCGTAGAGCGCGAGAAATTCGGGCGTCGCGGGGGCGTTATTTTGAGCGAAGAAATTCTCGAATTCGCGGCGGAAAGCGCCGGCGGAGAGGACGCCGACGCCGGGGAAATAATATTCGAGGCGGACCACCTTGCTGCGCGCGAACCAGGGCTTGATGCCGATGTTGGCGACGGTGGTGACGTTGGTGGGGGATGGGGGCGACTCGGTGTCGGGGAGCGTGACGCCGCCGGTGTAGAGATCGAAGTTGGGTCGGCCGATGGAATGGTAGTAGGCGGCGCGGGCGGTGAAATTCTCACGCAGCGCGTAGCTGGCGTTGAGGCTCGGGAAGAGTGTGAGGTATTCCTTCTTCGCCTGCGTGCCGCGGAAGACGCGGGTGAGCTGGGCAGAGGCGAGGGGGTCAGACGTGAGGGCGAGCGGGCGGCCGTTCGGACCGAGGATAATTCTTCCGGAGGCGTCGCGTTGGAAATTGCGGGTGGGGTCGTTGAGCGGGCCTTGGCCGTCGAGGTTCGTCTGCTCGGCGCGGAGGCCGCCGACGAGTTTGAGACGATTGTCCAAAAAGCTCACGTCGCCGCGGACGAATCCGGCGATGATTCTTTCGCGGGCGAAGCGCGAGTTGTTGACGCCGGAGATATGGGTGGTGGCGGCGTTGGTGGTGAACTGCGCGGGGTTGGTCTGGAAAAATTGGTAAAGCCCGTCGTTGCCGATCCGTTGGGTCAGCGGAAAGCCGAACGGGGCGGTCTCCTGCGAGAGGGACGGATCGAGAAAGCGCGCGGCGGAATCGTCGTTGCCGACGGGCGTGGTGCTGGCGCGGCCGTCGGAACCGACGTAGTTGTAGACGGGCTGATTGAAGGCGTTGTCGCGCTGCGAAACGAGCCAGTTGAGGCCGGCTTTCAGGGCAATCGGAATGGTGCCGCGGAAGTTACGGCTGGCGGTGATGTAGGCGTTGCGGCGGAGATCGGCGATGACGCTTTCGTTGCTGTTGGCCGTGGCGAGCGAGTAGGAGGCGAGGCTGTAGGGATCGACGACGGCTCCGGTGGCGCCGTCGGTGACGGTGATGCGGTTGGGACGGCCGGGGTAGTCGGGCTGGATGTCGTCGAAGGCCATCGTGAGGCCGGTGCGGCGGGCGGTGGCGTTGAAGAAGCGGCCGACCTGCACATCAACGTGGTTGTTGACGTTGGAGGAGTAGGTGCCGGCGGCTTCGAATTTCCAGACGGGGCCGCGGTGATACCAGAAGAGTGTGGGCATGGCGGTCTTGTTGACGCGTTCGCGGCCCTCGGTGGCGAGGTTGAGTTCGGCGGCGCCGACGCGGCTGCGCGTGGATGTGAGCGAGAACGCCGCGGGATCGACCTGGTTGATCTGGAAGACGAGGGCCTTATTGTAGTAACCGATCGTGGTGCGGGCGGCGTGGAAACCCAGCGAGATGCGATCGCGCTCGGTGAGGCGGAAATCCAGCGTGATGCCGAGCGAGAGGCGGGTGGTGAATTTTCCGCCGTCCTCGTAAGAGTAGCGCGAGAGGTAGGGCTGGTCGGGCGTCGTGTAGGGAAAAGCGACGCCGTTGGTGACCGCGCTGGCCCCGCGCCAGAGCGCCACGGGCGTATCCTGCGGGGAGAATTGGGACGCGGAGCCGGCCGACACGGTGTAGCCGAAGGATTTGTTGACGGGCGCGGAATAGCTGAAATCGGCGCCGGGGCGGATTTTGTGCGTGGCGTGGCCGCGCGGGCCGGGCGTGGCGCGGAGGCTCTTGTTGTTGTCCCGCATGAGCGCGGAGACGCTGTAATTGAAGACCGGTTTGGTGCGCTCGAAGGCGCTGCGCGGAACGAGATTCACGGTGCCGGCGAGGGCGGAGCCGGGCGACTCGGGTGTCGGCGAATATTCGATTTCGACCCGCGAGAGATTATTGGTGGAAAAGAAATCCATATTGAACGAGCGACCGCGGCCGCCGTCACCGCTCGAACTGGCCATGCTGAGTCCGCCGAGGGTGACGGGCACGTTGTCGGGCGGTACGCCGTTGATGGAGATCGAACGGGCGTTGCCGCCGACGTAATCCACGGATACGCCGGGAAGGAATTTGAGGAACTCGCCGACGTTGCCCTCGGCGACCGCGCCGAATTCGTCGGTGGAGACGACGTTCTTCACGTTGGCGGCGAAGCGCTGCTCATTAATCGCGATAGCGGCGGCATCCATCTCGCGCGTCGTGGCGACGACGAAGGCGTCGAGCTTCACGGCTTCGGCCGCGAGGGGAGATTTCGGCGCAGCGTTGAGCGAGTCGAGGGTCACGTCGCGCGTCGACGTTTGACCGGCGGTGACAGAAACTTGATCCGAGAAAGGCTTTAGTCCCGTGAAGAATACCTTGAGTGTGATCTGGCCGGTCGGAACGCCATCGACGCGGTAAGCGCCGAGTTCATCGGTGAAGGTTTCCAGCAAGGTGCCCTCAACAGTGACCCGGACTTTGTCGAGGTAGCGCCCGCTGGCGGCGTGGAGCACGCGGCCTTCGATGGAGCCAGTGGCGACCTGCGCGCGGAGCGGCGAAACGAAGATAAGGGGGAGCGCGAGCAGCCAGAGCGATGTGGCAGCGAGACTACGAAGTGGGGATGATGGGGGCATGGGTGGGGCGGGGTTTATCCGGTGCAGCTGATAGAAATGCGCCAGATGGCCGGGAGTTTTCAGGTGGGGACGCGGTCTACGCACTCAAACTTGTGCCGCGGGTGAGCCGCAAACAAGGGTCGGCTGCACACATTCGTATGACGATTTTGCACATCGGCGGGCTGGACGGTGGTGCGAGCCACGCGGAGTAGGTGGGTGGGCGAAATCGCGCGCGCGAACGAGAATCTGATGGCCGCGAGCGGACGATTTGCCAGTGTCTCCACCGCTTGGACCGCGGGGGCAAAGGCGTCAGTCGGAACGTGTGGTGCCGGGGAAAACTCGACAAGCGCCGGGTTGCACAAGCGGTTTCGCGGGGAGGTTGGCCAGTCGGCTCAACGACGTTCAAGCGTTCGGTCGTAGGAATTATTAGCCGCCCACCGAAAGACGACAACTGATAGGAGATTGGATGTTCAAGGGGACGGGTTCGGGCGAGGGGGTTTAACTGATTCGTCACTCACCCGACGCCGTTTTGTCACTCAAGCGTAAGAGCATAGGGTTTTATTTTAATGCCCTTCAACGCACTCACCTGTACGTTTCCTCACTCAACAGCGCGCCGGCTCCTCGCCGTCGCCTCCCTCGCGCTTCTCGCGCTGGCCCTGCTCTCGTCCACGGCTTTTTCACAAGCTGCGGCGGGTAGTATCAACGGCCGCGTCTCTGAAGCCGTCACGGGCAAGTCGCTCCAGGGCGCCATCGTCAAACTGCTCGGCACCACTGCCGTCGCCTATACCGATGCCGAGGGCCGCTTCTCGCTGCCGGGACTCGCGGCCGGCAGCTACCGGGTGGAGGTAGACTATGTCGGCCTCGACGCCTACACGACCAACGTCGCTGTGTCGGGCGGACTGACCGCGAGCGTGAATGCCACGTTGGAAAGCAAAGTGATGAAGATGGAGTCATTTACCGTCGCCGAGTCGGCGCGCGGCCAGGCCCTCGCCATCAATCAACAGAAAACGGCCAGTGGTATCGTGAACATTGTTTCCGAGGAAACCTTCGGCCAGATGATCAGCGGAAATATCGGCTACACGCTGCAGCGTCTGCCCGGCCTCAGCGTCAACGAAGACGAAGACGGCACCCCCAACGGCGTGAACATCCGCGGCATGGAGTCGAAATATAATTCGTTTCAGACCGATGGCTTTCGTACGCCCACGTCGGGCAACAGCCGCGGTTTCGCCACGAGCCAGCTCCTCGCCGACGGCGTGAGCAATATCGAGGTGGTCAAAGCGCCCACCGCCGACCGCGACGGCGATGCGATCGGCGGCATCATTAACACCATCTCGCGCTCCGCCTTCGAGCGCGACGGTCGCGAGATCAAGGTCACGACGGCCGGGGTGTATTACGACAAGAACAACCAGTGGAGCTACGATGCCGGGCTCCTTTACAGTGACATTCTGAGTATTGGCGGCGGCACGAAAAACCTCGGGGTCAGTTTCACGGTCTCGGCCTACGAGACCTCCCGCGCCTACGACAACGTCGATCTCGACTACCTTTACGTCCGCCCCACCGACCGTCCCGACCTCAAGCTCACCGAGCCGCTCTACTTTCACAGCATCGGCACGCCTCAGACGAACTTCCGCGATGTGACGTCATGGGGGTTGACCGGCTCGCTCGACTATCGGCTCAGCGCGAATGCGACCTTGTTTTTCCGCCCCAGCTTTAGCCACAACACCACCACGGCCGAAAAGCCCGAGGAGCGCATCTATATGGTCACGAGCGGCGGCGCGGCCAACGTGCTGT
>CAMCWW010000141.1:0-7815 GCA_945882935.1 Opitutus sp. GAS368
GCGAGATTAGCGAGGAAATGCCGCACGATCGTCTCGTCCTGATCGTGCCTGCCACCCGCCGTGTGCGGCGTGATGTAACAGTTTGGCGTCGTCCACAGCTCGTGCTCCGGCGGGAGCGGCTCGGGCTCCGTCACATCGAGGTAGGCCGAAGCGAGCTTCCCCGTGCGCAAAGCCTCGGCGAGCGCGGGCTGGTCAACCGTGCTGCCGCGACCGACGTTGTAGAATTTCGCGGTCGGCTTGCAGCACGCGAGGCGGCGAGCATTGACGTAGCCGTTGGTCGCCGGATTGGCCGGCAGGATGTTCACGATGTGATCGGCCAGCGGCAGCACACGCGTGAGCTCGGTCTCAGCCACGATCCGTACGCCCGTCTCGCTGCGCGTCTGGCGGCGTAGCGCGTAAAACGTCATCCCAAACGGCGCGAGCAACTCGGTGAGCCGGCGACCGATCGCCCCGTAGCCAAGCAACAAAACCGTCTGCCCGGTGAGCAGACGCGAGTGGTAGCGCCGCTCTTCATAATGCCACGAGCGGTCCGTGAGCTGATCCCGGTGTGACGGCAAAATCTGACGGCCAAACGCGAGCATCATCGCCATGACATGCTGCGCGCACGGATCGGCAAATACGCCCGAGGCATTCGTAAACGCGGCGCCCCGCGCGCGAAATCCCTCCAGAAATTCCGGCGTGTCGTAGCGCGTGTAACCTGCCGTCGAGACCTCGACCCACTTCAGGCGCGACTGCCGCAGGCAATCCATCGGGTCAGGCTGGCCAAAGGCGATGTCCGCCTCCGCCAACGCCGGGTCGGGCTCGCCCGCCGCGAGCACCGAGGTGCTGGTTGCCGCCGCCGTGATGAGCCGGTGGGCGCGGGTGCCGTCGTGCAGCAGTTGGGTCGCGGCGGGGTCAAATTTTCCGTTGGTCCAGATTGTTAGGCTCATGAAAAAATCGGTCGCTCACTCGGTCTCGTTAAACTCGCAGAGCGTGTGCACGTTCAGCCCGGCGGCGCGCAGCTTCGCGGACCCGCCCAGCTCCGGCAGGTCGATGATGCCCGCCACGCCCACGACTTCGCCGCCCAGCCGGCGGAAAAGCTCCGTCGCCGCCAGCAACGTGCCGCCGGTCGCGATCAAATCGTCCAAGATCAAAATGCGGTCACCGGCCTTGCACGCATCGGCATGGATCTCGACCGTCGCCGTGCCGTATTCGAGGGCGTAGTCGGCCGAGATCGTCTTGTGCGGGAGTTTCCCTTTTTTGCGCACGAGCACGAAGGGCTTGTGCAGCTGGTAGGCCAGCGCGCCGCCCACGATGAACCCGCGCGCGTCCACCGCCGCGATCAGATCGATCCGCTGCTGCGTGCAATCGATCGCGAAGGCTTCCACCATCACGCGGAACGCCTCGGGATCATGAAAGAGCGTGGTCACATCGCGGAAGTTGACGCCGTCCTTGGGCCAGCCGCGGATGGTGCGGACGCGGGCTTTGAGAAAATCGGAGAGCGTGAGCTTGGTCATGAAACGAAAAGAGTGCGCCTTTGAGATCGCCGCGTTGCGAGCAAAGAAACGAGGGTTCCGCAGCGCCCACCCTGCCGCGCGCCGCTCAGGCCGATTCTGCACCGAGATTTTCGGCCGCCGCGAGCCGGGCCCGGCGCGGGCCGACCCGACCCTGTAAATCAGTCAACAGCTCGGTGTGTTCGCGCGCCTCCCCGTCATCCACGTGGACCAAGCCTTCGGCAAACGGCGGCGCCCGATCACCCGCATCCGCCCACCGCGGCCACGCCGTGCCGACCCATGCCGGGTGGTGCATCGCCCGTTCGAACGCCGCCCGGCCCCGGGCCAGCATCCGCTCCACCGTCGTCTGACCGACCGGTTCACCGGCCCGGCCGCGCCCGGTAAACGCCCCGCCGGTCCAGCCAAATTCACCCACCAACACCGGCATACCCTGCGCCTCGTGGCTGGCCTCGATCCGCTCCCAAAGCGTTTCCCGCACCTCGTTCACCGACACCACGTCGACGTGCGGCGCGGCGCACTCGGCCAAAATCGCCGCTCCCGGCCCTCCGTCGAACCGGCAGCCCAACACAAGGTGGTTAGGATCGTGCCGCCGGATCGCCGCCGCCGTGACCGAAAAATACCGGCGCGCAAATTCCCGCGCGAACCGTTCCTGATCCCGCCGGTAACCCGGGCTGACCAACGCCACCTCGGCCCGCGTGAGTTGCCGCAACGCCTCTTTGTTGGGCAACTCGGCGTCCCACGCGCGGGCCAGCGTCGCGAGTTCCCCGCCGTGCGCCGCGAGGGTGAACTCCCACGCCGCATGATACGCCGGAAAACTCGGCTCCAGGCTCAGGCAAATCTGCAACAACGTCGGCCGCTCCACCCGCACCGCGCCCTCGGGATCAAAGCCGTTATCCCCGTCGGGCTGGGCCCAGTTCAAGGCATGGTCGGTAAAATAGCCGATCAGGTCCCGGCTGAGCGCCCGCCGCGCACACCGTTCCTCCGCACGCCGATCGCACGCCTCCACCCAACGCGGATCAAACACGTCCGGGACACGCGCCCCCGCATCGCGGATCATCACCTCCGGTCGCACGCGGCTGAAATCCAACAGCTCAAGATCCGCCATGCCGCGGTCGCAAAACTCCGGGCCCGTCCACGCGCCGAGCGTATTGCACCGCCATGCGTTCAACCGCATCAGCACCGTCTCGACGAAGTCCTGCGGGGCGGCCGCCCCATACCGCGACTCCACCGCCGCCGCGTAAGGCCCGGACGCCCCCGGCCGGCCGCCCACCGCACCGGAGCGGTTCACGCCATTTACGCCGCGGCTGAAAAACGCCCCGTCTCTCGGGTCGATCAACCACCACTGCCCGGCCCGCGTCTGCCCGACGCGAAAGTGGCCGGGGGTGCCCCGGACCGTCTCGGGTTTGAAATCCTGGAGAGTGATGTGCGGGGCCGGAACCTCGCTCGCATGGGACATAAACGCGCACGTTGCCCCGCTCCGTTTCAAAAGAAAAGCGCGCAGTGCGCCTCAGTGCGCTTTCACCGCCGCGTGCCCCGGCCCCGGCGCGGTCTTTCCCGCCACCCAACGGCCCTCGATCAACACCGTCTTCGGATTCTGCGGCCGGCCAAATTCATTGGCGTGCAGTTGCTCGACCACCAGGTCCACCGCCGCCGCGCCCACCCGCTCACCGTTCTGGTCGATGCCCGCGCAGCCCGGCGCGGCTGCCGTGAGATCCAGATGCGCGAAGTGGCACGAAGGACCCACCAGCGGCGCGATCTGCGGCTCCGTCGTGACCACCACTTCCGGCCGCTCCCGCCGCATCCAGGCCCGCACCGGCGCGGCGCGCAGGTCATCGTCCAACAGCAGGGGAAACACCGCCCCGGTCGCCCGATGCTCGTGTTGCGTCAACAACACCGAGGAGAGCCAACGATGCTCCACCCGCTCGTTGTGCGCCCGGCTGATCACCAGCCCGATCCGCCGGTAGCCGAGCGCCAGCAGCGATTCCAACGCCAGCCGGATCGAGTGGATCTGATGGTTCACCGCCCGGTGCAGCGCCGGCGCTGCGATCGAAAAACCCAGCGCCGCCACCGCGTGGTTGGCCCACGTCTGTTTCAAGATTGCCCCCGGCTTCGGCACCGGCGCGAAGACCACCCCGCGGATGCCCCGCGCATGCAACACCCGCTCCAGCCGGGCTTCGCTCAGCCCGCTCCCGCCCATGCGGAAAGTCTCCAACCGGAAGCCATGCCGGGCCGCGCCCGCCGCCGCACCTTCGCGAAACCGCCGCAACGACTCGATGTGCTGCGCGATTCCGTGGGTCGGATAGACCTCCGCATAGGCCAACACCTGCGCCTCGCGTCCTTTCCGCGGACGCCCGCGCAATCCTGCCATCAACACCGCGACGAGCGGATTCCTCCGGTATCCCAACCGCTCCACCACCGCCAACACCCGCTCCCGGGTTGCGACCGGGATGCTCGGCGCACGCCGCAAGGCCAGCGATACCGTCATCACCGAAACGCCCGCCGCCTGCGCGACGTGCTTCATTGAAACTGGAGCGGGGAAATTCACTTTACGGTTAAACTATCAAAGGTCTCGCGGCTCCCGGCGAGCCCGTTCTCGCTCCCACCTGCCAGCTCCCCGCGCCAATTTCCCCGGCGTTCACCCTACCCTCACCGGCCCGTATGAAAACCTCCGCACTCGCTTCCCTGCTCGCGCTTCTCGCGCTCAGCGCCTCCGCCCACGCCCAACTCGCCCCGGCGACCCCGCTCCCGGCAGCCACCACCGACAAGGACCGCGAGGTCGTCAAACTCAACATCTTCCAGGTCAACGCCGAGAACGACGACGAATACCGCGCCGCCAACACCACCTCCGGCACCCGTTACAGCACCCCGATCAAGGATCTGCCGATGAACATCGAGGTCCTCACCCCCGCGTTCATGCGCGACATCGGCGCCCTCGATATCCGCGATGCCCTTGAATATGTCTCCGGCATCCAGCTCGACACCACGACCGCGTCCTTCGGCTCCCGCGACAATCCGGAGAACAATACCCTCCTCATCCGCGGCATCTCCGCCGCCCAGAACAAAGACGGCTTCCGCCGCTTCGTGCCGATCGATCCGATCACCAGCAGCCGGGTCGATATCATCAAAGGCCCCGGCGGCGCTCTTTACGGCCAAGGCGGCACCGGCGGCATCGTCAACTCCAGCAGCGTCCTCGCGGGCAACCGCCCCGTCGTCCGCTTCGGCACGTCCATCGGTTCCTTCGATTTCCGCCGCGCCGAACTCCTCGTCTCAACGCCCTTCGGCAAGGACAACCGCTTCGGGGTCGCGCTCCCCATGTCCTATCAATCGAGCAAAAGCTCGGCCATGTATTTTGAGACGAACACCTTCGTCATGAACCCCGCGGTCACCATCAAACTCGGCCCGAAGACCTCCGTCCTCGCCAGCGTCGAATCCCGCTTCAACACCCGCGACAACATCCGCGGTTTCTTCCTCACCGACAACACCCTCGATCCCGCCGGCAATCCCTACGGCTCGTTGATCGCCGGTCGCCCCGGCACCGCCCGCGTCCTCACGACCCCCAGCCAGCGCGACTTCCGCTTTGAGGGCCCGGATACCTTCCGCAAGGAGCGCGCCTACATCAATACCTACCGCATCGACCACCGCTTCAGCGACGATCTCCAATGGTGGGGCGGCTACAACGCCGAGGACATCAACGTCCGCGATCGCTCCTTCTCCATTGCCCTCCGCAACGCCAACGACGGCTCCATTCCGCTCAAGATCCGCACCGACCCGCGCTTCACCAGCCTGCTTCGCCCTTCGTTCGGCACGGCCCAGCCCCAGGTCCTCGATATCCGCCCCAACAACATCACCAACTCCTCCCGCACCGTCCGCCCGACTTGGAAGTCCGAACTCTATTATGCCTTCAAAACTGGCCCCGTGCAGCACCGCCTCATCACCGGCATCAGCTACGGACCGCTCCGCTCCGGCAACAACGCCCCCAATCAAAATTTCTACTACGGCAACACCGGCTCGCCCAACGACCGGGCCACGCAGGCCTGGGAAAACGTCTCCTCGGATGCGATTCTCGCCCGCTTCCGCGACCCGCGTGACTACACCACTGTGCAGCGCTGGAACTACGCCGCGATCAACCAATATCCCCAAGGCCCCGAATCCAACCTCGGCGCGAAATCCTCCTACCTCACCTCGCTCTTCTGGGACCGGAATCTCTACGCCAATCTCCAAAGCAGCTTTTTCCAGGACCGCCTCCAGACCATCGTCGGCATCTTTGACACCCGCAACGACCGCGCCGGCAACGTCTACGCCGGCAACGGCGACTACCTCTGGAACAGCGTCGCCCCGGCCGGCAGCGGCTCGACCCTCAACGGCGTCCGCCGCCCCGAGCCCGTCCGCAACACCGCCCCCAGCGCGACCATCATCTGGTTGGTCAACGATTCGATTCGCGTCTACGCCAACACCATGAGCGCCCTCGACCCCGGCCCCGCTTACTCCGGCTACGATGGCAACGGCACTGCCCTCACCGCCGCCGCCGTCCAAAACGCCGAGGCCGGCGTCAAGTTCGACCTCATCAAGAACAAACTCCTCCTCAACCTCGTCGCCTTCACCTTGCAGGACCGCGACCGCCCCGTGAGCTACGGCGCCGCCCTCCAAAACCTCCTCGTGGCCCCGACCGGCACCAACAACGGCTCCGGCTTCGGCGCTTTCGTAAACACCGGCACCGATTCGAAGGGCTTCGATGTGAAGCTGGACTACATTCCGCTCCGCAATCTCCGCATCAACCTCGGCGTCTCGCAAAACGACGTGAAGATCGTGCAAATCGATTCCTTCGTCACTGCCGCCAACCCCGACCCGCTCCGCCTCGCGGCGCAGCAACGCTTCATCGCCGCCGGCGGCAGCTCCAGCCGCTACCTCGGCCGCCCGCCCACCGACATCGCCAAATACTCCGGCACGGGCTTCGCCCGCTATGAGTTCAACCAAGGCATCCTCAAAAACACGTGGGTCATGTTCGGCGCCAAATACCTCGGCGCCCGCGAAGCCGAAATCATCTCGGTCAGCACCGCCACCGGCGACGCCACCATCACGCGCTTCAACGTGCCCTCCCGCTACCTCTACGACTTCAACGTCGGCTACCGCAAAAAGATCGGCCGCTACAACACGAGCTTCCAACTCAACACCGCCAACATCGCCGACGACGACAAATTCTACGGCGCGACGTGGCAGGTCGGCCGCACCTACCGCCTCAGCGCGACGCTGAACTTCTAAAAAGTAGGGCGCGGCCTCTGACCCGCCCTTGCCCAATCCGAAACCTGTAGGCGGGGTGCCCTCACCCCGCCTTTTTCGCGCCCACCGCATCCCATCGGCGATACTCTCCGTTGGCCGCCCTCTCGCCGCCTTGAGGCCGGCGACCAACCCAACTCGGCTCGGTGCCTCTCTTGGATTCAGGGGCTAATCTGTTGGCTTAAAAAACCGAACCGCGGCGCGGTCCTCGTTGCGTTTCTTTCCCTTAATTTTTTTGCTGCTTTTAATGCGGTGATCCCGGGGCCGACACTTCACTCTCTCCATGAAATAATCGACCCGCCTGCCGGCAGCATCGTCGTGCGCTACTTATTTTATCCATGAAACTACCCCTCCTCCGTTCTCGTTCTGCTGGCGCCGTGGTCGGCTTGGCCGCTGCGCTGATTTTGTTATGCGCGCCCGTGCGGGCCGCCCAAAGTTACCCCGAGCCGGCTGGTGCGGACCACGCCGGGTTTGTCCCCATTTTCGACGGCAAGACGCTGACGGGTTGGGCTGCCGACCCGAAGTATTGGCGGATTGAGGACGGCATGTTGGTTGGCTTCGTCACTCCGGAGACGTTGCTCAAGGCGAACACGTTTGCGATTTGGCGAGGAGGGGCTCCCGCCGATTTTGAACTGAAGGTCGAGTATCGTATCAGCGCCGCCGGTAACAGTGGTATCAACTACCGCAGCGTGGAGCTTCCGACGCCGGCGTTCGCGTTGAAAGGTTACCAATGCGATATCGACGGCGCCAGTCGCCACACGGGTAATAATTACGAGGAGCGCGGCCGGACCTTTCTCGCGGTGCGCGGCCAGATCACCCGCGCTATGCCCGACGCGAAGCGCGCCATCATCGGCCGCCTCGGCGAGAAAGACGCCCTCGCGGCGTTGGTGAAGAAAGAGGATTGGAACCAGGTTCACCTGATCATCCGCGGTAACGTTTTCACGCACCTCGTGAACGGGCAGGTGATGAGCGTCGTCGTCGACGAAGATCCTGCCGCGCGCAGGGCCTCCGGCTTGATCGGGGTGCAGGTCCATGTCGGACCACCCAT
>CAMCWW010000142.1:0-7729 GCA_945882935.1 Opitutus sp. GAS368
TTGATCGACCGTCCGGGGAGCGCGACGCGCCCGTAAAACGCCGTCTGGGCGGGGGTGCAGATTTTTGCTTGGATTTTCCGGCGAGAGTCTGCACGTTCCGCTCTCGGTTTTCGCCAGAGTAGCTCAGTGGTAGAGCAGAGGACTCATAAGCCTTTGGTCGCCGGTTCAATCCCGGCCTCTGGCACCATTTTATAGGAAATATGGTGCGATGGGTTCAGCTTTCGCGGGCGGTGCGCTCAATCAACGCGGTCGCCTCCAGATACTTGAATTGACCCAATCGTAACGCCACGCGGTTGCGGGCCCAACGGCCGTGGCGCTGTCTGCTGGGGTATGCCGACCAAGGTTGTGATCATCGAGGACGAGACCGATATCAACGAGGCGCTCTCCCACAGTCTCAAGCACGAGGGTTTTCGGGTGTGGAGCGAGGTCGATGGCCGGCGGGGGATGGACCTCATCCGGGAGAAAACGCCTGACTTGGTTTTGCTTGATCTGATGTTGCCCGGCATCGACGGCATCGAGCTGTGTCGGCTGATTAAGAGCGATGCTGTGGTCAAGGGCACGTGCATCATTATGGTGACGGCGAAGTCCGACGAAAGTGATGTCTTGGTCGGGCTGGGTTTCGGGGCGGATGATTACATCACCAAGCCGTTCAAGACCCGCGAGCTGATCGCTCGGGTGAAAGCGGTTTTGCGTCGGGGGCGTCTTCGGGAAGAAGAGTCGCGCGACGTGATCCGTTGCGGAGAGCTTTTGATCGATGTGCTGCGCTACGAGGTGACGCATGCCGGCGACCGCATCGTACTGACCGCAACGGAATTCCGGTTGCTCCATTTTTTGGCAGGAAATCCGGGGCGGGTGTTCTCCCGTGACCAGTTGCTGAACCAGATCATCGGCGACAACGCCGTGGTGATCGACCGCAACATCGACGTCCATGTGCGGGCGATCCGACGCAAGTTGGGCGCGGCGCGCGATCAAATTGAGACGATTCGCGGCGTGGGCTACCGGTTCTTCTCCCAGCCGTGAAACGGGCCGGCGACAGTTCGCCGCCCGGGCCGAAGCGCGGCGCGTTCTTCTGGAAGCTCTACCTGAGCTATGCGGGGTTGGTGCTGGTTTCCGCGCTGGTCATCGGGGCCCTCGTCCTGAGTGCGCTGCGGAGCGGCGTGTTGCGGGACACCGAGGCAAGTCTTCAGCGGACGGCGCGCATGTTGGCTTCGCTCGAAGCGACCAACCCCGGCCACCTTTGGTCGGAACAACTGGGTCGCCAAGTCGCCGAGGTCGCCGGGGACACGGGGTTGCATCTCACCGTGCTGTTTGCGAACGGCACCATCGCGGCCGAGTCGGCCCCGACGCTCGGCGGCGGCATGGGCGGCGCCGCGCTGGAACTGCCCGAATTTCGCGGTGCCCGTCATTCCAATTTGGGTCGTGCGACCCGCGTTCTGCCGGGCGCCGAGGTCGAGCATCTGTTCGTCGCGGTGCCCATCTTGCTCGATTTCGAAATGATCGGCTACGTGCGACTCGGTTTAGCGCTGACCGGGTTGACCGCGCGGCAGATCGAATTGCGCGACCGCGTGATCGCGGGGACGTCGTTTAACGTCCTGATCGCGCTCGGACTCGGGTTCTTCTTTGCCCAGCACATGACCCGGCCGCTGGCCGAGATCGGGGCGATTTGCCGGCGATTGGCCGCGGGCAATTTCGAGGAACGCATCGGCATGAAGCGCGCCGATGAAATCGGCGTGGTCGCCGCGACGATTGACCAGATGGCCGGCGAAGTGCAGCGCCGGGTCGCCGGTGAGACGCGCGAGCGGCAGCGCTTGGCCGCGCTACTGGCGGTCATGGCCGACGGCGTGATCGCGGTGAGCGCGCGCGAAACGATCGCCTACATGAACGACGTGGCCGCGCGGTTGCTGGGCCTGGACAGCGCGTCGGGCGGCCAGCCGTTTCGTGAACGGGTGCGGCTCGCCGCCGTGCGCGCGCCCTACGAAGAGGCGCTCGCCGCCAACGAGCGCGTCGTGCGCGAGGTGCGCATCACGGGGCATCCGCAAGATCTGGTGCTGCGGGTGGACGCCACGCCGCTGCGCGATGCTGCCGGAGGTCCGTTTGGCGTGCTGTTGGTTCTGCACGACCTTACGTCCATCCGGCGCCTAGAGGAAGTGCGGCGCACGTTTACGGCGAATGTTTCGCACGAGCTAAAAACTCCGCTCACGGCGATCGCGACGCTCGTGGATTCGTTGGTGGAAGACGAAGCGATGCCGGCCGCGTTGCGGCGGCGATTTCTCGGGAAAATCGGCAACCAAAACGAGCGACTGAGCCGGTTGGTGCAGGATTTATTGATCATCTCCCGGCTCGAGTCGGAGAAAGAGGTTTTGGAAAGCCACGCGGTGGAACTCGTAAAAATCTTGGACGACTGTGTGCAGACGTTTGCGGAGGTGGCGCAGAAGAAAGGGGTGTCGCTCGAGTGGGAGCTGCCGGAACCGCCGGTCGCGGTCTCGGCCAACGACGAGTCGCTGTTTCTAATTTTCAACAACCTTCTGCACAACGCGGTCACGCACACTCCTCCGGGCGGGACGGTGCGGCTTTCGGCGGTGGCGGCTTCGGGGTTGGTGCATGTCGTGGTGATGGACACGGGCATCGGGATCGCGGCAGAGCACCTCGAGCGGATTTTCGAGCGGTTTTACCGCGTGGACAAATCCCGGGCGCGGGGTGCGGGCGGCACCGGTCTGGGGTTGAGCATCGTGAAGCATCTCACCCAAGCCTTGAACGGCACGGTTGTAGTCGAGAGCAAGCCCGGGGTGGGGAGCACCTTCACGGTGTCGCTACCGCAGGCGCCTCACTCGGCGAGCGCGAACTGACGGTAGAGCGCGTGGTAGGCGCCACGTTGCGCCAGCAATTGCAGGTGAGGTCCCCGTTCGACGATGCAGCCTTGATCGAGGACCAGAATCTGATCGGCGCGGCGGATAGTGCTCAGGCGATGCGCCACGACAAAACTCGTGCGCGTGGCCAACAGGCGGTCGAGCGCGTGCTGCAACCGGCTCTCGGTGATGGTGTCGACGGAACTGGTGGCCTCGTCGAGGATGAGAATGCGCGGGTTGGCGAGCAGCGCGCGGGTAAAGCAGATCAACTGACGCTGGCCGAGGGAGAGACTGGTGCCGCGTTCGCCGACCTCCGTCGCGAAGCCCTGCGGTAAACTTTCCAGCAGATCGAGACAGTCGAGGCTAGTGGCGGCGGCGCGGACTTCGGCGTCGGTCGCTTCGGGCCGGCCGAGGCGGATGTTTTCCATCACGGTGCCGGTGAAGAGAAAATTGGTTTGCAGCACGATGCCCATCTGACCGCGGAGCGATTCCCCGCGCAGGGTGCGGATTTCTTGGCCGTCGATCAGAATCTCACCGGAGGTCGGGAGGTAGAATTTGGCGATCAGGTTGACGATGGTCGTCTTGCCGCTGCCGGTGTGGCCGACGAGGGCGACGGTTTCGCCGGGCGCGGCCGTGAAGGAGAGGTCGTTGAGTACCCTGCGTCCGGGTTCATACTCAAACGAGATGTCGCGGAATTCGACCCGAGCGCCGGCGCGCCCGACGGCGGCCGAGCCTGACGGGGCTCGGACGGGGCTGCGGGCCGTGCGAGGGTCGGGCAAATCGACGGCCCCGGGAGCGTCGGTCCAGTCGGGTTTGAGATCGAGAAGTTGGAACACCCGTTCGGCTCCGGCCATCGACGTGATGGCCTGCGTGTAAAGATTGCCGAGGTGCTGGAGGGACTGAAAAAACAGCGACGGCAGAAAGAAAAAGGCGATCAGGCTCCCGATCTCCATGCCGGCAAAACCGTGCAGCGCGCCGTAGCCCCCGACGACGAGCAGGGCGGCGAGGAAGACTTGGCTGTGGAGATCCAGGAGCGGCAGGTAGAGCGAAGATTCATTGGCGAGGCCCACGTTGTTGTCGGAGTGGCGGTCGATGAGGCGGCCGTAGCGGTCGTCGGATTCACGTTGGCGGGCGTAGCCCTGGATGACGCGCATGCCCTTGACGGTTTCGGCGACGGAGCCGGTGAGACGACTCTGGCTCTCGGCGGCGGCCCGCGAGTGGCGGCTGAGGCGGGGATGGAAGTGGCGGTTGGTCAGCCAGACAAGTGGGCCGACCGCGAGGAGGACGCAAAACAAGGCCCAGTTGTAGTAAAGCATGAGCGCGGCCGCGCCGGCCATCTGGCCGAAAAGCATCAAGCTGAAGAAGAATACATTTTGCACCCCGCGGCGCACCGACTCGATATCGGTGATGACCCGTCCAAGGATGCGCCCGAGTTTGGTTTTGTTAAAATAGCTGAGCGGCATGCGCTGCAACTGGCGGAAAACATCGTTGCGCAGATCGTGGACGACGGCCTCTCCCAGCTCCAACTGGAGCCGTTGCCGGAAGTGAAAGGTGAGCTCCGTCACGAGGGCCAACGCGAAGAATCCCGCCGCACCCCAGACCGCTCCGCTGTAGTCGCCGCCGGTGATCGGACCGTTAATGACCGCGGCGATCGCCCACGCCATCGCGGGTTTTTGGATCGCGCGGGCCACGGTGAGGGCAAAGATCGTGTTGCGCTTGGCCGCGTAGGGCCGGGTGTGGGTGAGGATGCGGCGCAGGATGCGCCAGTCCAAAGCGGTCGGTTCAGCGGCGGCGGCGGTGAAGCCCGTGCGACCCGTTTGGATGCCGGCGGCGGCTAGCAGGCTCATAACGCGACCTCCACCTGGCCGGTTTCCTCGACGAGCAGCGCCCGACTCTCGTCATCGACCATCTGTAAAAGGGCGGCGCGGCGATACGCGCCCTCGCGGTGCAGGAGTTCTTGGTGAGTGCCGGCGGCGACGATGCGGCCCTGCTGCAGCACGATGATGCGGTCGGCCCGCTTCAACGTGCTCAGGCGGTGGGCAACGACAAACGTGGTCCGGCCGGCGATGGCATTTTCGATGGCACCCAGAATCTCGTGCTCCGTCTCCGGGTCGATCGCGGCCGTGGGATCGTCGAGTAATAAAATCGAGGGGTTGGCCAGAAGGGCCCGGGCGATGGCCAGCCGCTGCCGTTGGCCGCCGGAGAGATCGACGCCGCTCTCGCCGAGGACGGTGTCGTAGCCCTCAGGCAAGGCCATGATGAAGTCGTGGGCGCGGGCCGCGCGGGCGGCGGCGATCAGTTCCTCGGGTAACGCGTTGGTTTTGGCGAAGCCGATGTTGGCGGCAACGGTGTCGCTGAACAGAAAGCTTTCTTGAAAAACCATGCCCACGTGGCGTCGAAGTTCCTGCACGTCGAGCGTGCGAATATCGTGACCGTCGATCAGCACGCGGCCGGCCGCGGGGTCGTAGAAGCGCGGGATCAGGCTAAGCAAGGCGGACTTGCCCGAGCCGGTTTCGCCGACGATGGCCACGCATTCACCGGGCGCGACCGTGAAGTCGACCCCCCGCAGCACCGAGTTGCCCTCGATGTAGTCGAACGTGACGTGCTCGAAACGCACCGCGCCCCGGCAGACGGGCAGTGCCTGGGGACGTTCGGGGGATTGCACGCCGAGCGGAGCGTCGAGAATCTCGAAGACCCGCCCGGCCCCGGTCAGGCTTTCCTGCACGCCGTTCGCGATTTGGGCCGTCATGGAAACCTGATTGGAGAACTGCTGCAGCAAACCGGCGAAAACCACGAGGCCAGTGCCGAGCGGTAGCACGCCGTCGATGACCAATTTCCCGCCGTAGATGAACAACACCACCAAGTTCACCTGGGTAAGCAGATCAAGCGCGGGCGAGAACGTGCTCACGCGCCAAAAGATTTTCTGTTGCTGGGTTTTCACCGCGCGGTTGTCCGTCTCAAAACGGGCGGCCATCTCGCGCTCGCGGGCGAAGCCCTTGATCACGTTTACACCCTGCACGCATTCGGCGAGGGTCAGAATCATGCGGTCGAACAACTCCCGCCCGTGCACGTATTGCGGATGAACCGCGCGGGAGAAAATGATACAGGCTGTCCAAAGCAGCGGCAACGTCGCGAGGCAGGCGAACGTGAGCCCGCCATGAATCGAAAGCATATAACTCATGTAGAGGCCAAGTGAGACCACGGTGACGACGGACTGGATTAACACGGTATCGACAAAGGTGCGGATCGATTGGATGTCGCCCGTGGCGCGGTTCAGGATCGCGCCGGTGCTTTGCCGGTCGAAAAATCCGAATGAGAGACGCTGGAGTTTGGCGTAAACTGCGGCCTGCAAATCGGCGACAAGCCCCCGGTGCACGAGCCGGGCGAGCGTGACGCCCGAGAGCCACGTCAACCCTGCGCGCAAAATTGCCGCCGTGATCACGGCGCCGGCGATAGCCGAGACGACCTGCATCGGCGTCCACTCTGCGGGCGGACGGAGGCCGAGCAACCAGCGGGGGGCGGGGGTGCCCGGCTCCAATACCGAGCGCAGGTAATCGATCCCGAGCCCGGTGAAACTCAGTCCCGCGAGACCGAGGGTCAGCAGCAGGAGTTGGCACGTCAGCACCTGGAGGCAACCTACCCGGTGCTGCCAGCAAAGCCCGAGCAGACGTCCCAGCACACGGCGGGGTGTTGAACTTGGGCCCGCGGCGGTCGCGTTCAGTGGATGCACGGGCGCAAGACGGTCGGTCGGCGCGAGGCTCCGTCAAACGCAAACCCGGCGGTTAACGGAAGCTTCATTTCGCCTTTGCGAGATATTTATGCCGAAAAAATCGGCCGATTTATCGCACATTCATTTTCGATTTATCCTACGTTAACATCGCAGTGCGACCGTCGCCGCGTGGACAACAACCGATACGACAACGATACCGTTTTGTGCGAATGTGATCTCTCGACGCTCCAGCGTTTCGTCGAGGAACTTGAAACCCGGCACGAGGTGAAACTCGTCAAGGCCCCCGGCATCTGCCTCACGATGGTCCGGGCCGAAGATTCCCTGGAGAAGCAGGAGTTCTGCCTCGGCGAGGCGCTGACCTCTGAGTGCGAAGTGGCGGTCGACGGCGCGCCCGGCTACGGCCTGTGCCTCGGCGAAGAGCCGGTGCGCGTTTACTGCATCGCGGTGTGCGACGCCCTGCTGCAAAGCGGCCGCGAAGTGCCCACCGCGTTGGCCGATTTCGTCGCGACCGAGCGCGAGAAGTTGTCCGCCCGCGAGACGGAAGAGTTCAACCACATCCTGCGGACCCAGGTCGATTTCAAGCTCATGGAGCAAGACTAGTCTTCGCATTCCCTCCGTCTACCAACCCGCCCAACCCCGCTCCCTTTATGATCCGCGAGACCGCCTACGACGAAATTTTCGATGCCCAAAGGCATTTCCGCACCCTGCTCGATAGCATGTCGCGCCCGGGAAAAATCAATCGGTTCGCGCCGCTCGCGCTGACCCCGCCGGAGGGCTTCCCTCGCGCCACTGCTTACGTGGCGTTTGCGCTGCTGAATGCGGATGTCGCCGCCCACGCCGTAGGCTACCGGGCCGACGCCGAGCCCTATCTTCGCGCCAACACTCAGTGCCGCCTCGAAACCGCCGAGCAGGCTGATTTCATCTTTATCTGTGGAGACGGGGACGCGGCTCCGATCATGGCGGCCAAGGTGGGCATCCCCACCTATCCCGAGAGCGGTGCCACAGTCGTCATCGCGGTCAACCACATCGGCAAGTCATCCTCGACCGGCGGCGTGCAACTCACGCTGGAGGGCCCCGGAATCGAGACGCGCGAGATCGTCTTTGTGACCGGCTTGCGGACTGAGTTGCTCGCCGCACTCAAGGCGAAGAACGC
>CAMCWW010000143.1:0-7641 GCA_945882935.1 Opitutus sp. GAS368
CGCCTCGCCGCCACCCGCGGCATCGCGATCATCTGCCAAAAGCCCATCGCTCCCACGTTCGCCGAGTGCGTCGCCATCGTTGAGACGGCTCGCCGCGCCGGTGTGCGCCTGATGATCCACGAGAATTTTCGCTGGCAGCCGTGGTATCGAGAAATGCGCCGCCTGCTCGACGCCGGCACGCTCGGCGAACTTTTCTCCATCAACATCCGCACCCGCCTCGGCGACGGTTGGCAGGAGGACGCCTACCTCGCGCGCCAGCCGTTTTTCCGAGAATACCC
This sequence comes from Opitutus sp. GAS368, assembly GCA_945882935.1. GTDB lineage: Bacteria > Verrucomicrobiota > Verrucomicrobiia > Opitutales > Opitutaceae > Tous-C4FEB. The sequence continues at coordinate 279 of CAMCWW010000143.1, forward strand.
GCGCTTGTTCTGCTACGAGACCGGCGTTCATTTCCTCGACACGTTTCGCTACCTCGGCGGCGAAATTTCCTCCGTGTATACGCGTTTCCAGAAGCGCAATCCCGCCATCGTCGGCGAAGACGCCGCCCAGATTGTCTGTGGCTTCGCCAGTGGCGCGACCGCGATCCTCGACGCCTCGCGCTACAACGAATCCGACGCCGCCGATCCCCGCTATACCTTCGGCCTTGTCCGACTCGACGGCCGCAAGGGTCACGTCGAACTCGATCTCGCGGGCAACCTCACCCTTAAACTCCTCGGGCAGCCCACGCGCCGCCTCGACTACCCGCACACCCGCGAGGGCTTCGCGGGCGATTGCGTCTACGCCCTCCAACGTCACTTCGTCGACTGCATGGCCAGCGGCGCTCCGTTCGAAAACACCGGCGAAGACTACCTCAAGTCCACCGCCCTCATGGAGGCCTGCTACCGCTCGCAGGCCACCAACCAAGTCGTCACCTTACCTTAAAGGATCGGCGGCTTTCCGGCCGCCGACATTAACTCCGCCCCATGCCCACCCCACCCCCAACTCCCGAAACGACGCCCCGCGAATCCCGCACCGGCCTTCTCCCCTGGTCCGTCGGCGAACTCGACGCCCCGCCCCGCCGCAACTGGCGTCAGCTCCTCGGTCCCGGTATCGTCATGGCCGGAGCCTCCCTCGGTGCCGGCGAATGGTTGATCGGCCCGGCCATCACCGCCCGCTACGGCGGCGCACTGCTCTGGATCACTCTCCTCACCCTGCTCGCGCAATACATCTACAACGTCGAGGCCAGCCGCTACACGCTCGCGACCGGCGAGGGCATCATGACCGGCAAACTTCGCCTCGAGCCCGGCTCGCGTTTCTGGACGTTCACCTACCTCGCCATCGACTTCTGGACGATGCTGCCATTCCAACTTTCCGCCGTCGCCGTCACTGCCGCCGCTGTGATTCTCGCCCGTATCCCCGACCCCGCGACCGAGACCGGCCTCATGCGCACCGTGACGTTTGTTCTCCTCGCGCTCGTGCCGCTGCCACTGATTTTCGGCGGGACGATCTACCGCTTCGTGAAAGGGCTCGTGATGGTAAAAGTGTTCTACGTCCTCGGCCTTCTGCTCGTGCTCTGCCTCGCCCTTACCTCGTGGCGCACCCTCGGCGAAGTGCTCCTCGGCTTCGTGAGCTTTGGCTCGCTCCCGGCCGCCGACGGCAAATTGGTGAACGTTTTCGTGCAACTCTGGTCCGGCGGTTCCTGGCCCGGCCTCGACCTCGAGTCGATGCAGCTGTTCACCACGCTCGCCGGGATTGCCGGCGTCGGCGGCCTCACCCAAACCGCCATCTGCGCTTACACCCGCGAACAGGGTTGGGGCATGGGCGCAAAGGTCGGCGCGATTCCGAGTATGATCGGCGGCGAACCCGTCGCCCTCGCGCACACCGGCACCATCTTCCGGCCCACGCCGGACGCGTTAACCCGCTGGCGCGGTTGGCTGCGCATGGTGCATCTCGACCAGTGGCAAGTCTGGTTGCCCGCCTCGCTCATCGGTCTCGCGCTGCCCGCGATCCTGTCGTTGGAAGTAATCCCACGCGGCACCACCGCCGATCGTTGGGTGCTCGCCGGCCTGATGGCCGAGGGCGTGAATTCGCGCCTCGGCGGTCTCCTCGGTCAGGTCTGTTGGTATCTCATGCTGGTCGCCGGATTCCTCGTGCTGTTCCCAGTCACGATCACGACGGTCGACGGTTTTCTTCGCCGCTGGGTGGATGTCGTGTGGACGTCGTCCGGCCACGCCCGTCGACTCGAACCGCGCCATGTCTTCCGCATCTATTACGGCTTCCTCGCTGGCTACGTGCTGATGGCCGCGGGATTTCTCTCGTTCGCGAGCCCGCTCTGGCTCGTCGTGGTGGCGGCCAACGTGAACAACTTCGCCCTCGGCCTGAGTTGCCTGCACACGCTCGCCGTCAACACCCGCCTGCTTCCCGCCGAGCTCCGCCCCGGCCGCAGGTCGCGCTGCGCTCTCGCGCTTTCGGGCACCTACTTTCTCAGCCTCGCGGCTCTCACCGTGTGGCTGATCGTCGCCAACTGATCACCGAAGGAAAATGAAACTCCGTCATCTCCTCACTTGTTCGCTTCTCGCGGTCGCGCCGTTCGTCGGCCCCCTCGCCGCCGCGCCGAAAACCACGGTCTCTATCGCTGGGGACAAATTCTTCATCAACGGCAAGCCGACCTACGAGGGCCGCACCTGGAAGGGCAAAAAAATCGAGGGGCTCATGATGAACTCCCGCATGGTGCAGGGCGTTTTTGACGATCTGAACCCTGACACCGTTTCCCGCTGGGCCTATCCCGACACCGGCACGTGGGACGCCGAGCGCAACGTCCGCGAGTTTCTCGCCGCCATGCCGGTCTGGCGCGCGCATGGGCTGCTCTCGTTCACCATCAATTTCCAAGGCGGGTCGCCGGAGGGTTATTCGAAGACCCAGCCGTGGATCAACAACGCCTTTCGCGCCGATGGCACGCTCCTCCCCGAGTATCTCGCGCGCATGAAACGCGTCATCGATTTCGCCGACGACCTCGGCATGGTCGTCGTCCTCGGCTATTTCTACTTTGGCCAAGACCAACGCCTCACCGACGAAGCCGCCGTCATCCGCGCGGTCGATGGGGCCACCCGCTGGGTTTTGGAGAACGGCTGGCGCAACGTGATCATCGAGGTGAACAACGAGTGCAACGTCCTTTACGATCACAAGATTCTCCAGCCCGAGCGCGTCCACGAACTCATCGAGCGCGTAAAGACGACCAAAGCCCCCGACGGTCACCGCCTTTTGGTCAGCACCTCATACGGCGGCAACACGGTGCCAAAGGAAAACGTCGTCCGCGCCTCCGACTACGTGCTGCTCCACGGCAACGGCGTCAGTGATCCCAAGCGCATCGCCGAGCTGGTGCAGCTCACCCGCAAAGTCGCCAGCTACACGACAAAGCCGATTTTCTACAACGAGGACGACCATTTTAACTTCGAAGTCCCCGACAATAACTTCACCGCCGCCATCGGAGAATATGCCGGCTGGGGCTATTTTGATTTCCGGATGAAGGGCGAGGACTTCGCCGAAGGTTACCAGAGCATCCCCGCCGACTGGACCATCAGCTCCCCGCGCAAAGCCGGCTTTTTCCGTCTGCTCGCCGAAATCACCGGCCACACGCCAGGGACGAAATAAACCCCAACATGTCGGCTCTCCAGCCCGGCCTTTTTCGTGCCCCACCACGGTCTCGACTCTCTAGCAATCTGCGCCCCGGCCACGGGCACCCAGTAATCTCTTTCTCGCTAGGACATAAATCCCAAAAGCAAAGATCATAACCATGAAAAAACACCCCCATACCCTGCTGGCCGCGTGCGTCAGCGTAATCGCGTTGGCTGCGCCGCTGGCGGCGCAGACTCCCCCGCGAGCTAATACCGAGGCCCCCTCAACTACCGTCATCCTTTCGCCCTTCGAGGTCGCGGTCGAGCAAGACAACGGCTACCGGGCGAGTGGCACGCTGGCCGGTAGCCGGCTCCGCACGGATCTCCGCGATGTAGCCGCATCGGTCACGGTGGTCACAAAGGAATTCATGCAAGATCTCGGAGTCTCCAATCTCAACGAGTTGCTCAACTACACCACCGGCACCGAGGTCGCGGGACTGGCCGGCAATTTCAGCAACGTCGGCACCGGCGCGGATTTCTCGGACTTCTTCGGCTCGGTCCGCAGCGTGCAGGGCGCCAACCGCGTCCGCGGTGTCGCGGCCGCCGACCAGACCCGGGACTACTTCATCACCGGCGTGCCCTTGGACAGCTACATTGTCGATCGCGTAGAGGTGAATCGCGGGCCGAATTCCATGCTCTTCGGCCTCGGCAGCGCCGGAGGCATCATCAACAGCACCTTGATCAAAGCGCTGCTGCACAGGACGAAGACCAAGGTCGAGGCTCAATCCGGCCAGCACGGCACCGGGCGCGTCTCGCTCGACCACAACCAGATTTTGATCAAGGACAAGTTGGCCGTGCGGGCCGCGGTGCTCTACGGTGACAAGCGTTACCAGATCGACCCTGCCTACGTTCGCGATAACCGCTACTTTGTAACTGCGACGTGGCGTCCTTGGCAGGGAGCCACACTGCGAGCCAGCATGGAGGACGCGAAAAATTATTCCAACAAGCCCTACAACGCTCCCCCGACCGACAACTTTTCTTGGTGGTGGGCTCTGGGTAAGCCCGTCTACAACCCCACCACGGGAATTGGCAGCTATCGTGGCACCATGCCGACCGATCCCAACCTCCAAGCCTTTAACAGCGCAGGCGCCCCGATCAACAACCTGACCAGCGGTGGTTCATCGAAGTTTACTCTAATCCAAGAGAATCCAAACTCCGGTCGCTTCGGTATCTCGGGGTTCCCGGCCGACATCATGGGCATGGAGGGATTCAACGACCGAGTGCGCCTCACCACCACCGGCGCCTACGCGAACGACGGCATGCGTTGGTTGAATTCGCCGAAGGCTTATCTTCAACAGCTGAACCGAATCTCAAGACCCGCCCTGAATAATTTTTGGCGCGATCCCAAGCTGACCGACCCGTCGATCTTCAATTTCTACGATCAGGCCTTGGAGGGACCCGCAAAGTATGAATGGGCGTTCTGGAAGAACTACAACGCGGTGTTTGAACAGCGCCTCGGATCCCAAGCCGGCGTCGAACTCGCGTTTGCCAGCGAGAAACTCAATTCGGGATTCGTCCAACCGTTCCAGTTCCGCAGTCACGCGATCAATGTCGACATCGCGACCCATCTCCCCAACGGCGATGTAAACCCGAATTTGGGCCGGCCCTTCATCAACACGGCGGATGGTTTCGTGCAAAATCCGCGCGCAGAGCGCGAGGCCTATCGAGCCACGGCCTACTACGACCTCGACCTGACAAAGGTCGGCAACAATTGGCTCGGTAAACTGCTCGGTCGCCACATCTTCACCGCGAACTTCACCAACCAAGCGACGACGGACGACCAAAATGGCGGTCGAATCTATGCATTGGGATCCGATTATCTTCAGGCCGATGCCATCAACCAGCCGACCCGCATCAACGAGCTCAATCTGTCGAGCAGTCGGTTCATGCAGGTCATGAGCTACGTTGGACCCAACTTGCTCGGCGCGGCTGGACCCGCCAACAACGGCATTCAAGGCTTAACGGTCGGCTACCCCCGGGGCTCCGACCTGACCTCGGTGACCGGTTTGCACTACGCCACGCCGGCCGCGACCCCGGTGGCCCTCTCCTCTTGGCAGAAGCGCACGTTCAGCGTCGTCCCGAACGAACGGTTCGACCTGCGGCCGACATCAATGAACCCAACCCGTCGCGGCGACGAAGTCGACTCGCTCGTCTTCGTGGCGAACAGCTACTGGTGGGACAAAACCCTGGTGAGCACCTTGGGGTGGCGCAAAGACTCCTTTCAGACTTTCGATGCCAGCCTCCCTCCCCGCAATCCCGTCACCGGACTCGTCATTTTTGATCAGTCCGCCTGGCAGTGGACGAACCCCGTGCTGGATGATTCACAAACTTCCTTCAATTACGGCTTAGTTCTACACACCCCGCCGGTCCTGCGCGGCAAGCTGCCCGCTGGAGCCGACATTTCGCTCACCTACAACAAATCGGATAATTTCCGCCCCAGTGCGCCGCGGGCTGATATCTTCAACAAGAGTATCGCCGCGCCGACCGGGACGACCCAGGAATTGGGTGCCCTCATTTCGCTGTTCGACAACAAGCTCGAATTGCGTGTGACCAAGTACGAAACTCAAGGGGCCTTGGCCACGGACGGAGCGTTCAGGGAACTCCACAATCAGGTCGTGCGCCGGATTGCCTCGCAGATTTCTAACAACTCGGACGCGTCTTACCTCGCGGTCGCAAATCCGGCTGCAGTGACGGCGTGGAATACCTGGCAACAGACTCCGTTCGCCAAGCAGCTCTTGGGAACCTATCAGTTCTCCTTTGCCCCTGAACCGAGCACCGGCCGGATCAAAGTCACGAACAACGAACGAATCGACATCGTGGTTTCCACCACCGACGTGGTCGCCACCGGTTATGAATTTGATCTCGTTTACAATCCCACCCGGCAGTGGCGCATCTCAATGAACGCCGCGCGCCAGCAAACGGTCAGCGCAAACACCGGCAAGTCATTTGCAGAGATGATTGCGTTGCTTGATCCGGTTTGGGGCGGCAGCGCTGGCGCCCTGGTGGACGGCACCAACACCACCAACAACCTCGGACAAGCCTGGGCCACCACCAAGGCAAACGCGGAGCGCAGGATTTTCAGCGATGGGCAGCCTTCAACCGAGTTGCGCAAATGGCGGTTCAACGCCGTCACGAACTACAGCTTCAACCGAGGCCTCCTCAAGGGCTGGCGAATCGGCGGCGCCTATCGGTGGCAGGATAAGGCCGCGATCGGTTATCCCATCAAGGTTTTGGCCAGCGGCACTGCTCTTTATGACGTGCAGAATCCCATTTACGGCCCCACCGAAGGCAACGTTGACGGCTGGATCGGCTACAGCCGCAAACTGGGTGCGAAGATCATGTGGAGCACGCAATTAAACGTGCGCAACCTCGGCGTGGGCAATCGGCTGATCCCGGTCAGCGCGCAGCCCGACGGCACCTACGATTCGCTGCGCATCGCCGAGCCCCAGACGTGGCTGCTCACGACCTCGTTTGAGTTTTAGTCTCAGGAATCTCGCAGTTGGCGTCCTTTCCTCACGAAATAAAACCCTCGATTAAGCGCCACTGCGCTCTCGGGCTGCGACGCCGGAAGCGTCGCAGCCCCCCTCGAGGCACCTTTATGAAGACTATCAGTGACGTCTCAGCGACGACCGAAAGCTTCCTAATCGAGGTCACCGGTGCCTGATTCAACTCCACTCGCCAAGAGCGCGACCTTCGCCGCGCTCCCACCCTTCTGGCCGCACGACGTGCTCCCCGCCAACGCCGCCGCAGCCGCCGCTGCCGGTCGCACGCTCGTCGTCCTCGACGACGACCCCACCGGCACGCAGACCGTGCGCGATATCGCCGTCGTCACCACGTGGGACGTCGCGACCCTCACCGCCGAACTCACCGCCGCGCCCGCTTGCTTCTACATCCTCACCAACTCCCGCAGCCTCACCCCCGCCGCCACCCGCGCACTTCACGTTGAGCTCGCAACCAACCTGCACGCCGCTTCCGCCGCGACAAGGCGCCCGGTCGTCGTCGCCAGCCGCAGCGACTCCACGCTTCGCGGTCATTACCCGCTCGAAACCGACACGCTCGCGGAAATCCTCGGCCCCTTCGACGTCACCTTTCTCACGCCTTACTTTGAAGCCGGCGGCCGCTACACCCT
>CAMCWW010000144.1:0-7586 GCA_945882935.1 Opitutus sp. GAS368
TCGAGGTCGCCGGGGTGTTCGTGAATTCCTCCCTCGGCGAAATTCGCGGCATGGTTTACTCGCGCGGCATCTCCGCCGACAGCTCCGATGGCGCCACCGGCCAATACTACGTCTCCATGCAAGAGGACGGTCTGCCGATCACCAACATCGCCTTCGGCAACTACAACGCCTCCTACTTTAATCGCCCCGACGCCACGCTCCAACGCGTCGAGGCCGTCCGCGGCGGCAGCGCCTCCATCACTTCCTCCAATTCCCCCGGCGGCGCTTTCAACTATATCAGCCGCACGGGTTCCGCCCGTGCCGGCGGAGAAATCCGCACCCGCTTCGGCCTCGAGGGCCGCGGTGAGCCGCATTACCGTGCCGACTTGGTTTACGGCGGCCCGCTCGGCCGGACGGGCTGGGTTTACAGCGTCGGCGGCTTCTACCGCTACGCCGTGGGCCATCGCCCCGCCGACGGCTATCCGATGAACAACGGCTTCGTCACCCGCGGCAACCTCTTCAAGGACTATGGTCGAGGCTCCGTGAAAATTTACGGCAAATACATGGACGACCGGAACCACTGGTATGAATACCTGCTCGCCCGCGATCCGCGGAACCCGGAGCAATTTCCTGGTCTCAGCCGCTACAGCACCAACCTGCTGCCGAAAGGCTCCCACCAATACCCGCGTGAGTCCGATACCACCTTCGGCACCTTCGACACCGCCGATGCCGTGCGCTCCCGTCAGCGCTACGCGGGCATCGATTGGAAGCACGACTTCGGCGACGGCTGGTCCCTCAGCCACAACGTGAAATTCAGCCGCAGTTGGGCCGACTGGAACTCCTCCTCCGGCGTTACCCCGCGCTCCCTCGAGTGGCCAAATTTTTTCTCCTCGATGGCCATCCAGTTCAGCGGCGGCACGCAAAACGGCCGCGTGCCCGCCGGCCTCTACCGCTTCTCTGACCGACGAACCGGCAATGTCCTCGCCGAGGTCACCTCCAACGGCAACTACACCGTCAACGCCAACGCCCTCATAAACGCCGGCCAGATCGTCCGCTTTTCCAATCTGCCCAACCCGCAGATCGTCCCCAGCGCATTCTGGGTGAACACCGGCCGCGTCGCCAACGAGCACATGGACGAAATCATGGAGCGCTTTTCGCTCACCAAAAAATGGCGCACCCATTCGTTCACCGGCGGCGGCTACTTCGGCTACGCGGGCATCTCCGACCGCCAGACCAGCGGCGGCCGCACCGCCTCGCCGCTCACCGAGCAACCGGAGCCCGTCGCGATCACTTGGATACCCGCCACGGTCGCCAACCAACCCGCCGGCACGCCCGCCGCCGCCCTCGCCGCCGTCGCCGGTTGGAACGGCCAGCCCGTCCAGCTCACCAATCCCGAAGGCTTCACCGCGCTCGGCAACGGCTACACGCGCGACCTCGCGATCTCGCGCCAATTTGCCTATTTCTTCGGTCACAAGTGGGACACCACTCCGCGCTGGGGCATTGATTGGGGTTTTCGCGGCGAGCGCATCCGGGTCGATGGCTTCAACCAATCCGGCTCGCAAAATCCCCGCGGCAATTGGGACCCCGCTTACGGCGGCGCCGACGGTAATCCCCTCACGCTGGCTGACAACCGGTTCACCGTGCCCAATCCAAATGCCCAGTGGTTCTTCGACCAGGACGTCCGCGCCTTCTCGTGGTCCGTCGCCACCAATTTCGTGATCAACAACGAAAACTCCTTCTACGTCCGCCTCGCCGACGGCGAGAAGGCCCCCGACTACGCCTTCTTCCGCAACTACAACTCCGTCTTCCGCCTCGCGAATCTCCGCCCGCGCCCCCAGAGCGTCGAGCAAGTCGAGCTCGGCTACCGGTGGAAGACTGCGCGCGCCACCGTCACCGTCACGCCGTTCTGGTCGCGCCTCGGCAACATCAACAGTAACCCGCAGGCAATCGAGTCCGACGGCATCACCCCCTACTACCCCGATCCCATTTACAACATGACCACCACGCTCGGCGTGGAAATCGAGGGCGAGTATCGCTTCACCGATCGCTTCAAGGTGCGTTCCGTTCTCACCGTGCAAAAACCTGAAAACACGATCTGGAAAGTCTTCGTCGCCGGCGCCAACGGCAGCGACGACGACTCCTACCTCGATTTCTCCGGCCGCGACGCCGACAACAACCCCGACTTCATCCTCAACACCACGCTCGACTATCGTCTACCCCGGGGCTTCGTGAATCTCTCGTGGCGCCACATGGGCGAACGCGCCGGTAATATCGCCAACGTGATCACGCTCCCCCGCTTTAATCAGTTCAACCTCAACTCTGGCTGGACCATCAGCCGCACCCGCAGCCTCGGCTTCTCCATCAACAACCTCTTCGACAGCGAGGGCGTCATGACGTGGCGCGGTTGGGGCGTGAACCCAGGCGACCGCCAGAGCTACACGTCCCTCCCCGCGACGGGTCGCGACACCATGCTCCAATACGTCCCCGTCCAGCCCCGCTCCTACTGGCTCACCTTTACCCAAAAATTCTGATCCGGCTTGTCATTGCGAGAAGCGCAGCGGCGAAGCAATCTATCCGCCCACTCCCGCGCGCCAGCGCCCTTTCCTCCCACTTTCACGCTCCGCTCACTTTCCTTTCCCTTGCCCAAATCATGATATCCTCCCGCTTGCTCCACCCTCGCCACGCCCGCCTCGGCGCGCTGCTCCTCGTAGGCCTTAGCACGGTCGCGCTCCCCGCCCAAACGCCCGACGAAAAAGCCAAGGGCAAAGCCAAATCGCCCGCGCCCGCGGCCGCCGCCCGCGCCGAACTCGCTGCCCTCACCGAGACGACAGATCCCTCGGCAATGCAAGTGGCCGCCGGGTTCAAAGTGGAGTTGCTCTACACGGTGCCGAAAGAAGAGCAGGGCTCGTGGGTCGCGCTCGCCGTTGACCCCAAGGGCCGAATCACCGCCGGCGACCAATACGGCGGCCTCTACCGGATCACCCCGCCGCCCATCGGGACGAGCACCGGCACCCAGGTTGAAAAACTCGCCATCACCTTGCCCGCCGTCACCCCGCCGATGGGAAGCGAGCTGCGTCCGACCCCGAAGCGCGCCCAGGCCACCGGCGGTGCCGCCTCGCCCTCCGTGGGCGCACACGGGCTCCTCTACGCCTTCGACAGTCTCTACGTAATGGTCGACGAGGTCCCGTCCAAGCAGGGTATTTGGCGGCTCCGTGATACCGACGGCGACGACCAGTTCGACGATTTCAAGTATCTCCGTGAAACCCGCGGCAGCGGCGAACACGGCCCTCATTCGTTGGCCCTTTCTCCGGACGGCAAATCCATCTATTTTGCGAACGGCAACATGACCGCCCTCCCGGTGGGCTTCGAAAAATCTCGCCCCGTCCGCTGGGACGAGGACCACCTCCTCCCCCGCATGTGGGATGCCCGCGGCCACGCCAAAGATATCTACGCCCCCGGCGGCTACATCGCCCGCTCCGATTCGGAGGGGAAAACAATCGAGTTATTTGCCTTGGGCTTCCGCAATCAGTTCGACCTCTCCTTCGATCAAAACGGTGAACTCTTCACCTACGATTCCGACATGGAGTGGGACCAAGGCTCGCCTTGGTATGTGCCGACCCGCATCAATCACGTCGTTGACGCCGGTGACTATGGTTGGCGCAGCGGCGCCGGCCGTTGGCCCGACTACTATGCCGACAGTCTGCCGTCTCCGCTGAACATCGGCCCCGGCTCGCCCACGGGCACGGTCTTCGGCACCGGCGCAAAATTCCCCGCCAAATATCAGACTGCGTTTTACGCCGCCGATTGGACCTACGGCACGCTCTACGCCGTCCACCTTAAGCCCGACGGCGCCAGCTTCATCGGCGAGAAAGAAGAATTTCTCTCCGGCAAACCGCTTCCGCTCACCGATCTCGTGATCAACCCCCGCGACGGCGCGATGTATTTCGCCGCCGGCGGCCGTCGCACGCAGTCTGCGCTCTATCGCGTGACCTACACCGGCACTGAATCTACCGCCCCGGCCAAGCCGCCGGAGCCCACCGCCGAGGCGAAACTCCGTCGCTCGCTCGAAGGGTTGCACGCCGAAGGCACCGGCCCTGCGGCCATCGCGATCGCTTGGCCCCACCTCGCTTCGCCCGACCGCTACGTGCGCTTCGCCGCCCGCGCCGCCATCGAGCGTCAGCCCGCCTACCATTGGGCCGCCCGCGCGCTCGCCGAGAAGAATCCCCAAGCCGCCGTCGAGGCCCTCATCGCTCTCGCCCGCGTCGGCGAAAAATCCCGCCAGCCCAAGCTTATTGATGCGCTCCTGCGGCTCGACTTCGCCGAGCAACCCGCTGCGCTCCGGCTCCCGCTCTTCCGCGCTTGGCAGCTCGCCTTCACGCGCATGGGCAAGCCCGATGCCGCCACCTGCGCCCGCGTGGTCGCGAAACTTGATCCCCATTTCCCGCACCCCGATGCGTTCGTAAACCGCGAACTCATTTCGCTGCTCGTCTACCTCGACTCTCCCGCCGTTGTGGCGAAAACCGTGCCGCTCCTTCGCGTCGCCGAACCCGTCACGATCACCGGCGAACTGCTCGGCGGCGAAAAACTCATCGCCCGCAACGACCGCTACGGTTCCACCGTGCAAAGCGTCGCCGCCGCCCGCGCCGATCGTCAGCAAATCCACTATGCTTACAACCTCCGCCACGCCACCGCAGGTTGGACGCCCGCGCTACGCCGCGAGTATTTCTCGTGGTTCCCCCGCACGAGCGCATGGAAGGGCGGCGCCAGCTTCCCCGGCTTCCTAAAAAACATCCGCACCGAATCGCTGGCCCGCGTGCCCGACGCCGTCGAACGCATCGCGTTGGAGAAACTCTCCCTTGCGCCGCTCAACACCGTCGTCGCCGAGTATGTCGCGCCGAAAGGCCCGGGCCGCGATTACACGGTGGATGCCGCGGCCGCTCTCTTCCCCGCTAAACTCACCGGCCGCAATTTCGCGCAAGGCAAAGCGATGTTCACCGCGACCGCGTGTCTCGCCTGCCACCGCTTCGGCAACGAAGGCTCCGGCATCGGCCCCGACATCTCCGGCGCCGGCAGCCGCTACAGCGTGCGCGACATGTTGGAGAATCTGATCGAGCCCTCAAAAGTCATCAGCGACCAATACGGCAGTGAACACATCGAGCTGAAGAACGGTGACTCCGTTTTCGGTCGGGTCGTCGGCGAAGCCGAAGGCCAGCTGCTGGTGATGAGCAACCCCTTCGCGCCCGATGACGTGACGAAGGTCGATCCGGACCGCATCAAAGAGCGGAGCAATAACCCCGTTTCCATGATGCCCGCCGGACTGATCAACAGCCTAAACGCGGACGAGTTGAGAGACCTCGTCGCGTATCTCCTGAGCGGCGGCAACCCCGACGACGCGATGTTCGCGAAGGCGAAGTAAGCGGGCGCGGGACCGACCTCAGCCGTCTCTCAAACCCAGCGCGCCCCGAAGTCGCGGCGGTCGACCGGCCAAGTCCGCCAGCGTGGGTGCGCGGGCTTGGCGCCGGGTTGCGTGACGCGCGCGGCCTCGGCGAGGTTGTGGCAGACGACGCGCAAGTCGGCCTCGCACCAGAAATCATTGGTCGTCGCGGGATCGGGGGCGTGTTCCCCTGCGAGCAACGCCGCGCGGGAAAGCACAAAGCCGCTCATCGGCGGGATCGAGCAACCAAGCGTGACGAGCACGCCTTGGAGGCGGGAGAGCACGCCTTTGCCGCCGGTGCTGTGTTCGCTGACGACGACGGCGGCGGGTTTGCCGAGCCAGAGCGCGGTGCCTTCAGTCGGGGTGGCGTCTTCGAGGAATTTTTGCAGGACGCTGCTCCACGAATCCCAGTGCGTGCCGGTGCCGATGAGGAGGCCGTCGGCGCGCGAGAGAGCGGAGAGGAGTTGAGGGCTGAGGCCGGTGCCGATGCGCAGGCGGGCGTTGAGTGCTGAAACGTGGGAGACCGCAGCGTCGGGCCGGGGTGCGAGCGTGAGGGCTTCGACGGTGGCGCGACGGGCGAGGAGGCGGCGGGCGCGGGTGAGGAGGATGGCGGTGTTGCCGGTGTCGCCGGCGAGGGAGGCGTTGAGGAGGAGCAGGTGCGGGCGGCGGGCGGGCATGGATGCAGCGTTATTTGTCTGATTTGTGGGATTGCCGGTGACTCCAGAAGACCACGTAGAATGAGAGTGTTGCGATTGCGAGTGAGCCGAGCGCCGGAGTATCGCAATCTCCGAGCGCGTACAGGCCGCGTAGCTCGATTGGGAGTGGGCGGCAAGGAACGGAAATCAGGCCTGATACCAACGTCCCTTAACTTCTAGACGTTTGTCATTGCGAGGTGCGCGAAGCGCGCCGTGGCAATCCAGTTGGATTGCTTCGTCGCTACGCTTCTCGCAATGACAGTCTGTTTATCGAGGGACGTTGGTATAAGCCGGGCGTTTTGATGGGGTGAAGCGGACGAGCTTTTGGTCGCCGGCCACGTAAAGCGGGTGGCGGGGATGGCCGGCTTGGGTGGTGCCGAGGCACCAGAGTTCGCGATCGCCGAAAAGGCGGACGACGGCGTCGGCGCGGGCTTGGTAAACGCCGCTCACGCCCCAGGCGGCGACGATGCGTTCGCAGCGGGTCGCGGCGGCGAGGAGGGAGGGGTCGTTTTCGAGGCCAACGGGATCAGGGTCGGCCATCATTTCTTTCGGGTAGGGCGTGCGCAGGCCAAAGAGGTTGGCCATCCAGAAACCATCGAAACCGTCGCGTTGCGAGAAGCGCGCGATGCGGCGCAGGGTGGGATCGAGCTGGGCTTCGTCGGCGGTGCTGGGATTCAGGCCAATCCACATGATCAACCGCTCGCCGAAAAGCGGGTTCCAACGGTGCACCAGGCTGTAGCGATGGCGGCGATCCGGCGAGAAGTGACAGGGGTTTTCCAAGACAAGTTCGCAGGGAAAGACTCGGGAGGAGCGGAGAGACGAGGGCTCAAGAGGGCGGGTCTGAGACCCCGCCCTACTTTTCCGAGCCGCCGGGGGTGGCTGTGCGCCCGGCGCTTCTACTCTGGCAGCGGCTTATCCTTCGTTTCCGGGGCGAGCCAGATCAAGAACAGGCCGGCGACGTAGACCAAGGTGATGATGGCGCCCGCCTTGGCGTAGCTGCCGTCTAAGGTCTGCATCAGTGCCCCCATCTGCAACGCACCGACCGCGGCGAGGATCCGGCCGGCGTTGAAGGAAAGACCTTGGCCCGTCGCGCGCACCCGGGTGGGGAACAGTTCGGGCAGATAGAGCGGCAGCCAGCCGTAGAACGAGGCGGTGAGCGCGCCGACCATAAACGTCATGCCGAGAAACGCGGGGCCGTAGGAATCGAAACCGCGGAAAAGCACGGCGCACGCGACGAGCGAGCCGGAACACATCAGGAAATAGGCCAGCCGGCGGGTGATGAAGCGACCGATGTAGGCGCCGAGCAGACAGCCCAAGACGGCACCGAAACCCGAGGCGAGGCCGGTCCAGCCCTTGGCGGCGGGGTTGGCGGCGCCGGCCATCTTGTCGGCCCACAGCGGGAGCCATTGCACGGAGCCCCACGTGCCGATGAGCGCGACCGATGAGAGCGCCGTCGCGATGAGCGTGGTCTTCCAGAG
>CAMCWW010000145.1:0-7568 GCA_945882935.1 Opitutus sp. GAS368
TCGGGCGTCTGGATCTCCTGTGCATAGCGCGGACTCACCGTCGTGACCCGGTCGGCAAAAAGAATGCCGCCTTTTAGCAGGCTGATCTGCGAATAATACTCGATCCCGTCGATCTGGTTGAGTTCGTCCGGCAGATTCGTCCGCGCAAAAATCGCCGGAGGGAAGAGGCCTTGGTAGGCGATGTTGTGAATCGTAAACACCGTCTTGAGCGCTAGGGTCGCCCCGTGCCGCCGCTCCGTTTCACGGACCAGCAACGGAATCAGCCCCGCCTGCCAGTCGTGCGCATGCACGATGTCGGCCTGCAAATCCGCCAACCGCAATGTCTCCACCACCGCTTTTGAGAAAAAGATAAACCGCTCCGCGTTGTCCTCGTAATCGCGTTCTCCGTTTCCATACGGAGCCCGGCGGTCGAAAAATTCCTCCCGGCAGATCAGATAAACCGTGAGGTTTTTTCGCGGCGAAAACGCCCGCACGTCGCCCGACAGAAACTGATCGCCCATCTCCACCTTGATCCGCAGGCGGAGTTCCGCCTTGGCGGCGTCCGGATGCTCCCGCGCCGCCCGGTAACCCGGTAAAAAGACCGACACTTCATGACCGCGATCCGCCAGCGCACCGGTGAGCGCACCGACCGCATCCGCCAAGCCTCCGGTCTTGATGAAGGGGAACAGCTCGCTGGCCGCGTGGACGATTTTCATCGCTCGACCATGGACACCACCGTTTCTTAGGCCAACTAGAAAGCTCGGACCGCGCCCAGCGCCACCTACTCTTAACATGACCCTCCGCGACCGCCTCTTCGCCAAACTCCGCGAGCCAGACTACCGCCCCGCCAACAATTTCATGCTCGGGCGCTTGCTGAACCTGAACAAGAAGCACAGCGCCGCTCTCGCCGGCGAAATCCGCGATCTCGTCAAATCCCGCGAACTACGTATCCTCGATGGCGGCAAGATCGAGCTCGCGTCCGCGGCCAAGGCAAATGCGAAGGCCGATCTTCAGGCCCGCTTCAAAGCCCACATCGAGTCGGCCAAGGTCGAAGCCCGGCCCATTTTCCAACCCATGCCCCGCGGTTCCGCGACGCCCGCCCCCGTCACCAATCAAAAATCAGGCAAGTTCCGTCCTCAACCGAACGCCGCCAAGTCCGCGCCCCTGAAGAATTTTCGCGGCCGCAGCGCCGACACCGCACCCTTAGCCGCCAAGTCCGGACATTCCTCCGCTCCCGCGGGCCAATCCGTGCCCGATCCGCACGAGCTTCGCGGCCGCATTCAATTTCGCGGCGGCGGCTCCGCTTTCGTCGTCCTCGCCAACGCCCCCGGCGGACCCGACACGCCGGCGATGCAGATTTCACCCGACGACACCGGCGTGGCCCTCCCGGGCGACATCGTCGCCGTGCGCGTTTATCCCGGCGCCACCGGCCGCCGCCCGGGCGAGACGGTCGGCCGCGTCACCCGTGTCATCACGCGCGAGAAAATGTCGATCGTCGGCAATGTCTTCCGCTCCGGCAGCAAGTTTGTCGTCGCCCCCGACGATCCTCGTTTCATCCAGCAGGTGCTGCTCACCCCTTCGTCCGTCGAAGTGACCGCCGGCGACAAGGTCGTGGTCAAACTCGATGACTGGACCGACCGCCGCAAATCGCTCACCGGCGTCGCCACGGCCCGCCTCGGCAAGACCCACGAGCCGCGGGCGGAGCTCCTCGGCATTTACGAGAAGTTCAACCTCGCCACCAGTTTTCCCGCCGATGTCGAGCGCGAGGCATCCCTCCTCCCCGACCGCGTCCCGGTCAAAGACACCGCCGGCCGTCTCGACTACCGCGAGTTGCCAGTTTTCACCATCGACCCCGACGACGCCAAGGACTTCGACGACGCGCTCTCTTACGAGCTCACGCCCGCCGGCGAGACCAAGATTGGCATCCACATCGCCGACGTGTCCAGCTACGTCCGCCCCGGGACCGCGCTCGACCGCGAGGCTCAGGCTCGCGGCAATTCCACCTACCTCGTTGGCACGGTCATTCCGATGCTGCCCGAAAAACTTTCCAACGGTCTTTGCTCCCTCGTCGAGGCTCAGGACCGCCTCTGCAAAGCGGTCTTCCTCACGTTTTCGAAGGCCGGTAAAATCACCGCCACCGCCTACGCGAACACCGTCATTCGTTCCCGCAAACGGCTCACCTACAAACAGGCCTACGCCCTCCTTTTTACCGACGACCTTGAGAAAATCCGTGCCCTGCCGCTCCCAGCCAAACACCAGACCGGCTCTACCGGCCGCGCCTTGCGTGAGTTGACCGACGCCGAGCTCACCGACCTGCAGACGTGGATTCGTGCCCTCTGGAAAATCGCAAGCCAGCTCCGCAGCGACCGCATGGCCCACGGCAGCCTCGATCTCGACATGCCCGAGACCAAAATCTTCGTCGACAAAGACGGCTACGCCGATCGCCTCGAAAAAATCGAGCACGACGAAAGTCACCAGCTCATCGAAGAGTTCATGCTCTCCGCCAACGAGGCCGTGGCCCGCCTTACGCGCCTTCAGAAATTCCCCTCGCTTTACCGCGTTCACGACGATCCCGACGCCGAGAGACTCGGCGAATTCCGCGAACTGCTCGGCACGTTCAAAATCATCGTGGGCGACCTTTCGCAGCGCAAAGAGGTCACCAAGCTCCTGAAGATTTTGGCCGAGCATCCCCAAGGCTATACCCTTCGGACTCAACTCCTACGCAGCCTGCAGAAAGCGGTTTACCGCCACACGGCCGACGGGCACTACGGGCTCAACAAAAAAGACTACAGCCACTTCACCTCGCCCATCCGCCGCTACGCCGACCTAATCGTTCATCGCGTGCTACAACATTATCTTGTGAAGCACGAGGGCTACGCGCCTCAAGGAGCTGATGCGATGCACAGCGCCGCCGGGATGCAGGCCCTCGGTGAACAGATCAGTGCCACCGAACAAAACTCGCAACAGGCCGAGCGCGAAAGCGTGAAGATCAAGATCCTTGAGTTCTTCGAGCGCGAACTCGAACGCACGCCCCGCACCCGCTTCGCGGCCGTCATCACCGACGTCCGCCGCAACGGCTTTTTCGTCGAATTGCTTGAGTCCATGACCTTCGGCTTCATCTCGGTCGATGCCCTCGGCGAGGATTTCTATTCCTTCGACGAGTCGACCCACACGCTCAGCGGTCGGCGCTCGAAGAAGCGCTACACGCTCAACGCCCGGCTCGACGTCGTGGTGGCCAAAGTAGACCGCTTTAAACGCCTGATCGACTTCAGCCCCGCCGATTGAGTTCGAGCCCGTTGGTCCCTTACGGGCTTTTCGATCGCGCCGAGAGCCCTTGCGACACCGGATTTTAACCGCGCGCCGCTTGCCTCCTTTCGTTTCCACCATCCGTTTGCCACCGCCGCACTATGACTTCCGTCGAATTTGCCACCGCCTTCCGAGCTGTTTACGACCGTGCCTCCGCTCGTTATGTCCTCGGCGGTGCGACCGCCGCCAACCTGCTGAACGCGGCTGACGTCGCCTTCTTGGCCAGCCAAGGCATCACCGCCCAGCACGTTTTTGACTACGTTGAAGACCTTGCGAACTACGGTGCGCCTGACTTCCCCACCGCCCACGCGATCGAGCTCGTGCGCCGGGACTATTTTCTCAACGAGCAAAAAGGCCATCCGTCCACCGTCGTCTTGGACCCCGCTAGCCTCCCGGCCAAGACCGCCACCGTGCACGGGATCACTTGGCTGCCCCGACTCATCCCGAAAGCCCGCGCCAAACTGCGCGGCGAGCTCCCGGCCTCGATGATGTTCTGCTGCGGCGGAGACCGGGATTTTTTTAACAGACACGCTATCACCGCGGCCGAGTTTCTAGCGCTCGTGCGCGCTCACGAAAACGATAGCCAGCCGATCATCGACCTTCTCACGGCAGCCGCCAGGTGATAAACATAAACCCAAGGGACGAACTAAACCCGGCAATTTCACTTCCCGCCCCTTGGCCGCCCCTATCCCGCATTGACGAAATAGGGACGGCGCTTTTCTTTGCCCATCATCTCTTTTTCTTCGTTTAATCCCGCTAGGCTCCCCCTTTTCTCCCATGCCAAAATACACACTCCAAGTTAACGGCCAGTCCCGCTCGGTGGACGTGGCCGCCGACACCCCGCTGCTTTGGGTGTTGCGCGATCATCTCGAACTCGTCGGCACGAAATTTGGTTGCGGCATCGGCCAGTGCGGCGCCTGCACCATTCACGTCAACGGGGTTCCTTCCCGGTCCTGCATGACGCCGGTCTCAACAGTCGGCCGCATGAAGATCACCACGATCGAAGGCCTCGCCGCCGACGCCACCAAGCTGCACCCGGTGCAGCAGGCGTGGTCAGAGCTCGATGTCGCCCAATGCGGTTACTGTCAGGCCGGTCAAATCATGACCGCAGCCGCACTCCTTAAGGACAACCCCAAGCCGACGGACGAAGACATTGACGGCGCCATGGCCGGCAATCTGTGCCGCTGCGGCACCTACATGCGGATTCGCGCCGGCATCAAACTCGCCGCCACCCTCACTCCCGCCACCGGAGGTGCCCAATGAACACTCCCCTTCTCTCCCGCCCCGTTGATCGCCGCGACTTCCTGAAATTCACCGGCCTCGCTGGCGGTGGCTTCGCCCTCGCGTTTTACATTCGCTCCGGCGGCGACGCCGCTGCCGCCGCCTCGGCCGCTTCAGCCCCAGCCGATTTCGCGCCGAACGCCTTTGTCCGGATCACCACGGCCGGCAAAGTGACCATCGTCTCGAAACAGCCCGAGATGGGCCAAGGCGTGAAGACCTCGCTCCCGATGATCATCGCGGAACAGCTCGAAGTGCCGTTCAAGGACATCGCCATCGAACAAGGTGATTTCGACCTGAAGAAATACGGCAATCAAGGTGCGGGCGGCAGCAATTCAACGCCGAACAACTACGACAATTTTCACCTCGTCGGAGCCACCGTGCGAACCATGTTGGTCGATGCCGCCGCCCAAACGTGGGGCGTTCCCGCCTCCGAGTGCCGGGCGGAGAAAGCAACCGTCGTCCATACGTCCGGCAAGAAACTCACCTACGGTCAGCTCGCGGCCAAAGCCGCCACGTTGCCCGTGCCGGAAAAATCCGCCGTGACGCTTAAGCAACCCAAGGACTTTAAACTCCTCGGCACCCGCGTTGCCCAATACGACACGCCCGCGATCGTTACCGGAAAACCGCTGTTCGGCATCGACGTCAAACTGCCGGGAATGCTCTACGCTATTTACGAAAAGTGTCCGGCGTTCGGCGGCAAAGTCGTCAGCGCCAATCTCGACCAAATCAAGACCCTTCCCGGCGTGAAGGACGCCTTCATTCTCGCGGGTAACGATAAGCTGAAGGAGCTCGTCCCCGGGGTCGCGATCATCGCCGACTCAACGTGGGCCGCCATGTCCGCCCGCAAACAACTCAAGATTGTGTGGGACGAAGGCAAAGTCGCCACCGAGAGCTGGGAGGGCTTCGTCGCTCAGGCGACGGCGAAAGCCGCTCAACCCGGCGAGCGCGTGCTCCGCAAAGACGGCGATCCCGATGCAGCCCTCGCCGGCGCCGCCAAAGTCGTTGAAGCCAACTACGTCTACCCGTTCATTTCGCACGCCAACCTCGAGCCGCAGAATACCACGGCGCACTGGAAAGACGGCGTGATGGAAATCTGGTCCCCCACGCAAATCCCGTCCATCGGCACCGGGATGGTGAACCGCGTGCTTGGGATCCCGCCCGAAAAAATCATCCTACATCTTAACCGAGCCGGCGGTGGTTTCGGCCGCCGTATCGGCGCCGACTATCTCATCGAGGCTGCCGCAATTGCCCAAAAGGTGAATGCGCCCGTCAAACTCACTTGGTCGCGCGAAGACGACATGAAGCACGACCAGTATCGTCCGGGCGGCCTCCACTTTTTAAAAGGCGGTATCGATGCCAAAGGAAAAATCGTCGCTTGGAAGAATCACTTCTTCACGTTCGGCGAAGGCGGCAGCCCCGGCAGCGGCGGCTCGCTCAGCGCCGATGAGTTTCCGGGCCGTTGGATCGCCAACTACCAGGCGGATCAAACCATGTTTGATACAGGTTGGCCGATGGGCCCGTGGCGTGCTCCCGGCAGCTGCGTTTTCCCTTGGGTCTTCCATAGCTTTATCGACGAGCTCGCCCACGCCGGCGGGCGCGATCCGCTTGAGCTCCGCCTCGAAATCCTCGGCGATAAAGACGAAATGCCGGCGGGCACACCACCCGGCGGCGGCAAAGCCAAAGGCGGCGGTGCGCCCTACAACGTTGCTAGAATGCGCAACGTCCTGAAATTCGCCGCCGAGAAGGCGGGCTGGGGCCAAAAGAAGTTCGCCAAAGGTTCGGGCGCGGGACTCGCGTTCCACTTCAGTCACCGCGGCTACTTCGCCCAAGTCGCCGAAGTCACCGTCACCAAAGACGGCGAACTTAAAGTGGATCGCTTCGTCACCGGCGCCGACATCGGAGCCCAAGTGGTCAACCTCAGTGGCGCTGAAAATCAAGTCGAAGGCTCCGTGCTCGACGGTCTTTGTGTTTTGAAGAGCCAAGAGATCAATATCGAGCGTGGACGCGTGGTGCAGGGTAATTTCAACGATTACCCGCTGATGCGCATCACCGAGGCACCGGCCAAAGTAGAGACCTACTTCCTCTCGACCAACTACCCGACCACTGGCCTCGGTGAACCGGCTTTGCCGCCCGTTGCGCCGGCCATCTGCAACGCAATCTTCGCCGCCACGGGCAAACGCATCCGCCAAATGCCCCTGTCCCGCATCGATCTGCGCTGGAGCTGACGCCCAGCCCGTTTCTTCAAATCCAGCCCCCATTTCGATCAACGTCGAAGTGGGGGTTTTCTTTTCTGCAAACTGGCTGCCCGACTAGGGATCGAACCTAGACTAAGCGAGTCAGAGTCGCTTGTGCTACCATTACACCATCAGGCAGTAAAATTTTGATTCTCCGATTAAATCCGTCGGCCGTGTCCCTCGGGATGGAGCCGGCGATGGGATTCGAACCCGCAACCGCCTGTTTACAAAACAGGTGCTCTACCATTGAGCTACGCCGGCCAGAATCCCCCGAAAACTTGCCGAAAAGAAGTGGAAAAAACAAAAGTGGTGGCTCCCTGGGGACTTGAACCCCAAACCAATTGATTAAGAGTCAACTGCTCTACCATTGAGCTAGGAAGCCAGCAAATGAAGGGTGGAAAAGTCACGCTGCACCCTCTGATGTCAACTGCGATTTCAGCCGCGGCCCGCACCACTCGCGCCTGACCTTTTCCGCCGCTCCCCAGCCCAAAAATGCGCACGTTTGGAGTTCTCTGAGCTCAGAATGACCGGGCTGAAAGGATCGGGGGACTTAACCAGCCCGAGGCGCGATCGCGGCCTCTTCTAGGCCCAGTTCGAGGCACTCATACCAACGTCCCTTAATTTCTAGACGTTTGTCATTGCGAGGTGCGCGAAGCGCGCCGTGGCAATCCAGTGGATTGCTTCGTCGCTGCGCTTCTCGCAATCACAGTCTGTTTATCAAGGGACGTTGGTATCAAAGAGATTTCGGACGCCCTGGCCCCGTCACAT
>CAMCWW010000146.1:0-7522 GCA_945882935.1 Opitutus sp. GAS368
TGAACGTCGCCGGATCCGCCAAGTATCGGGAGAGTCAGACGAAGATGCGCGAGCAACTCTTCGCGCATCTTGCCGCCACGAAGGATCCGCGCGTTGTGGGCGGTAAAGTCGACTGGGACTACTATCCCTACTACGGACTTGTGAAGACGAAAGGCTGGTCGGTGGACCCGAAACCGAAAGGTCGGGAATGATGAAGCCGCGCCAACCTAAGCTTCCCCAGAAATCCAGTTTTCTATATCATATCCTCATGCGCACGTCTCTCCTCCGCCTCGCCTGCGTTCTCCTTGCTGCCGCCCCTGCCGCCGCCCCCGCCGCCCAGCTCACGCTGCGCCAGGACCCCTCCACGCACACGATCTCCGTGTATCGTGACAACGTCCCCGCCCCCATCCTCACGCAGAACGCGAAACCCGATTTCCGCCCCTATCTGCACCCCATCGTTTCGCCCGACGGGAAAAGCGTCCTCACCGAGTTCAGCCCCGGCCACCACAAGCATCAGACCGGCATCTACTGGGGCCTCACGCGCGTGAACGGCCGCGACTATTTCCACAATCCTGCCAACGGCTACTGGCGCCGCATCTCCAGCGCCCCCGTCGTCGCGCAAGGCTCCGAGGTCAAGTGGACTACGACCTACCACCTCCTCGACGCGGCCGGCAAAGCCATCATGGCCGAGACCCAGCTCTGGACGATGCAAGACAAGGTCGAGAGCTACGTCCTCGAACTCGAGTGGACCGGCGAAGCCATCGCCGACCTCACGATCAGCGAATACGCCTACGGTGGCCTCTTCCTCCGCATGCCCTGGCGCACCGGCATGGAAGCCTCCGTCGTCAACAACGCCCGCCAGCGCGACGCCCGCGCCAACGGCCAACGCGCCGTCTGGGCCGACGTCGGCCTCAAGCTCGACGGCCGCGACGACCAGGCCCACATCGCCATTCTCGACCATCCGAAGAACGACGGCTACCCGACCCCGTGGCGCGTCGACCGCCAATTCGGCATCGGCCCCAGCCGCGCCGTCCTCGGCGATTGGAAAATCGCCCAGGGCAAATCCGCCACCTACCGTCACCAGTTCATCATCTACACCGGCAATTTCAACGATCTGAAGGTCGACGAAGCCTGGAAGGATTTCAGCGGCGAGCAATTCGAGGGCGCCATGTGGGGTCTCGCTCGCAACGAAGGCAAAAAATCCGTGTTCCTCACCGGCGAGCAAGCCGTCGCCAAGATGACTCCCGCTCCGGGCTTCGAGGTGAAACTCACCGCCACCGAGCCCATGGTCACCCAGCCCATCGCCTTCTGCTGGGACGATCGCGGCCGTCTCTGGGTCGCTGAAAACCGCGACTACGAGACTCGCCGCACCGGCTTCTCCGGCTCCGGCGACAGCCGCATCATCATCCTCGAAGACACCGATGGCGACGGGAAGATGGATTCCCGCAAAGTCTTCCTCGACAAAATCCCCTTCCCCGCCGCCATCGCCGTCGGCTTCGATGGCCTCTGGCTCGGCGCCCCGCCGAATCTCCTCTTCGTCCCCGACCGCAACCGCGACGACAAGGCCGACGATAACATCGAGGTCCGCCTCACCGGCTGGGGCATCCAGGACCGCCACGAAACCCTCAACAGTATCATTTGGGGCCCCGACGGCTGGCTCTACGGCTGCCAGGGTTTCGCCACCACCTCCCGCGTCGGAAAACCCCTCGACGGCGGCAAAGTTTGCCGTCCCGGCGACCCATTCCCCGAAAAACTCGAAGTCAAAGACCCGCAGTTCATCGACGGCGGCGTCTGGCGTTACCACCCGACGAAGGACCGCTTCGAAGTCGTCGCGCACGGTTTCAGCAATCCCTGGGGCCTCGATTTCGACGACCGCGGCCAGATGTTCATCACCGCCTGCGTCATTCCCCACCTCTGGCACGTGATCCCCGGCGGCTTCTATCACCGCCAAGGCGGCAAACACATCAACCCCTACATCTACGACGACATCAAAACCATCGCCGATCACCGCCACCGCTCCGCCCACGGCGGCGCCCGCATCTACCTCGCCGACGAATTCCCCGCCAAATACCGCGACCGCATTTTCATGGCCAACATCCATGAACACGCGCTCCTCACCGACCTCCTCGTCGCCAAAGGCTCCGGCTTCGTCGGCCACCACGGCGACGACGCTCTCCTCGCCAACGACCCTCAATGGGTTGGCTTCAGCGTCGAGATCGGCCCCGACGGCGCCGTCTATATCCTCGACTGGCACGATGCCGACATCTGCGGCGCCTCCGTCCTCACCAAGGACACCGGTCGCATCTTCCGCTTCGCCCCCAAAGGCCTCCCCGCCAAAACCGGCCTCAACCTCGCCGCGCTCAGCGACGCCGAACTCGTCGATCACCAACTCCACCGCAACGACTGGTATGTCCGCCGCGCCCGCGTCCTCCTCCAACAACGCGCCGCCGAGGGCCGCCTCGCCGCCGATGTCCCCGCCAAACTCTGGGCCATGTTCGACCAACAGACCGACGACGCCCGTAAGCTCCGCGCGCTCTGGGCCCTCCACGTCACCAACCACCTCCCGACCGAACGCCTCGTCGCCCTCCTCGATCACTCCGCGCCCTACATCCGCGGCTGGGCTATCCAACTCCTCGGCGAAGACATGGCGCCCGGCGCCGCCGCCCTCACAAAATTCGCCACCCTCGCCAAGTCCGACCCCTCGCCCGTCGTTCGCCTCTATCTCGCGTCCGTCTTGAACCGCCTCCCGCTCGCCGAGCGTTGGCCCATCGCCGCCGGCCTCGTCCAGCACCGGGAAGACACCGCCGATCACAATCTCCCGAAAATGATTTGGTTCGCCGTCGAGCCGCTCGTGATGGCCGACCCGGCGAAAGCCCTCGCCCTCGCCTCGCAGAGCAACCTGCCGCTCGTCAGCCAGTTCATCGCCCGCCGCGCCACTGCCGGCAAACAGCTCGATGTCATCGCCGCCGCACTCGCCGCCAACTCCCCCGCTCGCGCCGCCCTCCTCGAAGGCCTCCGCGACGGCCTCGCCGGGGTCGGCCAACGCACCACCACCGCCCCCGCCAACTGGGACGCCGTTGAGACCGCCCTGCTCGCCGGCAGCGACGTCGCCCTCCGCAACCTCGCTCTCCAGGTCGGCCAGCTCTTCGGCAACGCCAAAGCCGCCGAAGCCCAGCTCGCCGCGCTCGCGGACAAATCCGCCCCCGTCGAACGTCGCCGCGAAATCCTCCTCGGCTTTGCCCGCGACCGCTTCGCGCCCGCGTTGCCTGCCGTGCTCGCCCTCCTCGAAGAGGCCGCGCTCCGCCGCGACGCCATCCGTGCCCTCGCCTCCTTCGACGACGCCAAAGTCCCGACCACCCTGCTCGCCCGCTACCCGTCCCTCGCCGGGCCCGACAAAGCGGAAACCATTCTCACCCTCGCCGCCCGCCCCGCCGGCGCCCGCCAACTCTTCGCTGCCCTCCAGTCTCAAAAAATCCCCAAGTCCGACATCTCCGCCTTCGCCGCCCGCCAGCTCCAGCGCGTCGTCGGCCCCGCCTTCATCGACTTCTGGGGCCCGCTCGCGCAGCCCGCCGCCGACAAAGACGCCGACATCGCCAAGTTCAAACGCCTCCTCACCGACAGCGTGCTCGCCAAAGCCAATCTCGGTAACGGCCGCGCCCTCTTCGAGCGCACCTGCTCCGCCTGCCACGTGCTTTACGACCATGGCGGCTTGATTGGCCCCGACCTCACCGGCTCCAACCGCGCCAACCTCGACTACATCCTCGCCCAGATCATCAACCCCAGCGAAGAGATCCAAGAAGCCTACAAACTCGTCACGATTAACACCCAGGACGGCCGCGTCCTCGCCGGCAACGTCGTCGCCGAAGACGATCAAAAACTCACCCTCCGCCTCGTCGGCCAAGATACGATCATCGCCAAATCCGCGATTCTCTCCCGCGAAACCTCTCCTGTCTCGATGATGCCGGAGGGCCTCCTCAAGAATCTCCCAAGCGACGACATCCGCGATCTCATCGCCTACCTCAAAACCAACCAACAAGTCCCGCTTCCCTAACCCATCGCTTCGCCCAAGCCCCAACCAGGTCCGTCGATCCGCCGCGAACCCTCCCTCTTTTTCGATCTTCTCGTCATGAAAATACCCCTGCTCGCCACCCTCTTCTTCGTCCTCGCCCTCACGTGCGCCGCCCAACCTCTCCGCGTGCTCTACCTCGGCACCCCCGACCGCACGCCGCGCATGAACGCCCACGTCCTCATGCGCGACCTCGGCCGCGACGCCATCTGGTTCGACTACGTTTACGATCCCGCCGCCGCCACGACTGAGTTTGCCGCCAAATTCGACCTCGTCGTCCTCGACGCCCCTGCGGACACCTACACCAAAGCCCTCGCCGCCCTGCCCGCGACGAATGTCCTCGCCGCCGCCGCCCTCGGAGATTCCGCCGCCGCAGGCTATGCCCTCGCCGCCAAAACCAAACTCCTCGCCGCCCTCAGCCCCGCCCGCGTCGCTAACTGGGAAAAATTTCTCGCCCAGCGTGAGCCCGAGCAACGCGAGGCCCGCCCCACCATCGCCAACTACGAAAAGCGCCCCGAGCCCGTCACCTTCCAGTTTCCCTTCGAGGTCAAAGGCAGCGCCGAGCGCACCCAGGTCGCGCCCGATCTCCGCCTCGTGCTCTTCGCCGGCGAGCCTGAAATCGCCAAACCCATCTTTATGGCGTGGGACGAACGCGGCCGCGCCTGGATTGCCGAAACCCGCGACTATCCACACGACGTGAAGCCCGACGGCCGCGGCAACGACAGCATCAAAATCTGCGAAGACACCGACGGCGACGGCCGCGCCGATAAGTTCACCGTCTTTGCCGACAAGCTCAACATCCCCACCGGCTTCGTCTTCACCAATGGCGGTATCGTTGTCGCCCAGTCGCCCCGCTTCCTCTTCCTCAAAGACACCAACGGCGACGACCGCGCCGATGTCCGTACCGAGATCATGACCGGCTGGGGCATCACCGACACCCACGCGCAGGCCAACAATCTCCACTACGGTTTGGACAACTGGCTCTACGGCGCCGTCGGTTACTCCGGCTTCAAAGGCACCGTCGGCGGCGTCGAAAAACAATTCGCCCAAGGCACCTACCGCTTCAAAGCCGACGGCTCCGCCCTCGAATTCCTCCACCAGTTCACCAACAACACCTGGGCGCATAGCATCAACCACTACGGCGACCAGTTCGGTGGCACCGCCAACAACGCCCCCATCTTCTTCGGCGGCATTCCCGCCACCATCGTGCCGCGCGGCGTGCGCGCCATGACCGCCAAGCGCATCAACACCGAGGACAAAGACCACACCATCACCCCCAACTTCCGCCAAGTGGACGTCATGGGCGGCTACACCGCCGCCGCCGGCAGCGCGTTTATCTATTCCGACCAGCTCCCCGCCCGCCTCCAAGGCAAGGCCATGATCTGCGAGCCCACGATGAAGAACATCGCGCTTTTCGACGTCGTGCGCGACGGCGCCGGCTACACCGCGCATGACGCGTTCAATCTCGTCGCCAGCAGCGACGAATGGATGTCCCCCGTTTTCGCCGAAGTCGGTCCGGATGGCGCCGTGTGGTTCTCCGATTGGCAGAACTACATTATCCAACACAACCCCACGCCCAGCGTCGGCCGCGGTGGCTACGAGGCAAAGACCGGCGTCGGCGGCGCCCACGAAAACCCACTCCGCGATCACGCCCGCGGTCGCATCTACCGCGTCGTCTGGAACCAGGCCAAGCCCGCCAGGCTCACGTCGCTCGCCGGCGCCACCACTTCACAACTTGTCGCGGCCCTCGCCGACAGCACGCAATTCTGGCGTCTCACCGCCCAGCGCCTCCTCGTCGAAGGCAAACACACCGACGCCGCCCCCGCCCTCAAGCAGGCCGTCGCCACCGCCGCGCCCGTCACCGCGATCCACGCCCTTTGGACGCTCCACGGCCTCGGCCTTCTCGATGAGGCCACGCACCGCGCCGCCCTTTCCCACCCCGACGCCGCCATCCGCCGCAACGCGACGCGCGCCCTCGGCACCGATGCCCGCGCCGTCGCCCTCTACTTCAGTTCCTCCGTCGTCAGCGATCCGGATCCGCTCACCCGCCTCGCGGCCCTCGTGAAACTCGCCGAGTTTTCCGAGACCAAACAAATCCAATCCGTCGTCGCGAGCCTCGTGCGCAACCCCGCAAATCAGTCCGACGAATGGCTCCGCGAAGCGACCCGCCTTCTCGGCCGCATCCACGGCGCCGCCCTTTACCGCAACGGCGAGAATCTCATCGCCGGCTCCGGTTTCGAAACCTTCAGCGACGCCGGCCTCCCCACCGGCTGGCAACGCCGCGATACCGGCACCCGCGAGGGGAACAAGACCGCCACGTGGACCGCCGCGAACGGCGAGAAAGAGTTTCACGGCGGCCGCCAATCCGTCCGTCTCAGCGCCCCCGCCGACTGCGACACAACGCTCAACACCGAAGTCGCCGTCAAACCCAACACCCCGTATCGCCTCGCCGGCTGGGTGAAGACCAAAAACCTCTCCGGCCGCATCACCCTCGGCGAAGTCGCCAGCAAAGCGGAGACCGAGATCGTGCGCCGCCGCGACTCCGACTGGGCCGAAATCGAGACCGACTTCAACAGCGGCGACCGCACCCAGGCCGCCATCCGCCTTGTCTTCTCCGGCCGCGGTGAAGTCCTGCTCGACGACGTGCGCCTCACCGAACTCATCCCGCTCGACGATCCCAACAAACTCATCGTCGCCGATGCCCTCCGCGGCGGGCAGCTCTTCCACCAACATCCCGCCGCCTGCGTTCTCTGCCATGCCGTCAAAGGCCAAGGCAGCAACGTCGGCCCCGCGCTTGATGGCCTCGCCTCCCGCAGCACCCCCTCCTCCATCCGCGAAAGCTTGCTCGAACCGAGCAAGGTCATCGCGAAGGGCTACGAGCAATACACGATCTCCCCCATGCCCCCGATGGGTATCATCTTCAGCCCGCAAGAAATCTCCGACCTCGAAGCCTACCTCCAAACTCTCAAGTAACCTATCACCCATTCCCATGAGCAAAAAAATCAATCTCGCCATCATCGGCCTCGGTTTCGGCGCCGAATTCATTCCGATCTTTCAAGCCCATCCCGATGCCAATCTCGTCGCCGTCTGCCAACGCGACCCCAAAAAACTGAAAGCCATCCAAGAGGCCTTCGGCATTCCGAAGGGCTACACCGATTACGACGAACTCCTCCGCGATCCGGAGATCGATGCCGTCCACATCAACACCCCCATCCCCGACCACGCCGAGCAATCGATCAAAGCCCTCAAAGCCGGCAAACACGTCGCCTGCACCGTGCCGATGGCCACTTCGATCGCAGACTGCAAACGCATCGTCGATCTCACCAGGAAAACCGGCCTGAAATACATGATGATGGAGACGGTCGTTTACGCCCGCGAGTATCTCTTCGTCAAAGAACTCTACGACAAGGGCGAGCTCGGCAAAATCCAGTTTCTCCAGGCGAGTCACCAACAGGACATGGACGGTTGGCCGAACTA
>CAMCWW010000147.1:0-7502 GCA_945882935.1 Opitutus sp. GAS368
GTGATGTCGCGGCGAAAACCGCCGACGGAAATCTGGCCGACGCCCGCGAAATAATATTCGAAGCGGGCGTTGGTGGTCTCCGCGCTCCACGCCTTGATGCCCGCGTTGTTGACGACGATGCGGTTGGCGGGATTGGACGCATCGCTGTCGGGATCGGGGAGGGTGAGGCCGCCGGCGTATTGGTTCAGGTTGGGCCGGCCGACGGAGGAGTAACGCGCGGCGCGGACGATGAGATTTTCCCTGAGGTTGAAGGAGGCGTTGAGGCTGGGGAAGAGGCGGAGGTATTCCTTTTCGACTTGGGTGCCGCGTTGCAGAAACGTGAGCTGGGAGACCGCGAGGGCGTTCGTCGTGGGGAAAAGGAGGAGCGGCGTGCCGTTGGCGGCTCGGAGCACTCGGCCGCTGGCGTCGCGCTGATAGTTGCGCGTGGCGTCGGTGAGCGGACCGTCGGCCTCGATGTTGGTCTGCTCGGCGCGGAGGCCACCGACGAGTTTGAGGCGGCGCTCGAACAACGCGACATCACCGCGCAGGAACGCGGACGATACGGCCTCCTCGGTGTGCTTGGAGTTGGAGACGGCAGCGCGGTAGCGGGCGTTTTCGTCGAAGGTGAGATGGGTGGGGTTGGCGCGATAGTAGTCGAGCAGACGGCTGGTGCCGACCCATTGGATGCTCGGGAAACCGTAGGGATGGGCGCGCTCGGATAACTCGGGCGACCAGAACGGTGCCGCCGCGTCATCGGTGCCGATGGGAGTGGTGCTGGCGCGGCCGTCTCGGCCGACGAAACTGTACGTGCGGTTGTCGTCCGCGCGGAGATCACGCACGCCTTCGCGGCGGTCGAGTCCGGCCTTCAGGGTGACGGGCACGCGCCACAGGAAGTCGCGCTGCACGTTGGCGAAGAGGGTGCGTTGCTGGTCGTTATTTTCGGGCTGGCCGCTGCCGGCACCCGTCACCGCGTAGTGGTTGAGGCTGTACGGATCGAGCGGGGTGCCGGTCGCGCTATCGGTCACGGTGATGCGGTTGGGCCGCAGGTAGAAAATATCGTCGAAGGCCACGGTCACGCCCGTGCGCCGCGCGCTGGTGTTGGCGAAGTAGCCACGCTCGAGGTCGCCGCCGTTGTAGCGGGCGCGAGAATAGCCGGCGCCGGCCTCGGCTTTCCACACCGGTCCGTCGTGCCGCCAGCGGAGCGTGGGCATGTAGGTTTGGTTTTTGCGGTAGCCGCCGGCGTTGCCACTGACGAGATCGCCCAAGGCCGTGGTGCCGCGGGTCGAGAAGGGCGTGAAGTTTCCGGGCAGCACGCCGCCGACATTGAAGGTGAGGGTCTGGCTCAGATAATCTTCCTCGAAGCGCGACGCTTGGACCGAGAGCGAAAGCGTGTCGGAGCGAGCGAATTTGAAATCGAGCGTGGCGGCGAGGGAGTGGCGGGTGGTTTCCTTGAGGCCACCGCGCACGGCGAAGGTGGACAGGTAGGGTTGATCGGGTGTGGTGTGAGGAAAGGTGGTGCCATTGGTGACCGTCCCGGCGCCGCGCCACGTGTTGGTGACCTGGTCTTGGCCAGCGAACTGGCTCGTGCGGCCACCTGAAAGCGTGAAGCCGAAGCGCTTGTTTATTGGTACCACCCACGAGAAGTCGAAGCCTGGGGGCGCCTTGCTGCGGCGATCCTCCCGCGGACCGGGGGTGGCGTGGAGCTCCTTGCGATGGTCGCGCATCATCGCGTAGACGCTGCCGTTGAAGACGGGTCGCGAGCGCTCGAAGGCGCTGCGTGGAATCATGTTTACCGAGCCGGCGAGGGCTGCGCCGGAGGTGTCGGGGGTCGGCGAGAAGGAAACCTCGACGCGCGAGATGCCGTTGATGGAAACCATGTCGACGGCGGAGGCACGGGAAATGCCGCTGATCGCGGTGGCGAGGCTGAAGCCGTCGAGCGTGACGGGGACGTTGTCGGCGGGCGCGCCGTTGATGGAGATCTCGCGGGCGTTGCCGCCGGCGTAGTCCATCGTGACGCCGGGCAGGAATTTCAAAAATTCGCCCACGTGCCCTTCGGCGACGGTGCCGAACTCATCGGTGGCCACGACGGTCTTTAGGTTGGAGGCGAAACGCTGCTCGTTGATGGCGATGGCGGAGGCCTCCATTTCCTTGGAGGTGGATACGACAAATGTGGCGAGCTTCACGCGGTCCGCTTTGGGGTCGCTCTGTCCGACGGCCGTGAGCGTGACGTCGTGGAGGGCGGATTGCCCGGCGGCGACGGCGACGGAAGTGGTGACGGGCGTCATGCCGGTGTAGAACAATTTTACCCGCGCCGTGCCGACGGGAACGCTTTCGATGCGGTAGGCACCCGCGGCATCGGTGAAGGTTTCGAGCGAGGTACCTTCGACGGTGACGCGGACGCGTTTGAGGAAACTATCCGTGCCAGCAGCCAAGACCCGACCGGAGATCGAGCCGGTGGCGTTGGCGGAGGTCTGCGCCGAGCCGACGGAGACGGTCGCGGCGACGGGGGAGAGGGAGAGAAGGAGGGAAAGAGAGAGGGAGCGAAGAGGGCGCGGTAGGGGCATGGGGGAGGGTGGGAAGGTTGAGGCCGGGGCGAGGACGCCTGCGAGAATCAGTTTGGCGCGCTTTTCTTCCCCTGGGAAGCAGGGGCCTGACGTGGTGGGGTCAGGCCGTCTTGGGGTTGGTTCCAGAGACGCCATGGGTCGTCGAAGCGGCGCATCTCGGCGAGGAGCAAGGCCTCCATCTCGGCGAGCTTGGCGGCGTGGCGGGGATCGGCGGCGAGGTTGCGCTGATGCGCGGCGGGTTTGACGCCGGTGAGCGCCCCAAGGGCGGGGGCGTGGTGCGGCTCGAGAAACTCGTGCGGGTTTTCCCGGAGGTTGAAAAGCTGAGTCTCCCGCACACTGCCGCCGAGCACGTCGAATTTGACGAGCTTCCAATCGCCGTGCTTGACGCTGCGCATGCCGGGTTTGGTGCCGCCATTATAGACGCCGTAGAGCGTGTCCCGCAGGACGGGTAGCTTGCCTTCGAGCACGGGACGGAGGCTGAGGCCTTCGTTGCTCGCGGGGGCGGCGATGCCAGCGAAATCGCAGAGGGTGGCGAGCACATCGCCCAAGTAGGCGTTACCCTCGGCACGCGTGCCGGGTTTGATGCCGGGGCCTCTGACGATAAAAGGAACGCGCCAGGTGTGCTGGTAGAGATTCTGTTTCCCCTGTAACCCATGCCGTCCGATGGCCATGCCGTGATCGGCCGTGTAGACGATGTAAGTATGGTCGAGCTCGCCCATGGCTTCGAGTTTCGCGAGGACGCGCCCGATCTCGACGTCGATGGCTTCGGAGCAGGCGAATTGTCGGCCGATTTCGTTGCGGATCGTGCGCTCGTCGCGCCGCTCCCAGACGCCGCTCACCGCGACCTCATCGCGCAGATCGGGATGGCCGTGCGCAAAGGGATGGGCGGGCAGGTAGTTCTCGGGCAACGCCGGTTGCTTGGGGTGGGCGGGCGGGGGCGTGGTGCGATCGGTGTGATTGGTCGCGCCGTAATTCGCGAGCAGCTCGGGCTTGCCGTCGCGGGTGTCGTGCGGATGGGAGAAACCGAAATGGATCAGAAACGGCGCGCGGTTCGCCGCGGGCGTGTGGTCGCGCTGCGCGAGATACGCGAGCACCTGTTCGCCGTGCCAGGCGCTGCCGGTCTCGTCGGTCCCGCCGCGTTTGGTGGCATCCTTGCGCACGGTGAAGAGCTTGTTCGCGGCCTCGTAGCTGTTGCCCATTTTGCAGGTGCGCATGGTGTCGTAGCCGGCGCGATTGAAGACGGCGGGGATCGTCTGCTGCGCAATATCGGGCGGGCAGGTCGAGGCCCCCGGACCGATCGGCAGGTGCCAGACGGAGCGCCCGCTCATGATCATATGCCGGGATGGCGTGCAGACTGCGCCGCTGAACGAGCCCATGTGATACGCGCCATCGAGCACCATGCCCTGCGCGGCGAGGCGGTCGAGGTGGGGCGAGTGCAGGGCGGACTTCGGATTGTAAACCTTCAGATCGAACGGCGACTGATCGTCGACGAGGATGAAGAGGATGTTGGGCCGGCGTGGCTCCGCCGCAGCGGCGGAAAGGGAGAGAAGTAGGGAAAGAGAGAAGGGGAGAAGGGAGCGGCTGGGGAACATAGGAAACGGCGTTAACGGTGGATCAGTGCCAGTCGATCCGGGCTTGCTGGGTCGTGAGGTCGACTGTGACGGAGGCGTGGGCGAATTCGCGGGTGGCGGTGAGGCCGACCCATTTTGCGTCGGCTTGGGGCGGGCCGAGCGGGCGGTCGAACTCGGCATAGGCGTCGAGCATCCCGTGGGTGTGCGTGTAGCCCCACGAGTAGCAGAAGTGCGAGCCGGGTTGCGCGGCGACGAGAAAGCAGGCGAGCGGAAACGTGAGGCGCTCGCGGGCGAGTTGGAGGAGCTCGGCGTAGGGGCGCTGCATCATCTCTTTATCGAGCCAATTGAAACCGGGCCAACCCTTGATCACGACGAACTTTCCTTTGGCGGCGGCAAGCGCGATGGAGTCGAGATCGGCTTTGATGTCGGTGGGTGTGTCGGTTTTGAACGCGCCGAAGTGTTCGATCATCACGCCGTCGATGCCCTCCCAATCGAGGATCTCGCGAAAATCCGTCGTGCGCAAGCCGTTGACGAGCACGAGGCGGTCGGGGCCGAGTTTGCGTTTAGTGAGGGCCAGCATCTCGCGCAGGCCGGCCACGATGGCGCGGGCCTTGGCGTCGCCGACCTGTTTGGCGAGGCCGGGGGAAAGTGCCTGCGGCAGCGCGTCGACGAAGACGCCGCCGAGGGGGGCGGTCCGGTTTGCGTGGGCGACGACCTCCGACCACCACTCGCGGAATTCGGCGTTCGACGGATCGGGGCGCGGCGTGCCGGACGGGTGCGTCACGATCTCGCCGCTCGCGGTGCGGAGCGTCCACTCGGGGCGGTAGGTTTTGAAGGCGTCGTAGCCGGGCCAGTTGATGAAGGCGTTGAGGTAGAAGAGAACTTTGGCGTCCGGATTGCGCTGCGTGATCCGCCGCGCGGAGTCCGCGATGCCGGCCTCGGTGCTGCCGTGGGGGGTGACGCCGTGGCTTTTTTCGAGGGCGATCAACGCGCTGCGACGTGCGATGAAATTGATCTCGGCATCGGTCAGATCGGCGGAGCGTTTGCCGAAATGGAGATTGAGCGGCACGCGGTCCCAATTGAAGCCGGTTAAGGCGACTGTCACGCGAGGCGGAGCGGCGGGATTGATGGTTTGGAGTTCGGAGCTGAGCGTGAGTCCGGTGGCATCGAGGTTGAAATAGTAGGCGGTGGTGCCGGCCGGGATGGATGCGGAGGCGGTGGTGCGGCCGGACGCGGTTGCGAGTTGAGCCGGGAGTTTCTCCCAGTCGGCGTCACGTTTGAAAACGAGGGTCGCCCCGCTTACTTGGCGGGTGGTTTCGAATGCGACGCGGGCGGTAGCGTCATGGCTTTCCTGCGATACCTCGCGCGCCCAAGGGCGGCCGGTTTCGACGACAGCTTGCGCGAACGCGTAGCTGTCGGGCGGATTCCAGCCGGCTGCATGGCCGTGCTTCATGTCGAACGGAATGGAGACCAGGCGCGGGCCGGGCGCGACGCGGTAGCTGGCCTTTTGCACGTCGAGCGGAAAGTGCGCGTCGCGGGGGCCGGTGAGCCAAAGCAGCGGCATCGTGGCGCGAGGCAGGCGGAGCAAGGGTTCCCACACCTCGCGATAGAGCGCGAGATCGCCGAGGGCGCGGCCGTATTGGTTGGGAATGCGATCGAGCGCGCCACAGCCATAAATTGGGATCCCGAAGGCGAAGCGCGGGTCGATGCCGACCACCGTCGAGGTAATAATGCCGCCCCACGAGATGCCGCAGACACCGACGCGCGCGGCGTCCACTTCGGGCAAGGAGCGGAGCAAGGAATTGGCGAGCACGACGTCGGCGACGGCGTGATACATCCACTGATCGGTGAGCGGCTCGGCGGAGTCGCCGTAGATGCCGGTGCGCGCGGGTCCGGCGGTGGCGTGGCGTTTCCATTGGGCGCCCGGCGGCGCGCCGGGGATGCGTTCATCGGTCTGGCCTTCGACGGCGATGGAGATCGCGGCGAAGCCCTGATCGTTCCACTTCTGCACCCATTCCTTGAATGCCGTGCCGCCGCCGCCGTGCACGAGCACGACACCGGGAACTTTTCCCGGGCGCGCGGGGGGAAGACCGAGCCAAGCGAAAACGCGCGTGGGTTCTCCCCGATACGGCAGGCTCTCGAAGAAGAGAGGTTTGATTGCTCCGGTGGTGGCGAAACCCTCGGCCGGGTGGACGGCGGGCGGCGAGGTCAGAGCGCCGAGGCCGACGATTTGTTCGCGCAGCGGTGCGAAGTCGGTGCTCGGTCCGGCCGCGTAGCTTGCGGTGGTGGCGAGCGCGGCCAGAAGAACGCGGTAGGATTTCATTCGACGGGGCTCAGGTGGATCGCCTGAAGGCTTGCTTTGTCGGCCGGGCCGTCGACGAGAGAAACGGCGATGGTGTGGCGGCTGGTGGTCTTGAAGGTGAGCAAGCCGAAGGTGTGTGAGTGATAAATGGGCGACGAGTTCTGCTGGTTTTGGAGCGTCACGCCCTCGTCGGTTTCGATGCGCCAGACCAGCTTGCCTTCGCCCTTGTAGGTGAGGTCGAGGCGATAGTCGCCGGCCTTGGCGACGTCGACGGTCCAGACGGCGCGGCCGCCGGGTTTCCAGTCGCTGACCTGGTTGGCGGCTTTCCACTCGCCGAATTTTTCCATCCAGCGAATTTCTTTTTTCGTGGCGTCGGTCACCTCGGCGAATTCGAGCAAGAGCGGGGTAGGGATATTCGGATGCAGGCCAAGGGTTTGGTCCACCTTGGGCGCGCCGTGCAACTTGACCGCGATTACGGATGCGGGGCGATCGGGTGGGGCGGGCGGGAGCTGAAGTTCGGTCCACGTGCCGTTTTTCCTCCAGGTGACGGGAATCAGTTTTCCGCCAGAGACAAGGCCGGCGGCGGCGATGGCGGTTTGCAGGCCGGGGAGCACGAGGCGGCCGTTTTTCGGCCAATCGAAGACGACGAGGTTGAGCGTGTGGCCGCTCGTCGTGACATCGCCCCACGGTTGGGCGTGGTCCCAGGGCGAGGCGCCGGCGGAGTAGACGACCTGCGGGTAGCGTTTGATCCACTCGCCGGCTTGGAGGAGATACTTTGTCGCCTGCGCGGGAATGCGGCCGGAACCATCGGGGCCGACGTTGAGCAAGTAGGTGCCGCCGCGACCGACCGTGGAAACGAGACGGTGGAGGATCTCTTTCTGGTCCTTCCAATTTTGATCATACCACGCATAGGCCCAGGAATCGTTGGTCGTGTCGCAGGTTTCCCAGAGGCCGGGCAGATTGCGCGGCGGGACTTCCATGTCGCCCTTGCTCAGGTAGTCACCGAGGCCGTAGCCGACCCGACTGCAGAGGAGGGCGCCGGGTTGCGTCTCGCGAACGAGAGCGGCGAGTTTCTCGGCGTGCTCC